>JAUYPV010000033.1 GCA_030697555.1 Hyphomonadaceae bacterium
CCACGGCTTCTTCGCCGATGACGGTCGGCTTCTCGCCATAAGTGTCGTGGATCAACATGCCCTTGTCGCCGATGAACAGCACGCCGCCGACGGGCTCCATGATCCGTCCCGGCGGCAGGCCCTTCGGCGTCGGCGGCATCAGGCCGCCATCATACCAGGTCATGGTGATGGGGCCGCCCTTGGCCTTGCCAAACTCATAGTGCGTGACGCTGCCCAGCGGGAAGCTCGCCAGCTCGGCCGGCCGCTTGGCGTCCCACGGATCGGTGTCGCCGCCCCACAGCGTGTGCCGCGTCTCGATGCGCGTCGGCAGGCCCGGCTCGAGCGCCCAGACGGGGAAGTCCATCAGGTGGGCACCCATGTCGCCAAGCGCGCCGCTGCCGAACGGGACCCAGCCGCGCCAGTTGAAGTGTGCATAGTCGGGGTTGTAGCCCCAGTTCACGTCGGCTGGTCCGAGCCACATATCCCAGTCGAGACCGGCGGGTGTCGGCTGGGTTGGGCCGCGCGCGATGCCCTGGGGCCAGACGGGGCGATTGGTCCAGATCTGGACGTCGCGGACCTTTCCGATGGCGCCGCCGCGGACGAGTTCGATGACGCGCCGGCCATCGTCGCCGGAATGCCCCTGGTTGCCCATCGCCGTGATGAGCTGCGGATACTTCTTCGCGAGCGCCAGCAGCATCCGGCTTTCGCGGATCGTGCAGGTGAGCGGCTTCTGGACGAAGACGTGGATGCCGCGCTCCATCGCCATGCGGGCGACGATGGCGTGGTGATGGTCGGGCGTGGCGATGACGACGGCTTCGATGTCCTTGTGGGCGTCGAACATGCGGCGGTAGTCGGTGAAGCGGCCGGCCTTGTCGTAGGCGGCTTTCAGATCGACGCGATCCTTCTTGAGGGCGCCGGTCTTGTCGATCATGTCCTTGCTGACCTTGGCGAAGTCGACGTCGGCGATGGCGACGATGTTCTGGCTGACAAGCGAGGCCATGTTGCCCGCGCCCTTGCCGCCTGCGCCGATGGCGGCGACGTTGACGCGGTCATTGGGGCCGAAGCGTTTGCGCTGTTGTCCCAGCGCTGTGCCGGGAAGCGACGCCCACGCCACCGCGGCTGCGGCGCCTCCGAGGAGTGTGCGGCGGGAATAGCCTGCCGAACGCAACGACCTGCGTTTTTGCTCATCCATGTGCGCATCCGCCCTGTGCAACGTTTCCTTGCCGGAGCGGCATTCGTTTCTGCGAACGATGGGCCCGGCCGACGGAAGGTTGCCTCAAGAGTCGGGCCGATGGAATGGGCGCCGTTAGGGCAGCGGACGCAGGGATGCCGGTCAGGTTGCGGGGCGCACTTCTATCTCGGCCTCCGCCAGGCGCTGGAAAAGCCTGATGCGGCGGCGCAGAGGCCACCAGTCGTAGAGCAGGATGTCGAACGGCTTCCAGTTGGCGACCCAGCCGATGATGATGAGGCCCTGCTCGACGCCCTCGGCGAAAGTGTCACCCGGAAATGCATTGCGTATGACCTCGGCCAGGACGTGGCAAGCTGCGAAGATCGACACGCCCACGAGCAGGTAGCGACGTCCGGCGCGGAAGAGTTCCGCGAGCTCCCGCTTCATCACGCCGACACGATAGTCGAAATGTTTAGCCACGGCGCTGGCGAGGCCCTTGGCGCCCTCACTCAGGCATTCGCGCGCCGGCATATGGACGATGATGCGCAGCTTTTCGTTGCGGTGGAACTCGAGGGCGGATCCGACGATGAACTCTTCAGCGTTGTCGTCGAGATCGCGCTCCTGGAAGGGCGACGGGTCGAAGGAGTTGAAGAGCTGGGCGACGGAGTTGATCCGGATTTCGATTTGGCCGGGGCTGGGCTGATCAGGCATACATTGTTACCTTGAACGAAAGCCGCGCTACGAGGTCGGGATGTCGCTGCGGGATCGCATTTTTGCCATGTTGGCGACGGCGTGCGCGCTGATAGCTGGCTCGTTGTTCATGTTGGCGGGATATCTTGCTGTCGGCCTGCGTAGCGGCCCGTCGGGCGGTCCGCCAAACATTATCGTTCCGAGCGTATTCCTCGGCGTGGTTACAGGAGGCCTGATCGCAGGTTTGATTGCCCACAAGGTTCGCTCTTGGAACGACGCCAAATTTCTTGGCCTGAGTCTGTTTGTCTTGCTTTCGGCGATGCCTGTCATGATGGCCGTGGTCGGAATTGTGCGGTTTCCCTGAACTCACTCTCCGCCGAAGCGAGCCTTCCACTCCGCCACCTGCGCATCCTCGATCTTGGTGAAGAGTTGTGGTGGCACGGCGATAGGCAGGCCGCGCGGCAGGGCGTCGAGCAGGGCGGGATAACCGCCCTCGCCGATTTTCTTCGGATCGAGGCTGCGGTTTCCTTCAGGGATGTTCAGCGCGTCGAGGATTTTCTTCGCGGTTTCCGGAATGATCGGCTGGGCGATGATGCCGAAAAGCGCAACGAGATTGAGGCCGGTGCGGATGCCAAGGGCGGCCTGGTCCACGCTGGTCTTGTAGGCCGTCCATGGGGCAGCCTTGGTGATGTACTCGTTGCCCGCC
The DNA here is from genome assembly GCA_030697555.1 of Hyphomonadaceae bacterium. Lineage (GTDB taxonomy): Bacteria > Pseudomonadota > Alphaproteobacteria > Caulobacterales > Hyphomonadaceae > UBA7672. The sequence continues at coordinate 2,544 of JAUYPV010000033.1, forward strand.
GCCCAGATGGCGCGGGTTTCGGCGGCAGCCTTGCGGAACTCCATGGCTTCGTAATGGGCGATGAATTGCGGCAGGCGCTCCTGGAGCTGCTGCACCATCCAGGCTTCGTGTTCGCCCGGCGTCCCGCCATCAGGAACTTGTCCCTCGAACTTGGCGGACGCGTATTTCGTGATGCGGTTCACGAAGTTGCCGAGCACGTCGTTGAGGTCGGAATTGATGCTCGCCTTGAAGCTTTCCCACGTGAAGGCGGTGTCGGAGCTCTCGGGCGAGTTGGCGACAAGGTACCAGCGCCAATAGTCGCTCGGCAGAAGCTCCAGCGCCTGGTCCATGAAGACGCCGCGCTTGCTGCTGGTGGAGAACTTGCCGCCGTACCAGTTGAGCCAGTTGAAGGCCTTCAGCCTGTCCACCTGCTTCCACGGCTCTTCGGAGCCGAGGATCGTCACAGGGAACGAGACCGTGTGGAAAGCGACGTTGTCCTTGCCCATGAACTGGACGTAGGCGACATCGTCCGCGCCCTTGTCCGTGCGCCACCAGCGTTCCCAATTCTGTTGGTTGGCCTCAGCCCACTCCACGGTGGAGCCGATGTATTCGACGGGCGCGTCGAACCAGACGTAGAAAACTTTATGTTCAAAGCCGGCGCGCGTCTTGCCATGACGCGTGACGGGTATGCCCCAGGAGAGATCGCGCGTGATCGAACGATCGATCAGGCCTTCGTCGAGCCATTTGTAGGCGATGGAGGATGTGAGCTGCGGCCAGTTGGCGGAGCGGGCGTCCACCCATTTGCGGATGCGGTCCTGCAGCTTCGACTGCAGCAGGAAGAGATGGCGCGTGTCGCGGATCTCGACATTCTTCGAGCCGGAGACGGACGAATAGGGATTGATCAGGTCGACCGGATCGAGAAGCGTTCCGCAGTTGTCGCACTGGTCGCCGCGCGCTTTTTCGTAGCCGCAATTGGGGCATGTGCCCTCGACATAGCGGTCCGGCAGGAAGCGCTTGTCGTCGACGGAGTAGACCTGGCGCGAGGTGCGCTCTTCGATGAGGCCGTTGTCTTCGAGGACATCGGCGAAGTGCTGGGTCAATTTCCTGTTGGGTTCGCGCGAGGAACGGCCGAACCAGTCGAACGACAGCGAGAAGCCGGCGCCGACGCGCTTCTGGATTTCATGCTGCTCGTCGCAGTATTGCGCCGGGGTCTGGCCGGCTTCGGCCGCGGCGAGTTCGGCGGGCGTGCCGTGCTCGTCGGTCGCGCATATAAAGAGCACCTCGTGGCCCATCAGCCGGTTGAAGCGCGCATAGACATCGGCCGGCAGCATCGACCCGGCGAGGTTGCCGAGGTGCTTCACGCCGTTGATGTACGGCAGGGCCGAGGTGATGAGGATGCGCGCCATCTGAAATCGCTTGTTGAATCAACTGGCTGCCAAGTCGGCCGGCCAGCCCGTGCGGGATCTGTCGCGGCTTATAACAGGCGGCATCTGGAGCGCCAGCGGACGGCGCCGGTTGAATCCGCCTCCCCGGCTGGCCGGAACGGGCGTAGCATACCTGAATATGCACGCGCCGGGGTCGGGCCTGCCTTGCGTGCTCAAGCCTCAACCAGGCCTTGGGAGGAGACTGCATGCCCCGAATTGGCGGAGTAAATCTTGTTGCCTGGATCGCAGGCACGGTCGCGTTCTACGCGGTCGGGATGGTCATCTATGGCTTCGCACTGATGGAAGTGTGGGCCAACGAAACGCTGAAGAACCACGGCCTGCTGGCGATGGACGCCGCGCCCCTGACGGGTGAGGCGCTTTACGCTCAGCTCGGCGCCATTCCGGGCTCGATAGATGCAGGCATGGCCTACGGGCTCGGCTTCCTGCTGACGCTGGTGACGGTGTTCGGCATCGCCTTCGTGCTCAAGCTGGCGAAAGCATCGTCGCTGGTGTCGGCGCTTGGCGTCGCGTTGGTGCTGTGGGTCAGCTTCGGCGCGATGACGCTGAGCTACAACGTGCTGTACTCCTCGGAATCCAAGGTGATCTACGGCATCGACCTGATGCACCTGTTCCTTGGCTACCTGCTCGCCGCCGCCGTGATCTACCTCATCGACGGCAAGGCAATCAGCGGAGCTGCTGCAGCAGACCCCGGCTGAACTAGCCGACCTGCGAGTCGACGGTGATGCGCACCTTGGCGGTGCGGTCTGCAACCGTGTCGCCGGCGCTCACCAGCCACAGGTGCGGGCCGACGAGGACGACGTTCACGCCCAACGCTTCGAACGTCTCGGTGATGGCCAGAGCGCGTTTGCCGCTGACCTTGGTTTCAGCGACGATCTCGCGCGCGCCGCACGCCTTCGCTTCGGCCGCGATGCGGTCGGCGACCTGTTTCGAATAGTCGTTGAGCTGGGTCTGGCCCTTCTCGAAATAGAGCGAGACTTCATGCGTCGGGCACGACGCCGGCGTCTGCGCCGTCGCGCTGTCATAAGCGAATGCAGCGGCGCCGAGCGCCAGGGCAGCCAGAGTGAGCGTGGTCAGCGGTTGCACGAAAGTCTCCCCATTTCTCTTGGCCCGTTTGCCGGGCGCCTGGTCGGGTTGGATAGTCGTGGTGATATCGGGTCCTTGGGTCATGCGAGATCAACGCACCACTCGGGGCGCCGGCTTGGCGTGATCTGGATCAATTATGGCAATCGGGGGGTCTTTTGGGGCTGATTCCCCTGCATTTTTGCAGACGACGCAGCGTCAGCAGGCCTGTTCTCTGTCTTGCTCTTGTGTCATGTGGCTCGCGGCGGCTAATGCCCCGTGCGGCGCCGGATTAGCTCAGCGGTAGAGCAGCGGTTTTGTAAACCGAAGGTCGGGGGTTCAATCCCCTCATCCGGCACCATTTGCTGTTGCCTCCCCGGAGGCCGGCCAACTTGCTTCACGTCAAAACAATCCCCCGACTTTCAGCAGCTTGTCGCCAGTCCGACATGATCCGGCCCTTCCACAGGCCGCGAGCGGGGAGATAAGGTGAACACACACAGGAAACGGGTTGGGGATCAGGAGGGACTACGTGGGGACCTATAAGTTCTGGCGCGCGATCTCGCTTGGGATCGCCGGCGTCATCGCGGCGGCGACACTCGCGAGCTGCGGCGGCCCAGCCGGATCCGGTGAAGCAAACATCGTCCAGGGCAAGGACCAGGGTCCGCGCCTGGACGTCCGGCAGGCCGGATCGAAGCGCGCCGGGCCGATCTCGCCACGTGAGTTCGAATTCCTCCGCTATAACATAGACGTGTCGCAGGACCTTCCGCGCGCCTGCCTCGCCTTCTCCACCACGCTCGATCCGCAGAAGGACTACCGGCCGTACGTCGATGTCTCGCCGCAGACGCAGATCGCGCTCAGCGTCGAGGGCGCCAATCTGTGCGTCGGCGGCCTGACATTTGGCGAGGAACGTGAAGTCACCGTCCGCTCCGGCCTGCCCGCGCTCGACGGGCGCACGCTGGCGTATGACGAGACCATTCCGGTCGAATTCACCGACCGGCCGGCCTTTGTCGGCTTCAAGGGCGACGGCGTGATCCTGCCGCGCGTCGAGGCCGATGGTCTCGCGCTGGAGACGGTCAACGTCGACAAGGTGAAGGTCACCATCTCGCGCATCACCGACCGTTCGCTGGCGTTCAAGACGATTTCGTCCGGCTATTCGTCGACGCAGGGCAGCTACGGCTACATGGACTACAACTCGGAGGTCTATGACCTCGCCGAGCCGGTGTGGAACGGCCAGATCGACACCCCCGGATCGCAGAATGCGCCGACCACGACCGTCTTCCCGATCGCGACGGCGATTCCGCGCCTGCAGCCCGGCGCCTATTTCGTCGAACTCGAACAGCTCGACGCGGCCGGCAAGGTTCCGAACGACGCCGCCCGCGCCAAGCGCTGGCTGGTGATCACCGACCTCGCGCTCACCACCTTCACCGGCAACAACGGCATGTCGGCGACCGTCCGTTCGATCCAGACCGCCAAGCCGATGGGCAAGATCAAGCTGGAGCTGATCGCCCGCAACAACGAGATTCTTGCGCGCGGCGAAAGCGACGGCTCCGGCCATGTGAGGTTCTCGGGCCCGATCATGCGCGGCGAAGGCAATGTCGCCCCCCGCATGCTGATGGCGTACGCGACCAATGGCGACTTCGCGATCCTCGATCTCGACCGCTCGCCGGTCGACCTCAGCGAACGCGGCATCGATGGCCGCCAGCCGGCGCAGGAAGCCGACGCCTTCATCTATACCGAGCGAGGGGTCTATCGCCCCGGCGAGACAGTCCAATCGACGGCGCTGATCCGCGATGCGGCCGCCAATGCCGTCGCCAACCGCCCCGGCGCGCTTGTGGTCTATGGGCCCAACGGCCTTGAAGCCGGGCGCCTGCGCTTCGAGCGCGCGGCGCAGGCTGGCGCGGTCACCTATCCGTTTGCGATCCCGAAAGCCGCCGCGCGCGGCGAGTGGCGCATCTCAGCGGAGATCGATGGCGTTGGCGTTGTGGGCGCCGAGACGTTCTCGGTGGAAGACTTCGTGCCGCAGCGCATCGATCTCGATGTGACGGCGGACACGGCGACGCCGATGCGCGCCAATGAGACACGGCCGATAACCGCCAATGTGCGCTTCCTTTATGGCGCGCCCGGCGCCGGCCTGCCGGTCGAGGGCAACACCCGCGTCGAGGCTGACCCCAATCCGTTCCCGCAGCTCCCGGGCCTCGTGTTCGGCCGCCATAATGAAGAATTCCGCGAGTCGACCTTCGACCTCGCGGACGTGACAACGGATGGCGCCGGCAAGGCCGTGCTGATGCTCGACCCGCGCCAGGCGGACAATGCCACATCGTCCAGGCCGCTGCGCATGCGCACCGTGGTTTCTGCGATCGAGCCGGGCGGCCGCGCCGTGCGCGACGATATCCGCGTCTCCTACCGCCCGTCGGACCGCTATATCGGCATGAAGCCGGCGTTCCAGGACAGCTCCTCGCCCGAAGGCAAGGAAGCGAAGTTCGAGATCGTCTCGGCTGACCGCGCCGGCGCGCTCAAAGCCGCCGAGATCAACTGGCGCCTCGTCCGTATCGACTGGAAGTACAACTGGTATCGCAACGGCGACAGCGGCGCCTGGCAATGGCGTTCGTCGCGAGAGGTGGTCGAGGTCGAGGAAGGCGCGGCGCGTATCGCCGAAGGCCAGCGCGGCGCGATCACCACACGCGCGCTCGACTGGGGCGATTACGAACTCCTCTTGACCGACAGCGCCTCAGGCTCGGAAGCCTCCATGGCGTTCTGGGCGGGCTGGGGCGGACAGCCGCAGGAAGGCGTCGAGTCGCCGGACCGCGTGCGCGTCGAAGTTCCGGAGTCCCTCCCGGCCGTAGGCCGCGAAGTCGAAATCACCATCCTGCCGCCTTACTCGGGCGAAGCCGAAATCGTGGTTGCGTCCGAGAACGTCATCACCACCCGCACCATCTCGGTGAAGGGCGAGACGGCGACCAAGATCAAGCTGCCCGTCACCAAGGAGTGGGGCGCAGGCGTCTATGTGATGGCCAATGTCTACACGCCGCGCGACGCTGTCGCTCGACCGAAGCCACGCCGCGCCGTTGGCGTGGCCCACGTGGCCGTCGACGTGAAGCCGCGCACCTTCACCGTCGAGCTCACCGCGCCGCAGGTTCAGCGTCCGCGCTCCAAGATGAAGGTCGACATCGCAGCGACAGGCCCGATCCGCGAGGACAGCTATGTCACCGTGGCAGCGGTCGATGAGGGCATCCTCCTGCTCACCGGCTTCCAGTCGCCCGATCCGGCGAAATACTTCTTCGGCAAGCGCCGTCTCGGCGTGGACCTGCGCGATGACTACGGCCGCCTGCTCGACCCCAATATGGGCGCTGCGGGAACCGTGCGTTCCGGCGGTGACCAGATCGGCGGCGCAGGCCTTACCGTCGTGCCGACGAAGTCGGTCGTGATGGTCTCGGCGCCAGTGAAGCTCAGCAATGGCAAGGCGAGCGTCGAATTCGATGTGCCTGAGTTCAATGGCGAGCTTCGCCTCATGGCAGTGGCGTGGTCGGCGACCGGCGTCGGTTCCGGCTCCAAGCCGGTGACCGTACGCGACCAGGTGCCGTCCGAAATGATTCTGCCGCGCTTCCTCGCGCCGGGGGACCAGGCGGTTGCAACCGTCACCCTCGACAACGTCGAAGGCGCCGCGGGCAGCTATGCCGCGAAGATCACGGCCACGGCGCCGGTTCAGGCGGCGGCGGGCAACCTAACCGCCAGCCTCAACGCCGGCCAGCGCAGCGATCTTCCCGCCAACCTCACCACGAGATCGGAAGGCATCTCCAGCATCACGCTCAACGTGACGGGACCCAGCAGCTACAATGTCTCGCGCACCTATCCGATCCAGACGCGGTCGGCGTGGATGCCTGCATCCTACATCCAGCGCACGACCATCCAGCCGGGCCAAAACTTCTCCCCTGCCTCGGATGCGCTGGCCTCGTTCGTGCCGGGATCGGGTTCGGTGCAGGTCTCGTTCTCGCCCATCCCGATGGATGCGGCGGCGCTCTATGACTCGCTTGAACGCTATCCCTATGGCTGCACCGAGCAGACGGTGAGCCGCGCCCTGCCCTTGCTCTATGCAGCCCAGATCGCGGGCCTCGCCGGACGCAAGACGCCGGGCGACCTCAAGACGCAAATCCAGGACGCGATCTCCACCATCCTCAACCGCCAGGGCGCGGATGGCGCGATCGGCCTGTGGCGCGTCGGCGACCGGGAAGCGACGCCGTGGCTCGGTGCGTATGCGACGGACTTCCTGTCGCGCGCGAAGGCCGCGGGCTTCGTCGTGCCGGATGCAGCGCTCGACAAGGCGTATGACGCGCTCGAGGAATTCGCAGTTCGTGAGTCGCGCTATTCCACCGGCTATGACTTCGAGGTCTGGGAAAGCCGCTACAATCCCGACACCGAACAGAAGCTGATGGACCGTTCGGTCGCCTACGCTGCCTACGTGCTGGCGAAAGCGGGCCGGATGGACAAGGCCCGCCTGCGCTACCTGCATGACGACCGCATGGGCCGCATCGAAAGCCCGCTTGCCCGCGCGCAGATTGCCGCCGCTCTCTACATGATCGGCGACAACGCTCGCTCCAAGTCGGCGTTCGATCGCGCCGAGCAGGCCATCGGCTACGAGAACAGCGGCGACTGGTATCAGACGTCGCGGCGCGACCTTGCCGGCATGCTCGCGCTCGCGGGCGAGGCCAGGCAGGCGGATCGTGTCTCTCGCCTTGCCGAACGTGTCGCGCGTGAACTGCCGGAGCCTGATCGCCTTACGACGCAGGAGAAGGCCTTCCTTCTTCTCGCCGCCAACGCGCTCTCGGGCGGGCAGTCTGCGGTCAGCGTCAACGTGCAGGGCCAGGCCGATACGGTGACGCAGGGCCGGGTGTTCAAGGTCGGCGAAGGCCAGATCCGCACGCCGCCGTCCTTCACCAACAATGGCCAGGGCCAGCTCTGGGTCACCAGCGTCGCGCGCGGTTCGCCCGCGTCGGCGCCGCCCGAAGTCGGCTTTGGCATCGCGGCGCGCAAGCAGCTCTACACGACCGGCGGACGCGCGATCGATGGAACCTCGTTCCAGCAGGGCGACCGGATGATCGTGGCGATCACGGTGGTCGGATCGGACAACCGCTCCATGCCGCTTGTCATCGCGGACCTGCTGCCGGCGGGCTTCGAGATCGAAGCGGTGCTGCGGCCGGAGGATGCGGGCAAGACGGGCCCGTATGCGTTCCTCAACGAGGTCTCGCTGCCGAACATCGCGGAGGCGCGGGATGATCGCTTCGTGGCGGCCATCGACGTCTACGACCGGAAGCTCGCAACGGTGGCCTATGTCGTACGCGCGGTGACGCCCGGAAGCTTCACCATGCCGGGCGTGGTCGTCGAAGACATGTACCGCCCCGACGCCTTCGCCCGCACCACCTCGCGCGAGATCACCATCGCAAGAAGGAACTAGATGAAGCTGCCGCGCCTCCCGCGGATCGGACTGAAACTCGGGAGGCCGAAGCTCTGGTGGCCGGCCGAATGGTGGCGGCGTGCGGCGCTGGTGGCGCTCTACGTGCTGCTGCCTGTGCTGGCGCTGGACTACCTGTTCCCGCCGCCGCTGAACCGTGTGCGCGATATCTCGGCGGTCGTGATGGATCGTCGCGGGGCGGTGCTGCGCGTCTTCCCGGTCGACGACGGCAAATGGCGCATGCAGGCGCACGTCGACAAGATCGATCCGGATTTCATCGACAGCCTGCTGGCCTATGAAGACAAGCGGTTCCGCTCCCACTCGGGCGTCGACTTCTTCGCTCTGGGCCGCGCCGCGTCTTCGTTCGCATCGGCAGGGCGCATCGTCTCAGGCGGCTCGACCATCACGATGCAGACGGCACGACTGCTCGAACCACGCCCACGCAACATCGGCTCCAAGGTCGTCGAGTCGATCCGCGCCTGGCAACTTGAGCGGCGCCACACCAAGGACCAGATCCTCGACCTCTATCTCACGCTGGCGCCCTACGGCGGCAACCTCGAGGGCGTACGCGCGGCGTCGTGGGCGTATTTCGGGCGCGAGCCCGACAATCTCTCTCCCGACCAGATCGCAATGCTGATCGCCCTGCCGCAATCGCCGGAAGCGCGGCGGCCCGACCTGCATCCGGATGCCGCCATCGTCGCGCGGGAACGTGTGCTGATGCGGCTGGCCGACGAGAAACTCTTCGCCGCCGACCTCGCCCAGGAATCCGCCGACTATCCGGCGCCTGCGCGTCGCGACTTTCCGTCGATCGCCTGGCACGCTTCGGAAGAAGCCGTGCGCCGGGCGGATGGGCCAGACAATATCGAGACGACGCTCGATCTCGCGCTACAGAAAGAAGTCGAAGAGCTCGCCAGGCGTTCATCCGGACCATCCCGCGAAGGCATCCAGGTCGCCATCATGGTGGTGGACATTCCGACGCGCGAGGTTCGCGCCGTCGCCGGCTCCGCCAACCGCCACACCGCCGGCGGCTGGATCGACCTTACCGACCGTCCGCGCTCGCCGGGCTCGACCCTGAAGCCTTTCATCTACGGCATGGCGTTCGACGATGGCGTCGCCTCACCCGACACCCGCATCTCGGATGCGCCACGCCGCTTTGCATCCTACCGGCCCGACAATTTTGACCGCACCTTCCGGGGCGATGTCACCGTCGCGCAGGCGCTGCAGCATTCGCTCAACGTGCCCGCCGTCGCTGCCCTTGACGCCGTTGGCGCTCGCCGCTTCGCTTCCGCGCTGGCTTTCGCCGGCGCCGACCTGTCCATGCCGCTGACTGCCGACGACGAGGGCGGCCTCGCCATCGCTCTGGGCGGCGCGGGGCTCACCGTCCGGGAAGTCGCCCTGCTCTACGCCGCGCTCGGCGACGATGGCCGCGCCCTGCCGATTCTCTGGCTGAAGTCGGAGAGCGCCGCCGCCGCGAAGCAGAAAGACAAGCCGGCGACGCAGATCATGTCGGCGCAGTCGGCCCACCAGATCATGGACATCCTCGGCGCCGCGCCCACGCCCGCAGGCCGGATGCCCGCCGCGCTGACCCAGGAAGCGCCCGTCATCGCGTTCAAGACCGGCACATCCTACGGCTACCGCGACGCGTGGGCCGCCGGGATCGCCAGCCATCACGCCGTCGTCGTCTGGATGGGCCGGGCGGATGGCGCGCCGCGTCCGGGCATCACCGGCCGCGAAGGCGCGCTGCCCATCCTGTTCGACGCATTCGACGCCATTGCCCGCATCACGCCGGCGCGGCCCTCCGGCCCGCCTGTACGCGAGGACGATCCATCCGACCACACCCCGCCCGCGCCCCTCGCCCGCTTCGAACGCGAAAACAATCCCCCCAACATCCTCTTCCCGCCGGACGGCGCCGAAGTCTGGAAGGATGACGAGCACACGTCCTTCGTTCTCGCTGCCGAAGGGCACGGCCGCCTCGCCTGGTATGTTGATGGCAAGCCGCTGGTGCGCAACGTGACCGGAGACCCCATATGGCGCCCCCGCGAGCCAGGCTTCTACGATCTCTCCGTGGTCGACCCGAACGGGCGCACGGCCAAATCCCGCGTCCGCATCAAGACGCCGGAGGGATAGCGAACATGGCTGGGGTTGCCGGGGCGCGAAAAGGAAATGGCGGGGTCGCCGCGGCGATCGTCACCCTCGCCATCGCCCTACTGGCCTCATGCGCCGCCGCCGCCGTCATCTGGCTGCAGCAGAGCGAGGACCCCTGGGGCCTCAAGCTGCGCCAGCACAATGGCATGGTCTACGACCGTGTCTGGGGCCTCGTCGCGCAGAACTATTTCGACAAGGAGTTCGGCGGCATCGATTGGGACGCCGCCAAGGAACGCCATCGGCCGGATGCGCTCAAAGCGCGCACCACGCGCGAACTCTATGCGCGCGCCATCTGGCCGCTGCTCGACGAGTTGAAGGTATCCCACGTCGCCGCCGACGCGCCCGACGAGCTGGACGGCCTCGGCGCCGGCATCCACTTCTCCGGCCGCCGCGGCGACAGCCTTGCCGACATGGGCGGCGGCGTTGGCGACCTCGGCGGCGTCACCGTTGTGCACGATGGCAAGCAATGGATAGTCTACGATGTCGAACAGGACTCGACGCCCGAAAAGCTCGGCGTCGCGCCGGGTCGCGTCGTGCTGTCCGCCCGCACCTCGCCGGTGAAAAACGCCGCAGTTGATCGCATGAAGGTCGATCTCGTGCTTGCCAAGGGCAAAACCGGACAGGAAACCACCTCCTACGAGTTCACCGCCGAGGAAACGGATTTCGCGGAATGGTCCGAATTCCTCGCCAGCGACGCCATGGTGATCCGGTTCGACGTGTTCGACAGCTACACCGCCAACTGGGCGCTGGAAGAAATCCGCGACGCTCGCGACGACGGCATCATCCTCGACATGCGCTCGAACCGTGGCGGCAATATCGGCGCGATGGTGCTCATCGCCAGCGCGCTGCTGCCGGACGGCGCACCGATCGGCCAGACGGCCGGCCGCATGCTGACCCTGCCAGTGAAGGCCCGCGCGGACGGACGCGCCTATGCCGGCCCTGTCGCCGTGCTGATCGGGCCGCAGACCGCGAGCGCGGGCGAGATGCTGGCCTACGCGCTGCGGCAGAATGGACGCGCCCTGCTGGTTGGCGACCGCACATCGGGCCAGGTGCTCACCGCGCGCTTCTGGCCGCTGCCGGATGGCGGGCGGCTGAGCGTTGCGACGGGCAATTTCACTGCCTCCGACGGATCGCGGCTCGAAGGCGTCGGCGTCTCGCCCGACATTCCCGCCGCCGAAAACCTGCAGGCAATCCGCGAGGGCCGCGATCTGGTCATCGAGACGGCCGACAAGGCGCTGACCGAACGACTGGCGACGCAGGCGGCGGCGCTCAACGCTAGCGTGTCAGCGCCCTGACGGCTTCGTTGCTTTCGATGGCGCGGCGGCCGCCCGCTATCAGGTGATCGACCTGCTCCGTCGGCAGGCTCACCACTGTCGGTAATCCGCCCAGCTCCTTGAACTGATCGTCCGGCAGGTCGCGAAACGAGATCACGTCGAGCTTGAACTTCACGTCCCTGCAGTTCCAGTCCGCCCCGGCGCCGAGGCGTTTCGCCTCTTCCGTCGGCAACGCACAGCGATACTCGATCAGTTCCCGCTCCCACTCCGCCATCGTGCCCGCGAAGGCATCCGCCGCCACGCGCTTGGCGGCGTTGATCGACACGGTCATCGCCGCATCGACCAGCGACATGCCGTCGGGGCCCTTGGCGTCCTGCGCCCAGTCGCCGCCGGGCGTAGCTTCCGCGTTGACCACCAGGAACGTCATGCGCCGGATCTTCACCGCATCGCGCGGCGAGAACGGGCCGTAAGGCGTCTGTGACGCATGACGGATGGTGATGAGGCTCGACAGCCCAAAATTATCGGCGACGCCGCCATCGGTGAGGTGGACGTATTTCATGCGATCGGGATCGCGATAGAGCTGAAAGGCCTTCGCTGTTTCGCGCAGCAGCATGGGCCGCGTCCGGTCCTTCGCCGCTTCATCGACCCACGCCGGCAACTGCGACGGGCAATCCTTCGGAAAGGTCTCGATGATGATCGGCCGGAAGGCCAGCGGCACCGCCATCGACGCGGCAACGGCGTCGGCGAGGCGCACGTCGGAGAGATCGCTGCACACCGCCTGGAAGTACGGCGCTGCGAAGGCGAAGGGCGCGCCGGTGTAGAGATCGGTCGCGTTGATGATGATGCGCGGCTGGTTCGGCAGGTCGCGCATCCTGCCATCCTTGAAGACCTCGCGGTCGAGCCATTCGGCGAGATGATCCGGCCCATTAAGGCCGCCCTGCAGCAGGCGCATCCAGTTGTTCGGCGCGGCGAAGCTGGTGTGCAGCGTCGATTGCCAGTCCTTGTCCAGAGCCGCCGAGCGGAAGCCATCGAGCCCGTCGGCGCCGTGCTGTCCGAAATATGTCGCCGTGATCGCTCCACCCGACACCGCCGTCACCAGCGCCACGCGATCGATCAGCCGCTTGCCGCTCGCGTCCTTCATGTCGCGAAGCTGCAGCAGTGCGCCGTATGAGAATGACGCCGCCCGCGCGCCGCCGCCGGAAAGCGCCAGCGCGATTGCATCACCATCGACGCCAAGTTCGACAACCGGCTGCGGCGGCATCGCCGCGAGGCGATGATTGACGGGCGTCGTATCAGGCGTGCCGGCGCAGGCCGACGCCAGTGCCATCAACGCCAACGCCGCGATGCGCATGGAAATCCCCTCGACCGCCTGCCGGATCGCTCCGGCTTCAGCCGCCATGATGGCGCATGGGCGTGAGCCCGACTAGCCCCGGAAATTCTTGCGCGCACGCTCGACCAGACGCAGCGTCGACGGATCGCGCTTGCCCGCGTCGCCACCCGCGATGGCCTTGTCGAGTTCTTCGGCGAGGACTTTGCCACGCTCGACGCCCCACTGGTCGAACGGATTGATGCCCCAGAGAACACCCGCCGCGAAAGTGCGGTGCTCGTACATCGCGATCAGCGCGCCGACGCTCTCGGGTGAGAGATTGTCGAGTAGCACCGTCGTCGAACCGCGCCCGCCTTCCATGTGCATGTGCCGCGCCTGGTCTTTAGCCTTCTCGCCGGTCTTGCCCTGGGCGGCGAGCTGGGCTTCCGCCTCTTTTGCCGAACGGCCGGCAAGCAGGCCTTCAGCCTGTGCAAACGCGTTGGCGAGCAGTTCGCGGCCCCGCGTCTTGTCTCCGGCGCCGGCATCCAACGCGGCGACAAACTCGATCGCGGTGTCACGCATGCCCTGGTGCAGGAGCTGGTGGAAAGAGTGCTGGCCCAGAGTGCCGACCGAGCCCCAGACGATTGGCGCGGTCGGATCGACCATGCCGCCGGGCGCATCCGCCGCCGACTTGCCGTTGGATTCCATCTCGAGCTGCTGGAGAAAATCCGGCAGCTTGCGCAAGCGGTGCGCATAGGCGAGCACGGTGCGGCTCGGGATGCCGAGCGCGGTGTGCAGGAAGACATCCATCATGGCGAGGCGTGCGGGGGTATTCCGCGCCAGCGGCGTGTCTCGGAAATGCGCATCCATCTCCGCGCCGCCCTTGAGGAAGCGGCTCCAGCGATCGGTGCCCAGCGCGATCTGCAGCGACAGGCCGACCGACGACCACACCGAATAGCGACCGCCTACCGCCTCATCCATCGGGAAGATGCGCGCCTCGGCGGCGCCCCAGGCCTTCGCCTTGTCCGGAGCGGAAGACACGGCGGCGAGGTGATTGTTGGCTTCAGTCTCGCCGAGATGCTTCACCAGCCATTCGCGCGCGAGTTTCGCGTTGGAGGCTGTCTCCGGCGTCTTGAGCGACTTCGAGACGACGAGCACCAAGGTCGATTTGGGATCGACGCCCGCCGTCGCCTCGTGGAAATCCTCCGGATCGACGTTGGCGCAGAACTTCAGCTCCAGGCCTTTGGACTCGTAGTCGCGCAGCGCATCCCAGATCAGGCGCGGCCCGAGGTCCGATCCGCCGATGCCGACGTGCAGGATGGTCTTCACGGTGAAACCGAGCCCGCCGCCCAGTACGTCTTTCGCGAACGCCGCGGCCTTGGCGGCTTCGCGGTTCATGGCGTCGACGGCGGGAATGCCAGCGCCGCCGCCGCGCAGCGCCCAGTGCAGCGCCGGACGGTTTTCCGACGCGTTGACGATCTCGCCCGCGAACAGCGCCCTGATCTTTGCGCCGAGCCCGCGTTCCGCCGCCAGAGCCTGCATCGACGCCATCGAGCCGGCATCGATCGGCTGCTTGGCGACATCGGCTTCGAGATGCGGCGCCTTCCACACGAATGCGTCGATATCCGTCCGTGCCGCGATGGATTTGGGATCGGCCTTGGACATCCGCGCCGCTTCGGCTTCTACCTTTGCCCAGCTAGCCAGCGTCATGAGAGATTTTCCTTGCGGGGAGAACGGTTCCGGAGAATTTGGCGCTGCCGATGCAATCGGCGAGGCCGGCGCGACAGTTCGCCGGGGTGACATGTACACAGTTTACCCGGCGGATTGTAACCATGCGGGCTAGTTATCTGATTCCAGCGTGTCTGGCGTTTGCCGCGTGTGGCGGCGAAAAGGCCGAAACCACGGCCACGCCCAGCGTCCCGCCGCCCGCCGTATCGGACCTTCCCGCCCCGTGGAACGCCGCCGATCTCGGAAAGGGCAAGGGCGTGTTCAACAAGTGCCGCTCCTGCCACACGGTCGGCGCGGGACAGGCCAACCTGGTCGGCCCCAACCTGCACGGCGTCTTCGACCGGCATCCCGGCACGGCATCCAAGTTCAAGTACTCGCCGGCGATGAAAGCCTGGACCGAGAACCAGTGGACGCCGGAACTGGTCGATCACTGGCTGCAGAAGCCGAAGGATTTCATGCCGGGCACGGCCATGTTCTTCGATGGCATCGCCAAGGAAGAAGACCGGCGCGATCTTATCGCCTTCCTCCTGATCGAGACTCGCAAATAGCGCTCGGCGCCGCTAGCTGCGCCGCCAGAGCGAGAGCACCCAGCCCTGCTCTTCGAAATCGCCGGACAACTCCTCGCGCCAACCGAACCCGATCGCGAGTTCGTCATCCCACTCGTAGAGCAGCGTCGACTCGAGCTTCGTCGATTGCGCGAACGTGCCGTCCTCGTTCCAGGCCTTCGCCACGAAACCAATACGTGGAGCGATGTCGATGCCGGCCGTCACCTCGAACATCTCGCGCTCGCATGACCCGCGCGATCGCCATCCGACCTCGGCATTCACGAAGCCGTTGCGCTCACCCAGCGAGTAAGACGTACCCAGCGCCGCACGTGTCTCATAGCCCTGCCCCTGGCAGTCCGGCCCGTCGAGCGACTCCCCGCCCAGATAGGTCGCGATCATGGAGAACGAACTCCGGTCTCCAAGTGCGAAGGATTTCTGGACGCCTGCGTGAAACCCCAGGCGATTGTCCGAGGCAGTCGTGATGCGCGTCTCGTTCTCGAACTTCAGGTTGAAGCCCCAGCCGCCGCCCAGCCCATACTCGCCGAAATCATCGGCGCGCCACGTCTCGCCGACCGCGTTCTCTTCCCGCGAAATCGTCGATATCGATTGCGATGCGTTCGCCGGTTGCGTCCACGCGCCTGCAAAGGCCGGTTCGGCCAGCGGCGCAACGCCCGAAAACACGGCTAGCCAGCGTACGCCGGCAGTCCCCCCAATTGTCCCCAACCCAGTCCCCCCAGTAAGTCCTTCCTAACTATCGTAGCCCGGCGACTGCCGGTCAAGCTTTCGCAGGCAACCCGGCCACGCCAGCAGGGCGCCCATGCCCATCGCGGCTTCGACCTGCTGCTTTACTGTCTCCTGCGCCGCGACCGGCGCGATCTTCAGATGTTCGCGCCCTTGCGAAGACGCCAGCACCTGGATCTCGCACGCACGCTCGAGGTTGTAGATGCCGAGCCAGCACTGGCTTGCCGTCTCGCCAACGGCCAGCGTACCGTGGTTCCACAGCATCATGACCTGCTTGGTCCCAAGGTCCTTCACCAGCCGCTCGCGCTCGCCGAGGTCGAGGGCGATGCCTTCGTAGTCGTGATAGGCCAGCCGCGGGATGACGGTCAGCGCCTGCTGGCTGATCGGAAGCAGGCCTTCCTTTGTCGCCGACACCGCCACGCCCTGGTCGGTGTGGACGTGCAGGACGAATTTCGCGTCCTCGCGCGCGGCGTGGATCGCCGAGTGGATGGTGAAGCCAGCCGGGTTCACGAAATACTCGGTCGGCTCCACGATGTTGCCGTCGAGGTCGACCTTCACCAGCGACGACGCCGTGATCTCCTCAAAGAAGAAACCATAGGGATTGATGAGAAAGTGGTGCTCCGGCCCGGGCACTCGCGCCGAGATGTGGGTGAAGATCAGGTCGTCCCAGCCATAGAGCGCCACGAGGCGGTAGAGCGCGGCGAGGTCGACCCGCACCTTCCATTCCTCGGCGCTGACCCGGTTCTTGACGCTTACGGATTTGAGGTCGTCAGCCATGGGATCCTCCATTACCGCTGGGTATAACCGATCCGGAGAACAGATGCGAGACTTGGGGAGCGCCGGGCGCCTGCCCGGCTCTTTCTCGAAACAGCCGGCAAATGTGGTTGCGGGTCCGCCTTGCCGGGCAGGCGCCCGGCGGTCCCCAAGGTTAGGTTAGCGCTCGGCATTCTGTCGTCATTTACCGATTTGGGCGCTAAAGAGAAGCCATGAGCACGACCCCTCGCCTGCACTTCAGCGCCTCCCAGCGGCCTGACGCCCAGACCGCCCTGCAGGCGCTGGTCCGCCGCTACGGCCAGACCGAGCCCGCCAAGGCCGATGTCATCGTGGCCCTCGGCGGCGACGGCTGGATGCTGGAAACCCTGCGCGGCCGCTACCGCGACAAGCTGCCGGTCTACGGCATGCACAGGGGCACGGTCGGCTTCCTGATGAACGAGTATGAAGAGGCGGACCTTCCCGCCCGCCTCGACACCGCTGTCCGCGCCCAGATCCATCCGCTGGAAATGAAGGCGGTGACTATCACCAATTCGATCCAGACGCTTCTCGCCATCAATGAAGTCTCGCTGCTGCGCCAGACCTCGCAGACCGCCAAGCTGCGCATCACGGTCGACGGCAGGGAGCGGCTGTCCGAACTTGCCTCCGATGGCGTGCTGGTCGCGACGCCGGCTGGGTCGACGGCCTACAACCTCTCCGCTCACGGGCCGATCGTGCCGATCGGCGCGAACCTGCTGGCGCTGACCCCTATCTCGCCCTTCCGGCCGAGGCGCTGGCGCGGCGCCCTGCTGCGCCACGACGCCGAGGTCGTGATCGACGTGCTGGAGCCGGACCGGCGTTCCGTCGCCGCTTCGGCAGACACCCAGGAAGTGCGCGATGTGGCCCAGGTCCTCATCCGCGAGGACCATTCCAAGCCCCTCACCATGCTGTTCGACGAGGGCCACGCCCTCGATGAGCGCATCCTGCGCGAGCAGTTTTCGCTTTAGCGCCAAGGCACAATCCTGCCTGTGACAGTGCGCGCCTTGCCCCGGCGCAGCCGTTTGTTAACGATCCCCGGGTCAGATTGCGCCGGAATCACGTCCTGCGCCTGATGCAGTGCGGATCAGGGATGGGAACCCCATGGCCAGACAGAAGCCCATTGAGGTCATCACGCCTCCGAACATGTTGAAGGCGAAGATCGGCGGCGCCATGCCGGCGCTCGACCAGAAAGCCATCGCCCGCGCTGAAGCCGCGCTCGAGAAGCTGTCGGACCAGTTCGGCGACTGGATCAATGAAGAACTCAGCCGCCTGCTCGAGGCCTGGGCCGTTTACGAAAAAGACCAGACGCCGGCCCACAAGAACGAAGTCCATCGCCGCGCGCACGACCTCAAGGGCCTTGCGCCGACCTATGGCTACCCGCTGGTCGGCCGCATCTGCGCTACGCTCTGCAAGCTGACGGGCGACGAGCATGGCGACATCACCGCGCCGACCTCGCTGCTCAAGGCGCATGTCGATGCCGTGAAAGCCGCGGTCGTCGGCAAGATCATGGGCGCCAACCACCCGGTCGGCCTCGCCCTCGCCGCCGAGCTGGAACAGCAGACCAAGCTGCTCATCGCGCAGCAACCGTCAGCGGAAGATCCGCCGAAGGCGTGACGTCAGGCAGTTGGCATTAGGCAGTCGGCTACCAAACTCTATTGCCTACTGCCCATTGCCGCGCGAAGCGCTCACCCCATAACCTCTTTCATCCTCTCTTCCGTCAGCCCGTAGCCGGCCTCGGCGGGGATCACGAGCACTTTGCTGTCGCCGCGGTCCTCGACACGCGGCTCCACCGTCACCACCGTCTTGGCGCGCGCCGCCGCCTCCGCCGCCGCAGCGGTCGCCGTCTGCGCCAGCACCTGGATGTTGAGTCGCGTCGGAAACATCAGCTTGGCCTCGCCACGCTTCCTGCGCTCGAGCAGGTCGGCGGGCGACACCCACGAATGGTCCACCGCCTCGCGCCCGTCATGGCGGACGATCTGGCCCTCCGGCGCATTGACGAGAAAGAAGTGCGTATCGAACCGGCGTGGCTCGAAGTTCGGTGTGATCCAGTGGGCGAAGGGAACCAGCCGGTCGAGCGCCAGCCGCAACCCGGCCTCGCGCATCATCTCGATGAACAGCGCCGGATCCGCCTCCACCTTCCCGCGCATCGTATCCAGCGGCGCGCACTCATCCGTGCTCAGCGCCCGCGTCGCCAGCACCAGCCCGGACTCCTCGAACACCTCCCGCGCCGCCGCGATCCGCAGCGAGCGCTCATAGTCCGGATAGTCGCCATCGCTTATTTCGTCCCAGCGCGGATCGGCGTCGGCTGCGGCAACTTTACCTCCGGGAAACACCCAGGCGCTGGCGCCGAACGCCATTCCGGCGCTGCGGCGCACCATCAGCACCTCCAGTTCCGGCGCATCGCGCACCAGAAGCACTGTGGCAGCAGGCTTCGGGGCCTCTTTTTCACCAGTCATCAAGACTCTCCCGCCGGCCGCAAACCCTACTGATACCAGCCGATTTGATGAAAATTCACCGATCGGCTTTGGCCGGGCTTTCAGCCTGTTTTGTTATCCAAGGGGCAGATCAGCACCTCCTCCGGGACCGAGCAATGACCCAGGCACGCGCCTCTCATCTGCGACTTGTTTTGAGCGAGGCGGCGCCCGTCGCCGTCCGCCTGCCCCGGCTGCGTTTTCAGCCCGTCGTGCGGCTGGCCGATGGGGCCGCTTTCGGCATGCACGCCGAGGCCGACATCGCGTTCGAGGACACCTTCAACCCGCGCCATCTCAACGACGCCTCGCTGCCGTCCTCGGCCGCCTGGCTGGGCGACCTGATCGAGCGCGCCGGCCGCCTCGCGCAAGACGCCGGCACCACCCTGCGCCCCATTTCCATCACTGCCCCGCTGGCCGCCCTGGCTGACCGCGACGGCCCGATGGCCGCCGAAGCCGGCGCCCGCCGCGCCAACCTGCTGCCCCAGGAATTCCGCATCGAGTTCTCGGACGCATCTGTCACAGGCCTCGAAGACCTCGCGCTCGACCGTGTTGACGCCTTCCGCCGCAAGGGTTTCCGCGTCGGCCTCGACGCCCGCAAGTCCTGGCGCATGCCGATGGGCGCCCGCGCCCGCATGAGCTTCGAAGCCGTTCGCGTCGACGTCTCCCGCCTCGAACAGCTCGACATCCCGGTCACGCGCCTTGAAGACGCCGCCGCCGATGGCGTCGCCCTCATCGCCGAAAACGTCCGCTGGCGCGACGCCGACAAACTCGCCGAAAAAGGCGTCCACTTCGCTGTGTCGCCCAGGGCGGACTCGTAAGCTTCCCGCGGCCCTTAACAGGCCGCCCCCAAAATTAACCCCTCGCTAACCATAAAGCGCGGACTCTGGCCTTCCCTCTAGGAACCCAGTCCGTGGCCGATTCCGTCATCTCGTCAGCAGTCGCTGTGCAGCGCGCGCAGGTGATGACAGCGTTACGCGCCGCCTCGGCGGCGACCGGCGCCGATTTCAGCTACCTGGTGAAGACCGCCCAGCGCGAAAGCAATTTCGATCCAAGCGCCAAAGCGCCGACCTCATCCGCCACCGGCCTCTTCCAGTTCACCCGCGAGACCTGGCTCAACGTGGTCGAGCGCTATGGCGCGCAGCACAACATCAACACCGAGGGCATGTCGCGCGCCGACATCCTCGCGCTGCGCAACGATCCGGATCTCTCTGCCCGCATGGCTGGCGAGCTCTCGAAAGAGAACGCCAAGATCCTCGGCAAGAAGCTCGGCCGCCAGGCGACCTCCGCCGAACTCTACACCGCCCACTTCATGGGTCCGCAGGACGCCGCCCGCCTCATCAAGGCCGCGCGCACCAACAGCGACGGCGCCGCCGCCGAGATGTTCCCGCGCGCCGCTCTCGCCAACGCCTCGGTCTTCCGCGGCAAGGAAAGCGCAGCCCTCACGCCAGCCCAGCTCTACGTGAAACTCACCGGCGTCGAAGTTGCGATGGCCGACGCCGGCAAAGTCCCCGCCGGCGCTTTCACCGCGCCTGTCGCACCCGCCACTCAGGCCGATCCCTCGGTCATCCTGCAAGCCCGCCTCGGTGCAACACAGCTCGCGTCCAGCCTGATGACGGCGCTGTTCGATTTGCAGGACGATACGAAGAAGAGTTGAGCGCTGCGCGCTCGGGAATGGGGAATAGGGAGTAGCGTTCTCCCCTGCCGCGTCACCCGCACCCTTCCATTCCCTATTCCCTACTCCCCGCGGCGAAGCCGCTACGCCACCACCTTGGTCGCCAGCGCCGCCTCGATCTCCGCGTCCGAATATCCCACCGACTTCAGCACCTGCTTCGTGTGCTCGCCCAACTTCGGCCCCGGACCCTTCGGCCCATCATCCACGCCATGAAAGCGCGCCGGACCGCCTGGCGACCGGAACGTGCCGCCATCCTTGCCCGGCATGTCCACGATCCCGCCCGCCGCCAGCACCTGCGGATCGACCGCGACTTCGGCCAGCGTCTGCGCCGGCGCCCAGGCGATCTCTTCCGCCGTCAGCCGCGCCGCCATCTCCGCCTTCGTGAACCTGGCGAACGCCTCGTCGAATAGGGTGGTGATTGCCGCCGCATTGTCCCGCCGCGACTTGCCGTCCTGGAAGCGCGGATCGGTCTCGATCCCCGGCAGTTCGAACGCCCGCGCCATGCGCGGCAGGTCGCTTTTCCCCGCACGCGCCACGATGCAGATCCACGCATCGTCCTTGGTCTTGAAGAAATTGGTCAGCGGATTGTACGCTTCCGCCCGCGGCCGCGTCGAAGCGTTGCGGCCGAAGAAGAGCTGGATCGCAAGGTCCGTGTGAATCGTATAGAGCCCCGTGCGCAACAGGCTCACATCGACCAGCTGGCCCTTGCCCGTCTTCAGCACCTGGATCAGCGCCGCATTGATCGCCGCCACCGCCGCTATGCTGGTGGTGTGATCGCCCGCCGCCGTCCGCACCGGAAACAGCTCCGACCCCTTCGGCGCCGTAAGCCTGGCAAGCCCGGAACGAGACCAGAAGCTCGCCACATCGAACCCCGGCGCATTCGCATCTGGTCCCTCGAGCCCGTAGCCGGTCAGCGCGCAATAGACGAGCTTGGGGTTCCGCTTGGACAGCACGTCATATCCAAGCCCGGAACGCCCGATCCCGCCCGGCCGCACATTGGTGAGGAACACATCCGCCGTGTCCGCCAGCTTGCGGATGATCTCCTGTCCCTCCTCGGTCCGGGCGTCCACGACGATGGATTTCTTGCCCCGGTTATCCCCGTCGAAGGCCGGGTTGTCGGTCAGGTGTTCCTTGCCTGTCCCCTTGGTCGGGAAGTTGGACCGCACCGGATCGCCCCCCGGCGGCTCGATCTTTATGACCTCCGCGCCCCAGTCCGAAAGGATGCCCCCGGCCCCCGGCGCCGCATAATACGTAGCGTGTTCAATGACTTTCACGCCCTGCAGCAACATCCCGAATCTCCCGGTAACCAAGCGCGGACCTCAAGTCCTTAGCGCCACGTAAAAATGTATTAACCCGGCGCAGCCATCGTCATTTTTCCAGATTGTACAAGCCGGAAGGCTATCGGAAATGACGATCGCGACGATGCGTTCATCGCTGACGCAGGATGATATCCGGCGTCTCGTCCGGGGCGACAGCCCCGAGGACCGCGCCACCGCGGCCCACAAGATCTGCACGCGCATCGACCGCATGGACCTGTCCGACGAGGATAACGAGTCCGCCCAGCAGATCCTCGAAATGCTGGCCGCCGACACCGCCATCCTGGTGCGCCAGGCGCTCGCCGTGACCCTGCGTAACTCGCCCAAGCTGCCGCGCGACATCGCCCTCAAGCTGGCCAAGGACGTCGACGCCATCGCGGTGCCGATCCTGAAGAACTCTCCGGTGCTCACCGAGGAAGACCTGGTCGAGCTCGTGCTCGCCGGCTCCGAGCAGAAACAGGTCGCCATCGCCCAGCGCCCGACGCTGTCCGAAGGCCTCACCGAAGTCATCGCCCTCTATGGCTCGAAGCCCGCCGTCGAGGCCGCCACGCTCAACGAAGGCGCTGCCTTCTCCGACGACGCCTATGCCGGCGTGATGAAGCGCTTCGGCAATGACGACGACATCAAGAGCGCGCTGATCTCGCGCCCCGTCCTGCCGCTGCACGTCACCGAGAAGCTGATCACCATGGTGACCGGCGAACTGTTCGATCGTCTCGTCAACAAGCACGAGCTGCCGCCGCAACTCGCCATCGAGATCGCCTCCGGCGTCCGCGAACGCGCGACGCTCGATCTCGTCGAACAGGCCGGCCTCTCGTCCGATCCGCCGCGCTTCGTGCAACAGCTCCACCTCAACGGCCGCCTGACGCCGTCGCTGGTCATGCGCGCGCTTTGCCTCGGTCACATGAGCTTCGTCGAACATGCCCTCGCCGAACTCGCCGGCATTCCGCGCTCCAAGTCGTGGCTGATGATCCACGACGCCGGCACGCTCGGCCTCAAGACGATCTTCGAACGCGCCGGACTTCCGTCGGGCATGTTCACCGCCTTCCGCCTCGCCGTCGATATCTTCCACAAGACCGAGATGGACGGTCTCCCCGGCGACAAGGAACGCTTCCGCCAGCGCATGGTCGAACGCGTGCTGACGCAGTTCCAGGCCATCCCGAAAGCCGACCTCGAATACCTCCTCGACAAACTCAACGCCATCGACGCGGCAAGACACCAAGGCATCTCGGCCCCCGCGGCGTAGCTACAGGCCTCGCACGAACAAGAGGCCCGCTCGAAAGAGCGGGCCTTTTTTGTTTGTATGCCGGTCGCCCAACGCGTTTCAGCGTGGATTGCCTCAACGAGTCCGTCGAGACTCGCCGTCAACGCTTCGCGTTGACCCCAGGCTTCGCGGTACTTCCCCCGCGCTCCTCGCAGGGGAAGCGTTTCGCGTCCAATCCGTATCCGTTCGGCGGCTGCGCCGGGCGTAAAGATAGCGTCGCCGAGTGGCCGGAGGCGGCCCTGCATCGTTCATTAGTCGCGTTGACGCATGCGGCGTAAAATCGCCGGAACACGTCATTCGCGCTCGTAAGGGATGCTCGTCCCGCAATCGTATCCGTTTGCCGGGTCACTTTGGCGAAGCGCCATCACGTGTGACCAGGTTTCCTCCCATGCTGATACGTTCTTAAAGATTTTTCTAATACCGCGATCCGTTTCCTGCCGCCGTTTCGTCTTTGGTGTGTCCGTAGCCGAAGGAGAGCCGCAATGGCTGGGTTAGTCGCCATCTACAAAAGGCCTGCCGACGTTGAAGCGTTCGAAAAGCATTATTTCGGGACGCACATACCGCTGGCCAAGAAAATGCCAGGTTTCAGGAAATACGAGGTCAGCACCGGGCCTATTTCGGTGTTGGCCGGGCCGACCGATGTTTATCTGATCGGGGCCGTGTACTTTGATGATCTCGAGGCGATGGAAAAGGCGTTCGCCAGCCCTGAGGGTCGAGCGTGTGCCGCGGATCGCCAACTTTACGCCCCCGATGAAACGGGTGTCCAAGTTTTCGCTTTCGACACTCGGGAAGTCTGAGCCGACCCGCTACGGCCGTCTGTACCAGCCGCAAAATTACGTAAATCGAACGAAAAAGGATCGACGATGTCGACACCCAAAGCAGCTTATGTCCTCGTCCACGGCGGTTGGCACAACCAATCGGCTTGGGACAAGGTTACTCCGATACTTGAAGCCCAAGGCTCTACGGTTCTGACGCTCGATCTTCCCGGCGCAGGGACAAATACGATAGCGCCGAAGTCGCTTGGTGCTCGCCCGTTCGACCTCGCTGCTTTCGCCGCCGAGCCCTCGCCTATTGCCGGCGTTACGCAGGACGAGCGGACGCAAGCGGTTGTCGCGTTGGTGAACGAAGCTGCCTCGCTTAGCGACGGCAAGGTCATCTTGGTCGGGCACTCGGCAGGCGGGATGACGATCTCGGCGGTCGCTGAGCAAGTTCCCGAACTGCTTGTCGCGGTAGTCTATATTGCCGGGTTCATGGTGCCGAACGGGTTGTCGTTACTCGCGATGCTTCCGCATGAAGCAATGTCCTCGGCTCTGTCGCCTGGATTGTTCGTGGGGGACTCTGCAGCAATCGGCGCGACTAGGATTAACCCCGGACCAGCCGACGAGGCTTACAGGTCATTACTAAAAGCGTCGTTTTATGCGGACGTGACCGAAGCTGACTTTGCCCAGGCGGCTTCGCAGTTGCACTGCGACGAACCGAACGGCGGCGCCCTAGCCCCATCCGAAATCACGCCTGGTAGGTTCGGCTCCGTGCCGCGCCATTACATCCGCACCACGCAGGATTGCGCGGTTCCGTTGACTGGTCAGGATCATATGATCGCAGCGGTTGACGGTACGATCGGCGGCACGACGATTACGCACACAATGGAAAGCAGCCATTCGCCCTTCCTGTCGCAGCCGGCCGCCTTGTCGAAGATTCTTCTCGACATATCCGTTCAGTCCCTGGCGGACCAGCGCGGGCGTGGAGCAGGTCTCGATACATGAGCACCGACGAATTCGAGGATCGGCTGACAGCGCTTCGGCCACGCCTTCATCGTTACTGCGCGCGCATGACGGGATCGACGGTCGATGGTGAGGACGTATTGCAGGATACTCTCGTCAAAGCGCTGAGCGCACGAGCCGAGGGCGCCAGCGTGGACAATCTTGAGGGTTGGCTGTTTCGCATCGCCCACAATACGAGCCTCGACCTGCTTCGCCGCAGGTCCCGGAACACGGTCGTTCCGCTCACCGAAGACTTCGAGGCAGCGCCGATGCCCGAAGTGGATATAGTTGCGGTCAGCTTTCAGACGTTTCTGCGGCTGCCTGAGCTTCAGCGTTGCGCAGTGATCCTCAAGGATGTGCTCGGCCATTCGATCGACGAGGTCGCGAGCATCGCCGATTGTACCCCGGCGGCCGCTAAATCAGCACTTCAACGCGGCCGCTCGACGCTGCGGCAACTCGCGCAAATGCCCACGGACACCCGGCTGCCGCTAATGCCCGATGCGGCCCGGCAGAAGATGGTCGCCTTTGTCGATCTGTTCCGCATGGGCGACTTCAATGCGATCCGCGCCATGCTCGCCGACGACGTGAAGCTTGAACTGGTGAACCGTCTCAAATGGGAAGGCCGCGACAAGATCGCCCCCTATTTCACGCGCTATGCCGAAGAGACGAAATGGCGGTTCTCTTTCGGCGCGGTCGAAGGCCGTCCGGCCATGCTGGTTTTCGAAAGCGGCGCGATGGAGAAGCCGGCGTATTTCGTGCTGGTCGATTGGCGCAATGACCAAATTTCGGCGATCCGCGATTTCCTGTTCGCTCCCTATGCGCTCGAATCGGCGGATTGGGTGCGACTGGGACTCGCCTAAACGCGTGCCTCTCTCTGATCTCCGCCGATCAGACGACAGGTGGGAAAGGCTGCTTCGGGCCAAAGTTTCTCTGTTGGGGTGGTTTGGCCAATGTCACGTTAGGGGCGCACTCCAGACAGCCCTGGTCACGCAGCCTTGGTCGTTGAGTTTGCTGATGCCATCGCGCGCCTCGGTCACCAGAGGCATACCGCATCCTGATCGTCGCAGAGCCGGCGATCGGGGTGCAGGGACCGGACGCTTACTCCAATCCAGCCGAATCTGCTGTGGGATAACTCTGCTCGATTTCGACAATACCCTAACGCCGTCAACGCCCATGCGGGGGGCGGACTGTGGGACAACAAAATACTTATCCCCGCCCCCTCCGGGCGGCCTGATAATCCTCCGCATGACAGAGGCCGATTCCCTCGCAGAGGAGACCGACCCGGCCGGCCCCTTGGCCTGGCTGATGCCGCTGGTCGTCCTGCTGCAGACGATCTTCCTGCTCTTCACCGATGTCCGCGAGCGGCTCAAGGACCAGCGCCGCTCCCGCCGCCTGCCGAAGGACTGGCAAGCCCACTACCCGCGCCTGCGCGAAGCCGAATGGGCGATTGCGTTCCTCTTCGCCGAGGCGACACGCCAACTCCTCCAGGGCCGTGACCTCGATTTCGCCGCCATCCCCGATCCGGGCGATGCGCCGGACGGGTTCCAGCCGCCCATGCCGCGCTCGGCCCTGGCCATGCACAAGCGCATCGATGCCATCACACGCATCAACGCCGAGCCGGAGCGCTATATCCGCCGCCATGCCACGCGCATCGCGCGCGAGGCTGCGGCGGCGAGTCCGAATCCGACGATTTTCGAGATCAGCCAGCACGATTCCGACGATTCCGATTCCGGCGATTTTCGAAAACGGGCCGGAATCGGCGGACCGCTCT
>JAUYPV010000046.1 GCA_030697555.1 Hyphomonadaceae bacterium
CCAGCAGGATAAGTTGCACGATTTTTCGGGCGTGGTTTCGAGTGAAAGCGGCGCAAGCGATTGTCGCGGTTCAGAATCTTTTTCTGAAAAAACTTTCAGCGCGCGTCCTTAACCTGCGGATTCGAGCGGTTTTGTCCCCCTATTTCGTACAGTCGCCGGGTTGCGTGGGGTGCATGGAGCGGAGCGGGAAGGCGCCATCGCGGCGCGCCAGCGAAAGAGGTGCATTCCGCTTCGCTTCAGGCGCCCTACGGCGTTCGTGGGCGCTTCAGATCCATCGTCTCTCGCGCCACCTCGCGGATGACGGTGCGGAGCCAGGCGAGGACGGGGTCGGCGGCGCGGACGTGGGACCAGACGACGGTTAGATCGAGGTCGAGATTGGGGAGCGGCGGATCTTTCAGGACGAGATTGAAGTCGGACGCAAAGCGCTGGGCGAAGACGCGCGAGATGGTGGTGGCCATGTCGGTGGCGGCGACGGCGGCGAGGGCCGCGATGAAGTGCGGCGTGGTTAGGGCGATACGGCGGTGGACGCTCGCTTGCGCGAGCTGAGCATCGAGGTCGGACTGGTTGTCGCCCAGGATCGAGATGCCGACATGGGAGACCTTGCCGTAGTCCTCGATCTTCCATTTGCGGTTGGCCAGCTTGTGGCCCTTGCGCAGGACAAGGACGAGACGATCGTAAGCGTAGGTTTCACTGCGGGCGCCGGGCGGCAGTTGCGTCGTCGAGACCGCGAAGGCGAGATCGAGCGCGCCGGTTTCCATGCGGGTGACGAGATCGGGTGTGTACGCCTCGATGCGGATCGAGATGCCCGGGGCCTCCTTGGCAAGGCGCGCCATGAGCGTGGGCGCCATGAGGATGGTGTGGGTGTCGGCGCCGGCGATGCGGATGGTGCGCTCGACCTTTGCCGGATCGAACACGGGTTCCTGGAAAACGGACCTCACATGATCGAGCGTGAGGCCTAGGCGCTGGCCAAGCGCTTCGGCGCGGGGGGTCATCGCGTACCCCCCGCCCGGCACGCGGACGAGGAGCGTATCGCCGAGGACTTCGCGCAGGCGGGCGAGTGCGCGGCTCATCGCCGGCTGGCTCAGACCGACGTCGTGGGCCGCCTGGCTGACATTGCGCCGCTTCAGCAACGCATCGAGCGCCGGAAGCAGGTTGAGATCGAGGGCAACCAAATTCACTTCACGCATGCGAGTTATAATAACTATGCATTTTTGATATGATCAAGTGAGGCGTAGTTTGCTGTCAGACCGAGATGGAGACAGCAATGACGACCAACAGGCAGGGCCAAGGCAGGCAGGGACTGGTGACGGTGTTCGGCTATGGGCCGACCGGAGAAGCAACAGTCGAGCGGCTGCGGGCGCGCGGACAGCGTGTGCGCGTGGTGCAGCGGCGCAGGCCGGCGAACCTGCCGCGCGATGTGGAGTTCCAGGTCTGCGACGTGCTGAAGGCGGAGGACGTGCTCGCCGCGATGCGCGGGGCGGACCAGGGCGTCATCACCACGGGGTTCGAATACAACGGCAGCGTGTGGAAAGTCGCTTGGCCGAAGGCGATGGCGAATTTCATCGCGGCGGCCGTGGCGACAGGCGCGCGGATGATCCAGATCGACAATCTCTATATGTACGGTCCGCAGGATGGCGTGCTCACGGAAGAGACGCCGCTGACGACCTATGGCGTGAAGCCCGCCGCGCGCGCCGAGGCGACGCGGATGTGGATGAAGGCTGTGCGGGAGAAGAGCTTGCTGTGGACATCGCTGCGGGCGCCGGATTTCTATGGGCCGGGCGTGGATCGTTCTCATATCGGCGAAGTCGGGTTCGGCAATCTCGCCAAGGGCAAGGCGGCGATGCTGATCATGTCGCCGGACACGCCGCATGCGTTCGCCTACGTGCCGGATATCGGCCGGGCGACGGTGTCGCTGCTGGATGCGGAGGACGATGCGTTCGGGCAGGCCTGGCATGCGCCGTGTGCGCCGACACGAACGCCGCGGCAGGTTCTGGAGATCGGCGCGAAGGCGCTGGGGCAGAAGCTGAAGGTGACGGCGATGCCTGGCGCGATGCTGCCGGTGATGGGCGTGTTCGTACCGTTCATGCGCGAGCTTCACGAGATGCGGTTCACATGGAACCGGCCTTATCATGTGAGCGCCGAGAAGTTCTCGAAGCGGTTCTGGGCGGATGCAACGTCGTTCGAAGTAGGGGCGCGGGAGACGGCGCTGGCGTTCAGAGCTGCGGTGGTGACCGAGGCGAAACAGGAAAATTTGATGTCCGTGCCCCCGGCGAAGGCCGGGGCCTAGCAATCAGCGGTGGCCTCGCCCGCCCTGCGCTTGCGCTCCGGGCGTTCGTCACTTGAGTTGGTCCACTGGACCAATTCATCCGCTTCGCGGAACGCTCCTCACCCTAGCGCACTTTCTTCTCGATCACGTCCCACAAGAGCGCCACGGCATCTATGCCGGAGAGGTTCTTCAGAGCCCGGGCGCCGGTGGGGGACGTGACGTTAATCTCGGTCATCATGCCGCCGATCACGTCGATGCCGACGAAGAGCAGCCCGCGCTTCCTAAGCTCGGGGCCGATCGTGGCGCAGATTTCCTTTTCGCGCGCCGACAGTTCGGTTGCCTCCGCCTTGCCGCCAACAACGAGGTTGGAGCGGATGGCGCCAACAGGCGGCTTGCGGTTGATTGCCCCGACGGGCTCACCATCGACGATGAGGATGCGCTTGTCGCCTTCCGAGACGGCCGGGAGAAACGCCTGCGCGATGAAGGGCGCGGGATCCATCTTGAGGAAGAGATCGGTGATCGCTTCGAGGTTGCCGTCATTGCGGTCGAGCTTCAGCACCCCTGCCCCGCCATGGCCGTGCAGCGGCTTCACCACGATGTCGCCATGGCGTTCGCGGAAGGCGCGGACTTCGGCGATGTCGCGCGTGATGAGGGTCGGCGGCTGAAGTTTCGGGAACATCAGCGGCAGGATTTTTTCAGGCGACGAGCGGACGCCGGCGGGATCGTTGACGACCAGCGTGTCGGGCTGGACCAGTTCGAGCAGGTGGGCGGCGGTGATGTAGCCCATGTGGAAAGGCGGATCCTGGCGCATCAGGATGACGTCGACATCTTTCCGGAGATCGAGCGCGACGAGGGCTTCGAACGTGGCGTGCGGGGTCTGGCCGGGGAAGACTTTCGCTGGGCGGGCATTGGCGCGGACGTCGCCGGCTTCATAGACGAGCTGAGAGACGCCATAGACGAAGACGGTGTGGCCGCGCTTCTGGGCTTCCTCGATCATCATGAAGGTCGAATCGCCAGCCGGATTGATCGATTCCAGCGGGTCCATCTGGACGGCGATGCGCAGGGTCATGCAGGGCTCCGGGCGGCCGCCTCGACATAGGCTGCCGCAGGCGGCTTCGCAATCACCGCGGCCGCCGAGACGCCCGGATCAATTGGAGGGGGAAATCGCGGGAGGGGAGATAGCCTGCTGCTTGAGGATCGAAGGGTTGTAGGGCTGCGGCAGGCGCTGCCTCTGCGGCGGCGGGCTCTTCAGCATGGTCAGGTATTGGCGGTCGAGGTCGGCGAGATACGCCTCCAGTTCCTGCGCATACGCCTTCGAGGACTGGCCGGCGTCGCGCGAAGGACGCACCGGCGCAACCCATTTGCTGTCGCCGCGCTTCGCAGCCAGGCCCTGCAAATTCGTCAGGAGTTCGTTGACCCGTTGGTTGAGCGGCGCCAGGTCGACGTCCTCGGGCGTGACATCCGTGGGGGTTGGCGGCTCGCTCGGGCCACCCGGCGGGTTGGCCACTAGCGCGCTCAGCCGAGCGCGCTCCGCGTCGAGCGCGGCGATCTGCTGGGTCAGCTCGAGTTCCCTGGTTTCGGCCTCCTTGATAAACAGGTCGCGCTCAAACACCGCCCGCTCGGCGCGAGCACCGATATCGCGTGTCTGGAAATACAGCACACCCGCCGCAAGTCCCGCCGCTGCCGCAATCAGGCCGACGATGACCGTCGCCATCAGCGCCCGCTTGCTGCGTGCCAGTGCATTCTTCAGCGCCTCCGCCTGCTGGCGGTCCTCGCTCAGCCTTGCCGTCTCCGCCTGCTCGCTGGCGGCGATGTAGGTGTGATGCAGCTCCAGCGGCGGCGGCGCATCCGCCGGGCGGTGCTCCAGCCACGCCTTCGCCGCCACGATGTCCGCGCCGGACAGCAGGCGGTTCTCGCTGCGGCCCGCCGCGTCCCATTCCTGCGCGCGCATCAGCAGGCGCGTATGTTCCTGGACCCAGGCAAAATCGGCTCTCAGGGCGCTGCGCAGGGCGGCGAGACCCTGCATGAACGACCTGCCCTCGTCGAACCGCACATAGTGGAGCGCGCTCAGGGTCGTCGGCGCTGCCTCTCCATCGACGGTTTCGACCAGTACAGGGACCAGCCGCTTGGACAGGCCCTTGGCGTGTTCGGCCTCCCATCGACAGAGGTCGGATTTCGCCGAGGATTTCGTCAGCAGGAAAACGATGATGTCCGCCGATGCGATCAGCCCGCTGAGGCGATCGCGCCAGGCCTCGCCTTCGTGGATCGAGTGCCGGTCGATGAAGACCTCGAACCCGCCATCGTATTCCAGGCCCGCAACGATCTCGTCCGCGAAGGCTGTATCCGTCCGCGAATAGGAGACGAAGACCTTGAGCCGCGGCGCATGCGATGCGTCCGGTTCCAGTGTCGCGACTGATCTGAGACCGTCGGCCGCCGCCATTCGCGTCGTCCCCAGCACATTGGCCGGCAAGGGAGCCTCAAAGTCGCCCGCAGATCAAGGCCTACAGCGATGACACTCGCAGCCCTACTCCGCGACGGCGCTCATCACCGCCGAAATCATGGATTCCAGCTGGCTCTTCTTTTCCATCGTCTTCTGGAGGGTTGTTGCATCCTCGGCGGAGAGTTCGCCGATCTCGTCCTTCTTTTTCTCAAGCGCCGCCTGCTGGGCTTCGGCTTGCTTGAGCGAGATCTTGAGAGCGGGGAGGTCGGCCGTCCTGGCGCGGGCGACGGCTGGCGGCTTCGCCGGCGTCGCTTTCGAGACGGACGGCGCGACGGGTTTTACCGGCTTGGCGGGCGCCTGCGCCTCGGCGGCGAAGCAGGCGGCCGCGAGAAGGAAGATCGCCCTGCGCATCAATTGGCGGGTGGCAGCGGCGAGCTTTGCAGGCCGCCGCTGGTGTTGTTAGAGCCCGGCGGGGGCGTGGCGCCGCGCGCGTAAGGGTCGGAGTACTGGCCGCGCTGGGTGGGCGGGCGATCGGGGGGCACGATGGGCGCCGCGGTCTCGGCAGCGGGCGCGATGTCGATTGGGGCGCTCTGCTGAGGCGCAGCAGCTTGCTGCACGGGCGGCTGGCGCTCGCGCATCTTCACGTAGGAGACGACTTTCTGGACGCCCTTAACGCGGCTGGCGTTCTCGGCGGCCTGGCGGAGCTCGTCTTCGGAACGCGCGAAGCCCATCAGGTAGACGACGCCGTTGAAGACCTGGATGTTGTAGTTGATGCCCTTGACGTCGCTGTCGGCGATGATGCGGGCGCGGACCTGTTCGGTGATCCAGCGGTCGTTCACGTCGCGGCCGAGATCGAACTTACCGACGACGAGTTCGTTGGCGACCTCGTCGACGGATCTTGCTGTCCACGCGATGCGCTCGGCCTCGGCCTTGTCTTCCGCGCTGGGGACGCGGCCGGAGAGGAGGACGAAGCGGTCGGAAACCTCGACGTCGACTTCGCCGAAATTGCTGGTGCCGCCTTGCAGCAGCTTAGTCTTGATCTCTGTGCCGGCGCTGGCCTCGTCGAACTCTTCGCCGAAGGTCTTTTCCTGCACGGCAAAACAGCCGCCGAGGGTGAGGCACGCCACGCCGGTGAGAACTGCAGCAAAGCTACGCGAGATCATCGTGAGCTGACTCCGTTCGATTTCCCCGCCGCCTGCCTAGGAGCGCGATGCGGCGAATTTCGGGCGTTTCGACCATGATTGCAGGGCAATGAACAGTAGCTGAACCCGAAACGATCAGCGTTTTTCGGCGCGCCAGGCGTCGGGCATGTGGCGGGGGAGACGGCCAGGGGTGAGGAGGACGAGGTCGAAGCGCCAGAGCCAGTCATGCATCTTCTTGTGGCGGGAGACCCAGATGTTGGCGGCGTCCTGCAGGCGTTTCTGGAATTGGGGGGTGACCGCTTCGAGGGCGGTGGTGAAGCTGGCGCGGGATTTCACCTCGACGAAGATCAGCATCTTTCCCTTTGCGGCGACGAGGTCGATTTCGCAGGCGGGCGTGCGGGCGCGGCGGTCGAGGATATGGTAGCCCTTGAGCTGCAGCCAGAGCGCGGCGGCGTTTTCGGCCCGGCGGCCGCGGCGTTCGCGCAGGCGGCGTTTCTCGGCATGCCCCTTTTCTTTGGCGTCAGTCTTCATCGGCGGCTTCGCGCAGCTCCAGCGCACGTTCGTAGACTTCGCGGCGCTTTAGGTCGAATTTCTCGGCGATTTCGGCGGCGACTTCCTTGAGCGGGCGCGACGTGTCGGCGGCAAGGATAGCGGCATCGAGCGCGCCGGCGTCGGTCTCCTGCCTGACGGTCGGCGGACCAACGAGGACGACGATCTCGCCGCGTGGCGGGCCTTCGCGGGCGTAGTGCGCGGCGAGGTCCGCGAGTTTGCCGCGGCGCGACTCCTCGAACTTCTTGGTGAGCTCGCGGGCGACGACGGCGTCGCGCGGACCGAACACTTCCGCCATGTCGGAGAGGCTGGCGACGAGGCGCGAGGGGCCTTCGAAGAAGATCAGCGTTCCTTCGGTGGATTTCATTTCGGTGAGGAAGCGTTTGCGGCCCGCTGACTTCGGCGGCGGGAAGCCGGCGAACATGAACCGGTCGGTTGGAAGGCCTGACGACGCCAGGGCGGTGAGCGGCGCCGAGGCGCCGGGAATGGCGAAGATGCTCGTCCCCTGCTCCGCGGCTTCGCGCACAAGCTTGTATCCGGGATCGGAGATTAACGGCGTTCCGGCGTCGGAAATCAGGGCGATGCGCGCGCCATTGCGAAGTTCCGTTAACAGTCCGGGCCGCGCCTGCGCGCCGTTGTGGTCATGATATGGCCGCAGTCGGGCTGACACTCCGAAGGCAGACATAAGCTTGCCTGCGACCCGCGTGTCTTCGGCGCAAACCACATCGACGGATGCCAGTATGTCGAGGGCTCGAAGCGTGATGTCGCGAAGGTTGCCTATGGGAGTCGAAACAACGTACAGCCCGGGCGCAAGACCGGGATCGATCCGGAAAAGACGCGTGGACGTAACGGCTTCTTGTGGGGAATCGCCCACACCCGTAGCATCCGCGCCGCTATCATGGGCCGGGTCCGAAGACGCATCCTCAGGAGGGGTCGCGCATGCCATCTGAACCTCGAGCCCGCCGCTTAGCTGCTGTATCGCTTCTCGCGCTGGCCGCACTTGCCGCATGCACCAGCGGCCCGCCGCGTCCGACCACGCCGACTTATAGCGGCGCCATGCGCCCCGATCCAAGCCGTCCGCCGCGTCCGGGCGATCCGCTGCCGTCGGAACCTGTTTCGGACCGTTATGCCGAGAGCCGCAACGCCTACATGCCGCGCCATATCCCACGCGAGCAGGCGCAGACCCTGAAGCGCGTCGCGGTGATCCTGCCCTTCTCCTCGACCAACCCCGAAGTGCAGCGCACCACCAAAGGCCTCTACAACGCCATTCAGATGGCGCTGTTCGAGGCGAGCGCCCGCGACGGCACGCGCGATGTCGTGCTGATGCCGCGCGATTCCAGCAGCACGGACCCGCGCGAGACGCAGCGCGTCGCCGAGGATGCGATCAAGGACGGCGCTGTCGCCGTGATCGGCCCGCTGTTCGCGCAGCAGGTGGCCGGCGTCGCCGGCGAGGCCGCGAAGATCCATGCGCCTGTCCTGGCTTTCTCGACCGACGTGTCGGTGCTCGGGCAAGGCGCCTATCTGGTGTCCCTGACGCCGAAGAGCGAAGTCGAGCGCATCGTCGACTACGCCGTCAAAGCCGGCGTCACGCGCTTTGCGATGCTGTCGCCGAACACGACCTATGGCCACACGGTGGAAACCGCGCTGCGCGAGGAAGCCGCCGAGCGCGGCGCGAGCGTCTCCATCGTCGAATACTACAACCCGGGCGACAGCTCGCCGCAGGAGCCGGCGCGGCGCGTCGCGCAGATCGTGAAGGCGGAGAACGACGCCCAGCCCGGCAAGGTGGCGGTGCTGATCCCCGAGAGCGGCGTGCAGCTTCGCACGGTGGCCTCGCTCCTGCCCTATCTTGGCGATCTCAATCTCCGGCAGATCAAGTTCCTCGGCACGGGCCTGTGGAACGATCCGGAGATCTGGCGCGAATCGGCGCTGCGCGGCGGGGCCTTCCCGGCGCCGGATCCGGCGGCGCTGTCCGACTTCGAACGGCGCTATCTGGCGACCTATGGCGAGGCCGCGCCGCGGCTGGCGAGCTATGGTTATGACGCCGGCGCGCTGGCGGCGACGTTGGCGAGCGCCGAACGACTGGATGCGGCGATGATCCAGCGCGTGCAGGGCTGGGCCGGCGTCAACGGATTGTTCCGCTTTCTGCCGGATGGCAGCGTGGAACGCGCACTTGCCGTGATGCAGCTGCAGGATGGCGGGGTGAAAGTCGTCTCGCCGCCGATCAAGGAATTCGCGCCGGGCTCCTAAGGCGCAAGCTCGGCGGCTATCCGGTCTGCGGCCAACCTGCCCTTGACGGTTAGGACGATGCGGCCATTGGCGTGCGTCAGCAGGCCGAGGCTTTCGAATTCGGCGATGCGCGATACGTCAGGCTGGAAGCCCAGCTCGGAAATATCCCTGAGTGCGAGACCTTCCTTCACACGCAGGCCCATCGCGACTCGCTCGCGCGCCTGCGCCAGTGCGTTGAGCATCTCATCCTCGGCCCAGCCGACGCCACTTGCGTCCACCTGCTTGAGATAGGCGCCTGGGTTGTCTTCGGCGTGAGTTGCGATTCGCTGGTCTCCGATTGTCAGGCGGCCATGCGCGCCGGGGCCGACGCCGGCCCAGTCGCCGGAGGCCCAGTAGATGCGGTTGTGGGCGGACTCGTGCGCAGGCCCACGTGCGTGGTTGGAAATCTCGTAGGCGGGGTAGCCGGCCTTGTCCGCCATTTCCTGCGTGAGTTCGTAGAGATCGGCGCAGAGTTCGTCGTCCATCGGCGCCCAGTCGCGGCGCTGCACGGCCTTGGCGAAAGCGGCGCCGGGTTCGATCGAGAGTTCATAGAGCGAGAGATGGTCGGGGCCGAGCGCCAGGGTGCGGGCGAGTTCGGCGCGCCACTGGTCGAGTGTCTGGCCGGGCAGTGCGTAGATGAGGTCGAGCGAGACGGAGCGGAATTTTCCCTGCGTTTGCCGGAAAGCGGCGATGGCGTCGGCTGCGGAATGCGTGCGGCCGAGGAATTTGAGCGGCGCGCCGTCGAGCGACTGTACGCCGAGCGACAGGCGGTTGACGCCGGCGGCGGCGAAATCGGCGAAGCATGCATGGTCGTCGGGGTTGGCTTCGAGGGTGACTTCGGCACCCGACTTTATGCCCCACAGCATGTCTATTTTCTCAAGGGCCTGCGTGACCTGGCTCCCCGTCATCAGCGAGGGCGTGCCGCCGCCGAAGAAGACGGTGTCGACAGAGCGTTCACCGCTGCGGGCGCGCCAGCCGTCGAGGTCCTTGAGGATCGCATCGAACAGCGGGGCGGTGTCGCGCGCCTTGGCGGCGTATACGTTGAAGTCGCAATAGGGACAGACACGCGCGCAGTACGGCCAGTGGAGGTAGACGCCGAAGCCGCGCCCAAACCCGGACGATGTGTTGAAGCCGGTCATGAGGCTCGCTTGGCGCAGCGGGCTGGTGAGGTCAACCGTCCTTGAGTTCGGCGGGCTTCGCCTCGGCAGGCAGGGTGAACTCGATCCGGGCGCCATTTCGGTATGCGGGATTGACGCGGATCTCACCGCCATGGCTCTGCACGATGTTGCGGCAGGTGGAGAGGCCGATGCCGCTGCCCTCGCCCGCCGTGTGAACGCCCCGCGCCAGCGGGTTGAACGCCACCGCAGCGAAATCCGGATCGAAGCCGACGCCATTGTCCTCGACCGAGACTTTCCAGATGTCGCCTTCGCGCACGGCGTCGATGCGGATGGCGAGCGGCTTGTCCCCGCGCCGGTTCTTGATGGCATTGGCGATTAGATTCTGGAACACGGTGGTCATCAGCGTGGAATCGCAGCGCAGCCGGGCTTCGTGCAGGACGGTGACGCTAGCGCCGGCGACTTCGAGATCAGCGGCGTTCTGGGCGGCGCCGGCTTGGACCAGTTCGCTGAGCAGCTGCTCGGACAGCGTGATACGCGTGAAGGCGGATCGCGAATAGTCGAGCAGGCCGTCGATCATGTCAGGCATTTCGGCAGCGCTTTCGCGGATGGACCTGGCATGCTTCTTCGCTGTGTCCGTGTCGCCCTTTGCCAGCGCCTCTTCCAGAAGTTCGCCATAGAGC
Organism: Hyphomonadaceae bacterium; assembly: GCA_030697555.1. GTDB lineage: Bacteria > Pseudomonadota > Alphaproteobacteria > Caulobacterales > Hyphomonadaceae > UBA7672. Next base: position 10,461 of record JAUYPV010000046.1, read on the forward strand.
ATCACGTGCCGCGCGGGAGCCTTGAGGTCGTGGGCGGCCGAGGAGGCGTATTGCTCCAGCGCCTCGTTGGCGCGGGAGAGGCGCGCGGCCTGCTCGTTGGCTTCTTTCTGCCAAACCTCGATCAGGCTGGAGAGCCACCAGATCAGCAGCGCACCGAGAATCACGCTGATCGCCCCGTTGAGCGCGAACAGCACTTCCGACGCCCAGCCGAACATCAGCGAAAGCGACAGGCTGGTCGCGCTCGCGATCATCGGCACAAGGATGATGATGGGAAGACCGCGCCGCAGCACGCGTCCGCGCAGGCTTGCCTGCCGCACGGAATGCGCGAACGCGAGCCTAGGGTGCATGAGGATGCACACCGTCATGAACCAGAGGATCAGGAAGGCGGTGTGAAGGCCCATCGAATTGAGAGGGCCTCGCTCCAGCGGCGCGCCCCAGAACAGCAGCAGGCCCACGATCCGGAAAAGGGCGGGCGCCGCTGCGGTCATGGCGATCACGCCGGCGACAATGCCATAGCGGGGCGCGAGATTGATGATGAGAAGAGCAACGCCGCCAAGGACCACGGAGATGGCCGTGCCCTGAATTGCCAGCAGCCGCGCCGATGCCCATTCTGGATTGTCGATGTTCGCGACCAGCAGATAAATGACATAGACAACCACGCCTGCCGCAAGGACCGAGGACGCGATCCGGGAGCGCTGCGAGTCCCGCAGGGACAAAAGACAGCTCAGCGACAGCGCCATGATGAAGCCGGCGGTTCGCGGGCGCATCGCCGGAAAACCGGGGATCAGCGTCTGCAGCGGCTCGAAGTTAAATCCATAGCCAACGATCAACACCGCCGCAGCGATGCTGCCGATGGCGACTGCATGGAGTTCGATGGCCGAGAAGTAGTGGCGGCGAGGCAGATGGAGATAGGTGTCGACCGTTCGCCGCATCGCCCTGTCCCTGGGCCCTGTCTCCGGGCCCCTCATCCAGCATTGAAGTGACAGCTAGTGCTTAGGTAGCTCGCCTCGGCTCCAGTAGTCCACGATGGCGCCGGCCATGGCGCGGTAATCCTCCAGAGTCGCGGGCTTTTCGACATAGCCGCTGCAGCCGCCGGCATAGGCGCGGTCGACATCCTTCTGCAGGGCCGAGCCGGAGCACATCACCACGGGTACGCAATTTCCCTCCCCCCGTAGAAGCGCAAGCACGCCGAAGCCATCGAGATCGGGCATCTTCACGTCGAGCACGACGAGGTCAGGCTTTTCGGCGCGGATGCGATCGAGCGCGGCGACGGGCTTCATCTCACCGGTGACTTCGACGCCGCCGTGCGCCGTGAAGGCAAGCGTCATGAACTCGAGACAGCGAGGATTGTCGTCGATGATCAGCACGCTTGCCAGTTTCGCCATTCGACCCCCCAAGGGCTCAGCGTCATCGGGATGAGTCTAGCGCGATACGCCAGCATGGGAACCCCGGGGTTTTACCGAGTCACGCAATTGCTATGAACTGAATCGTCGATGCTGCCTGCATCCATGCTGCGCACACGAATCTTCTACAACCGCGTTTAGGGTTAACCCGCGAGATAGTCCTTGAGCTTCTGGAAGGCGATGGCGCGGTGCGTGAGCGGGAGTTTCTTGTCCGCCAGCATCTCGCCGAAGGTCTCCGTCTCGCCTTCGGGAACGAAGATCGGATCATAGCCGAAGCCCTGGTCGCCTCGCGGCGGCCAAACGAGCTGGCCACGCACGATCCCCTCGAAGCTTTCGACATGGCCGTCCGGCCAGGCGAGCGACAGGACGCAGACGAAGCTCGCACGACGATCGACTTCGCCGTCGGACGTCGTCTCGACCTTAAGACCGTCTTCCACTTTCTGCATAGCTGCGCTGAAGTCCTTCTCAGGACCTGCCCAGCGCGCGGAGTAGATGCCGGGAGCGCCGGCAAGTCCATCGCAGGCGAGGCCGGAATCGTCGGCGAGGGCCGGCTGGCCCGCTGTCTTCGCGGCGGCAAGCGCCTTGAGTTCGGCATTGCCCCGGAAAGTGTCGGCGGTCTCCTCGGGCTCGGGCAGGCCGAGCTCTTTTGCCGATACGGCCATGAAGCCGGCGGCCCCCAAAAGGTCCGACAGCTCCTTCACTTTCCCCTGATTGTGGGTGGCGGCGACAAGCCGGCCGGGCGGAAGTTTGCGGCGCTCCGTCATTGGCAGTTGCGTCCTTTCGCCCAAGCCGGTGGACGACCATATTGTTTTTCGATATGGTCCGAATCCATCCCGCCAGACAAGTTGGCCGCTGGCAAGCCAGCGGCATGGCTTCCACGCGGGTCAGATCGGAGACAGATTCACTTATGCTGATGCGCGCAACCGGTCGCGGATCGATCTCCTCATTCCTGAAGCTGGCAGTCGACATCGCCTGGGTGGTTGCTTGCGCCTTGCTCGGCTTCATCTGGATCATCGCGGCGATTTCGATCTTCTCCATGGTGAGCGGCGGTGAACCCATCACCGCCTTCGAGCGCATTGCGATCGCTTCCCCGCGCGGCCTGACGCTGTGGACGCTGACCGGGACTATCCTCTGCCTCGGCGCGATGATCGTGTGCGCTTACCTGCGCGGCGTGTTCGAGACGCTGGTGAATGGCGACCCGTTCGTGCCGGGCAATGCCCGCCGTTTCACCGCTATCGCCATCGTGCTCGCCATCATGGAAGGCTCGAGCATGCTGATGACCACGATGGTCCTGCTGGTGCTTGGCGCTTTCGGGATTTCAGGCGGGCCGGAAGACCCGATCCTTCCCAAGATCAACTGGCCCGTATGGTTCGCGGTCCTGACCTTGCTTGTTCTGGCGCAGGTGTTCCGCGAAGGCGCGGCGATGCGTGAAGAGCAGAAGATGACAATCTAGATGGCTATTCGCGTCACCCTCGATCGTGTCCTGCTGGACCGGCGCATGTCGCTCACCGAGCTGGGCGACCGCGTCGGCATTACGCTTGCCAACCTGTCGATCCTCAAGACCGGCAAGGCCAAGGCGATCCGCTTCTCGACGCTCGAGGCGCTGTGCCGCGAACTGAAATGCCAGCCGGGTGACATTCTTGTGTGGGATCCGGACGAGGCGGCCGAAACCGACGATGACGAGGGCGAGCAGGCCGTGGCCGCGGAGTAGGCGCTTTCCGTGGTTCGATTTTGCGTGAGGACCCTGACAGGTGGCATCCTAGCTCCTACATGCATTGTGACGCGGGGGCAGCCATGACCGGCTCCAGACAGATAGCGGCGCGGCCATGAATGGCGAACCGATGCATTCGCTGTTGCTGGCCCTGCTGATGGCGGCGGCGGGAGCGATGATCGCCATGTCGGCGGCCATGTGGCGCGCGCCCCGGCCCCTCGTGCGCTGGACCGGCGTGGTCTTCGATCTCGCGGTCGCCGCCTACGCCCTCAAGCTCTGGAACGACGAAACGCATATCCTGCCGGCGCCGCTGGCGTTCGTGATCACCATGCTGGCGGCCGGGACAGTGGGCTGGTTCTGGGTGTTCGTGATGACGCTGTTCCAGGACACCTGCCGCATCACGCCGCTTGCCTGGGTCGCGGTTGGCGTCCTGACGCTAGTGGCGATGGCGGGAATGCTGCTGCCGGATGCCTTTGCGCCGTGGTGCTGGCTTGCCGCCAACATCATCCAGGTCGCCATGGCGCTGCACGCGCTGGTTATCGTCGTGCATGGCTGGAAGGGCGACCTTGTCGAGACCCGGCGCAGGCTGCGCGGGCCGTTCCTTGTCACGGTGATCGCCTACATCCTGGCGATGCGGGCGTTCGAGATCTGGGACGTCTTCGGAACCGTGCCCGAATGGTATCCGATGGCCAACGCTGTAGTGCTGTTCCTCGTCTGCTTCGCGGGATCCTTCGTGTTCATCGAATCGCGGAGCGACCTGTTCGGAACGATTCGTGCGCCGCAGACGCCCAAGCCTGCACTTCCTGTTGACGCGCTACGGACGGTCCAGTCGGTATCAAATGGTCATGCCAATGGTAACGGCGCGGATCATGGCGCCGTCCATGTCGTGAATGGCGGCGGCTCGGCAACCGACAATGGGCTGGACCGCGCTGCCAAGGCAGACCTGGACAGACTGCAGACCCTGATGGGTATGCAGCAGGTGTGGCGGGAGGAAGGGCTGACCATCGCCAGCCTTGCGATTCGCGCGAATATGCCCGAGGCGCAGGTGCGGCGTCTGATCAGCGATTGCCTGGGATACCGGAATTTTCCAAGTTTCGTGAACGCCCACCGGATCGCCGCCGCCAAGTCTCGACTCGCCGACCCCAACGAGGCCCGCGTGCCGGTGTCGGCCATCGCGTACGACATCGGTTTTGGCTCGCTCGGACCTTTCAATCGCGCTTTCAGGGAGGTAACGGGCGTTTCGCCTTCGGAATGGCGGCGGTCTTCGCTGGGCCTGCCCTCGCCGATTTCTGAAGACGCCTGATCGATTCCTGAAAAGCTTCGGGAAATCCGGAGGTTGAATCGTGCAACGCGGCGCCGCTCGCCGCTTTCCGGAAATCCCTGATCGAATTTTGAAAAGCTGCGCCGTTTCCTTAAAACGACGAGCAGAGCGCGGCGGCGATCCCCATCCTCGGGTCTCCATAGAAGGAGAAACCCACATGGAAACGAACGCCACCTCCCCGAAACTCGCCTCCTCCAGATCCAATCCGGCTGCCTACCAACCCGCCACCGGCTTCCAGTATCGCGGCTTCGCCACTGTGCTGACCCTGAGCGTCGTTGCGTGGTTTGGCGCCACGGTCGTCGGCATCGCCCACGCCGACACGCCGCCGCAGACGACTGAAACTGCGCTGGTGACCTACTCGGACCTCGACCTGTCGACGGAACGGGGCGCCCGCGCCCTGCTGCAGAGGATCGACATCGCGGCCAAGGCTGCGTGCGGCGAGGAAACCCACAGCCCGCTGCTGCCGCGTGAAAGCGCGAACGTCCGCGCCTGCGTCAGCGATGCGGTCGATACAGCTGTGGCCAAGCTCGATTCGCCGACGATCGCGGCGCTTCGCAACACGGACACACAGAGCGGCGTCACCCTCGCGGCGCGTTGAACAAGTCTCTCTCCTCTGACGTCCCTGACGGCTTGCTCCCGTCATGACGCCTGGCGGCGGGCGCCTCGTTCCCACCGATTCATGAGGCGCCCGCCGTATTTCTTGTGAGAGATGCTAGCGTTTCTTCGGCTTGGCCTTGGCTTTTGCAGGCTTGCCCTGCCTGGGCTGCGACTTCAGCCAGAAGCCGAGCGAGACGATCTTGCCGTCATCGAATTTTGCCGCGTCGAGGCGTTTGAAGAAATCGGCGCGGGTGAATTCGACGCGGCGGACGTCTTCTTTTTCAGCCGCGAGACCCGAGGCTTTCGAGTCGATTAGGTCGGCTGTCTTCACCGGCGCGTAGTAGAGGAAGATGCGCTCCGATGTTGCGCCGGGCGAGACATAACCTTTGGCGACGAGCGTGAGTTCGCCGGCCTTGTAGCCGACTTCCTCCATCATCTCGCGGCGGATGCAGTCTTCGGGGTCCTCGTCCTCCTCCACCGATCCCGCCATCGCTTCGAGAATGTAGCCGGGCCCCTTGGCGTAGGTGGCGATGCGGAACTGTTCGGTGAGCACGATGACGTCGCGCTCGATGTCGTGGATCAGGGCTGCAGCGCTGTCGCCGCGCTCGAAGATCTCGCGCTTTGCGTCGGCGATGCGGCCCTTGCCGGCGGCGCGGTCGAAATCGAAGACGACTTCCTCGATTTTGTAGCGGCCTTTATAGGCCTGCCGCCGCGACTTGATGTCGACCTTACGCTTTTCTTCGGGGCGTTTCCTCGTAGCCATTTCTAGTACCATTCGTCGGCGATAATGCGGGCGATATCGGCGTGGGCGACGGCCTTGTCGGCGTTGGGCGCCGGGCTCTCGGACATGTAGCAGGCGATCAGGATCGGGCGCTTGCCGGGCGGCCATGCGATGGCGACATCGTTGTGCGAGCCGTTACCGCCCGTGCCGGTCTTGTCGCCGGCGAGCCAGTTGCCCGGCAGCCCCGCCCTCAGACGGTCGAGGCCGGTGCGGGTCGCGATGAGCCAGGCGTGGAGCTTTTCCTGCGACGGTTTGGAGAGGCCGCCGCGCACCAGCAGGCGTTCGGCGGTAAGCGCCATGGCCATGGGCGTGGTGGTGTCGCGTGGATCGTCCCTGCGGTTTTCGTTGAGGTCCAGCTCGCGCCGGTCGAGCCGGGTTTCGCGGTCGCCGGTGTCGCGCAGGAATTTCGTGAGGCCCGCCGGCCCGCCGATCTGCGCCAGCAGGAGGTTCGCGCCACAATTGTCGCTGACCGTGACGATCGCCTCGCACAGCGCCTCGATTGTCATCGAGCCTTCGGCGAGGTGCGCCTCGGTGATCGGCGAGTTCGGCAGGATATCGGCAGAGGTGTAGCTGAGGTGGTGGTCGAGCTTCAGCGTTCCGGCTTCGGCCTGTTTGAGGATGGCGGCCGCAAGCAGCCATTTGAACGTCGACGCCATCGCGAAGCGCTCGCCGTGACGATGGGCGAGCGAACTAAGCGTTTCAGTGTTGATGGCGAAGACGCCGATGCGCCCGCCGATGCGCTTTTCGATCTCCGCGATCTTGCGGCCACCATGCGAGGCGGGCGGCGCTTCGTACGAGGCGCAGCCGGTTGCAGCCAGAGCTACGCCGCCAGCGATCAGCTCGCGCCGTGTCGTCATCGCTACTGTCCCAGCGCCTTGCGCTGCGCCGCGAACAATTCCTCGCAGCCGGTCTCGGCAAGATCCATCAGGGCATTGAACTCGGCGCGGCTGAAGGCGCGCTGTTCGCCTGTGCCTTGGATTTCGATGAGGCGCTTGTCGGACGCCATGACGAAATTGGCGTCAACCTGCGCGCCCGAGTCTTCCGGATAGTCGAGATCGAGCACAGGCGTGTCGTCGAAGATGCCGCATGAAACCGCCGCGACCTGGGCCGAGAGCGGATCGGTCTTGATGATGCCCTCCTCCTTCAGATAGCGGACGGCCAGGGCGAGCGCGACGTAGCCGCCCGTGATCGCGGCGGTGCGTGTGCCGCCGTCGGCCTGGATGACGTCGCAGTCGATGGTGATGGTATTCTCGCCTAGCGCCTTCATGTCGGTCACCGAGCGGAGCGCGCGGCCGATCAGGCGCTGAATTTCCTGGGTGCGGCCGGACTGTTTTCCTTCGGAGGCTTCACGCCGTCCGCGGGTGTGGGTGGCGCGCGGCAGCATGCCGTATTCGCCGGTGACCCAGCCCTCGCCCTTGCCCTTCTTCCAGCGCGGCACTTCGCCCGCCCAGCTCGCCGTGCACAGCACATGGGTATGCCCGAACTTCGCCAGGCAGGAGCCTTCCGCATACCGGCTCGCCCCCGGTTCGAGGGCGATAAGCCGGAGCTGGCTGGGATTACGGCCGGAAGGTCTCATGAAATCAGGTCTTTCGAGCGGAACGCACTGGTTCTGGGTTGTTGAAACCCGGGTGCATCACCCATAACTTCCCCCCGCAATGACCGCCACCCCGCCAACCAGACCTCAATCCGGCTCCTCCGCGTCTTCGACCGCCTTTGCGGCGATGGACCGGCGCAGCCGCGACATATTCCGGGAGATCGTGCAGGCCTATCTGGACACGGGCGAACCGGTAGGCTCGCGCACCATTTCGCGGCGGGGCGTGGCGCTGTCGCCGGCCTCGATCCGCAACATCATGTCGGACCTCGCCGAGATGGGGCTGATCGACTCGCCCCACACGTCCGCCGGGCGGGTGCCTACCCATGCGGGACTCAGGATCTTCGTCGACTCGCTGATGCAGCTCGGCGATCCGGCCGAGGGCGACAAACGAGCGATCGAGGCAAGACTGGGCGGCTCGGGCCGGCGCATGGAGAATGTGCTGTCGGAAGCCTCCGAGCTGCTCTCGGGCCTCGTGGGCGGCGCGGGCCTCGTCTCGACGCCGGCGGCGGATGCGCCGATCCGCCATGTCGAGTTCGTGCGGATTTCAGCCGAGCAGGCGCTGGCGGTGATCGTTGCCGAGTCTGGCGATGTCGAGAACCGCGTGCTGGCCTTGCCCCCGGGTCTTCCGGCGTCGGCACTGATCGAGGCGGGGAATTATCTCAACGCCCGCATGAAGGGCCGCACGCTGGCTGAGGCGCGCGAGTTCGTGCTCGACGAAATCCGCTCGCGCCGGGCAGCTCTCGACGTGGAGACCGCGCGGCTGGTGGAGGACGGGATGGCGCAATGGTCGGGCGAGGACCCTTCGCGGGGCCGGTCGCTGATCGTGCGCGGGCGCGCCAACCTGCTCGAAGACGGGAGCGCCGCCGAGGATCTGGGCCGGGTGCGCAATCTTTTTGCCGAGCTGGAAAGGTCCGAAAACCTGCTCAACGTGCTCGATACGGCGCGCGAGGCGGAGGGCGTGCGGCTGTTCATTGGCTCGGAAAACCCGCTCTTCTCGCTGTCGGGTTCAGCGATGATCGTCGCTCCCTATATGAATGCCGAGCGGAAGATTGTAGGAGCCCTCGGCGTGATCGGACCCACCCGGCTCAATTACGCCCGGGTAATCCCGATGGTGGACTATACCGCCCAGGTCGTCGGCCGCCTTCTCGGCGAAGGCCGCTCGCCTCAAGGCAAGAGAGAGTAAGAGTGACGATGATCAACGGCGATGCCCCTTCCAAGCCCGAAGACGACGCGGTGTTCGCGGCGGAGAATGAGGGCATGGATGAAGCTGTCGGCCATCCGCATGCGCGTGCTCCGAACCCGCTGGCCGAACAGGTGACCGCGCTCGAGAAGGAGCGCGACGAGCTCAAGGACAACATGCTGCGGGCGCTGGCCGAAACGGACAATGTCCGCAAGCGCGCCAACAGGCAGATCGAGGATGCGCGCATCTACGCCGTCGAGAAATTCGCGCGTGACCTGCTCAACGTGTCGGACAATCTCTCGCGCGCCGTCGCCGCCATTCCTCCGGGCGAGCGCGCCCTGCTGACCGAAGCGGCGCGCAACGCGCTTGACGGTGTCGAGATGACTCAGAAGGAACTGGTAGCCGTGCTGGCGCGCCATGGCGTCACCGCTATCGATGCGTCGCCTGGGGCGGCGTTCGACCCTGCCCTGCACCAGGCCGTGACGCAGATCCCGAGCAACCATCCCGCCGGCTCTGTCGCTGAACTCTTCCAGGCCGGCTGGCGCATCGGCGACCGCACGCTGCGCGCCGCGATGGTTGCAGTTAGCGCCGGTGGCGGAAGCGTGAACTAGGGCGGGCTGGTCTTTCCCGCATTGAGGGCAGCCGGCGCTAAGCGGCGGCCTTGCCGACATTGGCCTGCAGCACGGTCGAGATCGACTGCAGGAGTTCGCGCTGGTCGATCGGCTTGGAGACGTAGCCGGTCATGCCCAGGGCGATATAGCGTTCGCGGTCGCCCTGCATGGCGTCGGCGGTCAGCGCGATCACCGGCAGTTTCGACCACGGCTCGCTCGAGGCCCGGATGCGTTTCACGGCCTCGATGCCGTCCATGACAGGCATGTGGACATCCATCAGCACGACGTCGAATGTGTCCGCCGCCAGCTTATCGAGTGCTTCCTGGCCGTTGGCGGCTTCGGTGATCAGAAGGCCGTGCGGCTTCATGAACATCACCGCGACCTTGCGATTGATGGCGTTGTCGTCGACGAGCAGCACCTTGCGGCCGGTGAGCACGGTGCGCTGCGGGGCGGCGCCTGGGACGGGCGAACGGACTTCTTCGGTCTTGTCGCCAGCGACATCGACCGCCTTCATGGTGAGGCGGAAGGTGGAGCCCTTGCCGGGCAGCGTCTCAACGCTGACGTCGCCGCCCATCAGGCGGGCGAGGCGGCGCGTGATGGCGAGGCCAAGGCCGGTGCCGCCGTATTTGCGGGTGGTCGAGACGTCGGCCTGCATGAATTCCGAGAAGAGGCGGGAGGCCTGTTCGTGCGTCATGCCCATGCCGGTGTCGGCGACGGCGACTTCCATCATCCGATCGTCACCCTTGCCGAGCATGCGCACGGTGACGGTGATGCCGCCCTTGTCGGTGAACTTGACCGCGTTCGAGATCAAGTTGGCGAGGCACTGGCGCGTGCGGACGGGATCGAGCTGCAGGCGCTGCGGCACGTCGATGTCGAGCAGCAGCGAGATGGTGAGGCCTTTTTCCTCGGCGCGCGAGCGGAAGAGATCAATCGTGCGGCGGAAGCCGGTGTGAACGTCGACGTTGACGGGCGCGATCTCGAGTTTGGCGGCGTCGATCTTCGAGAGGTCGAGGATGTCGTTGACGACGGCCATCAGCGTGCGGCCGCTATCGAGCATGACCTCGACCTTCTGACGCTGGTCGGGCGTGAGATTGTCCTGCTCCAGCGCCTGGGCCATGCCGAGCACGCCGTTGAGGGGCGTGCGGATCTCGTGGCTCATGTTGGCGAGGAATTGCGACTTCGAGGCGCTTTCCTGCTGCATCGCCTGGGCCCGCGCTTCGGCGTCCTTGATGGCGGTGATGTCGATGACGGAGCCGAGGACGCCGGGCGAACCATCGGGCAGCGTGATCGGCGTGAGGCGAGCGCGGGTGGCGAGCTTGCCGTCGAGACGGTCGTCGCGAACAGCTTCCTCGCCCTTCAGAACCTTGCGCTCGATCTCGGCGAAGACTGCGGCGACTTCGGGCGGGTAGATGCTGAAATCCGAGATGCGGGCCTCGGTTGTCACCTTGACGCCGGTCATGTTCTCGATGGTGTCGCGCAGCACCTTGTTGGCCCAAATGACTTCGAGATCGCTGTTCTTGACGTAGATCGCCTGCGGCAGCGCCTCGAGCACGGCGAGCATCAGGTCGACACGCTGCGTGTCGCTTTCAAGCTGGTAGGCCATCCGGGTCTCCTCCGGTGCTCCCATGGCGCGCGGATATCAGAACGGCTCGCATCCTACGGGTTTTGCCTTAACAGCTAATTCCCATGGAAAACGCGTTTACCTCGATTTCTGCGCTTTCAGGTCGCAGGCGTTACGAAAATCCTGCCGCTCTCCCAAGGGTTTGCGCGATCCGGCCCGCTTGTCGCAGGCTGGCCGTAAAGGATCGCGTGCTTGAAGCGCGTTAATCATCCCTGACCGCGGAAAGTGAAAACGCGAGCGCCGATCAGCAGCAGTAGGAACAAGTCACTTCTTCCCGGAGAAGACGACGCCCATGTCCTTCGCCAAGGCGCGGATGGCGGTAAGGGCGATGGACTTCGCGTCCAGCGGCTTCTTCAGCAGGCCGGCGAGTTCGAGCATCACCGCGCCATGCATGGCTGACCAGTGGAGATGGCCCGCGAGTTCGACATCTCCCTTGAACCGCCCGGCGGCCACCAGTTCCTTCCAGCCGGCGGTCATCGTTTTCTTCGCTCGCTCCATCGCCTTCACGAGATCGGGATAGTCGGCGGCGGTGGGCTGGTTGGTGTCGAACATCATGCGGTAGGCGGCGCGATTCTTCAGCGCGAAGTCGATATAGGCGGCGCCGGGCTGTCCCCCGCCCTTCTTCATCAGGGAGAGCTGCGCCTTTTCCATCGCGGCCGCAAACGCGTTAAACGCGCGTGTGCGGACGGCGGCGAGGATGGCGTCCTTGTCCTTGAAATAGCGGTACGGCGTCATCGAGGAGACGCCCATCGCCGCTGCGAGCTGGCGCATGGTGACGCCGTCGGGACCGTGTGCGGCGAATTGCTCCTCGGCGATGTCGCACAGCTTTTCGCGGAAGGCCGCGACATCCGCTTCTGACAGGACCTTAGGCACGCCGTTGAATCTCCTCGTCAAATCCCAACTTGCACAGGTTTATTATTTACGCTATAAATTTACAGTGTAAAACACCAAAGAGGGACGGGACAAAACGCCATGGCCGATACGCAAACGCTCCATCCTCACCTTACGGGCGGTCTCGCGCCTGTGCGCAGCGAGGACGATTTCGAACTGAAGGTGACGGGGCGTATCCCGGAAGGCCTCAACGGCGCCTATTATCGAAACGGTCCTAATCCGCAGTTCGATCCTACCGGCCCGTATCATGCTTTCATTGGCGACGGGATGATCCACGGCTTCTTCCTGGACTCCTCTCCTTCCGGGGGCAAAGCCCGGCATCGCAACCGCTGGATACGCACGCCGCGCTGGCAGGCCGAGCATCGCGCCGGACGTCCGCTGTTCGGCGGCATGGGCCTGCCGAGCGACCCCAGCGTGTCGACCGTTCCCTCGGGCGGCGCCAACACCAACATTGTCCATCACGCCGGACACCTGATGGCGCTGCAAGAGCAAAGCGAGCCGTTCGAGATGGACCCGCAATCGCTGGAGGGCGGCTACTATCTCGCGACCGGCGGCAAGTTCACCGCCCACCCGAAGATGGATCCCGAGACCGGCGAGATGGTGTGGTTCGCCTATGGCGCGGGGCCGCAGCCGCTGAACAACATGATCGACTATGGCGTCACAGATGCGACCGGGAAAGTGACGCGCCGCGATCGCTTCGCTGCGCCGTTCTCGTCCATGGTCCATGACTTCATGGTGACGCGGAACTACGTGATGTTCCCAATCCTGCCGCTGACCGGCGATATCGAGCGGGCCAAGCGCGGCCTGCCTGCCTATGCGTGGGAGCCCGGCAAGGGCGCGTTCATCGGCGTGATGAAGCGCAACGCCAAGGTCGACACCATTCGCTGGTTCGAGATCGAGCCCAACTATGTGTTTCACCCGATGAATGCATGGGAGGATGGCGAGAAGCTGCACTGCGAGCTGATGGAATATCCCAACGCGCCGCTCTTCCCCAGCGTGGACGGATCGCCCGGCAAACAGGCGGAAGCCAGGCTGACGCGCTGGACGATCGACCTCGCCAGCAATTCGAACCAGGCCAAGCGCGAGCAGATCGATGATCTTTATGGTGAATTCCCGCGCTTCGATGAGCGCTTCGCCGGCCTGCCCTATCACCATGGCTGGTACGCGGCGAATGTCGGCAACAAGAACGAGCTGGTGTTCAACGCGGTCGCCCACATCGACCTCAAGACCGGAAAGCGCCAGGTGCGCACGCTCAACCAGGGCGACTCGGTGGGCGAGCCAATCTTCGTGCCGCGTTCGGCCTCGGCCGGGGAAGGCGACGGCCACATCCTCGCTCTGGTCCACCGCGCGGCGAGCGACCACAGCGAACTTTTGATCCTTAACGCCCAGGACATCGCGGGCGAGCCCCAGGCCGTGCTGAGCTTGCCGCGCCGCGTGCCGGCCGGTTTCCATGGCAACTGGGTAAGCGCCTGACCTCCCCGGCCCGCTTCTCCCCCGGAGCGGGCAACGTCAACTGACCCGGCGCCGACAAGAGCAAAAGCTCGCGGCGCCGGTTTCATTTGTAGGCCCCTTAACCAGAAAAGCGCCCGTCGCGCCGCGATGAACGGCGGATGGCGCATGGCACATCGATTGCAGCCCCGAAGGTCCGACGCCCCGATGCGTATCGCGGCGTTCGCTCGCCCATGGATTTGCCGGGGCGGCGAGCGGGGAGAGGCAGATGCTGTTCCATACCTACCTCTTCATCTTCGGCTTCCTGCCGGCGACGCTGCTGGCGTTCTACCTCGCGGCCAGGGTTTCGAGGCGCCTGCCGATCTTCGTGCTGATCGCAGCGTCGATCGTTTTCTACGCCTACTGGATGCCCGAGGTGACGCTGCTGCTCCTCGGCTCGATCGGCTTCAACTATGTGGCCGGCATATTCCTGCAGAGCGATCGGCCGAAGTCCGTAAGGCGGCTGGCGATCATCGGCGCCATCACCATCGACCTTGGCCTGCTGGCCTTCTTCAAATACGCCAACTTCTTCCTCGGCACGGTGGAGGCGATCGGCGGCCTGCCCAGGCTGACGATCGACATCATTCTGCCCATCGGTATTTCGTTCTACACCTTCACGCAGATCGCTTACCTGGTGGACAGCTACAAGGGCGAGGTGAAGGAGCGCTCGTTCTCGAGCTACGTCCTCTTCGTCACCTTCTTCCCGCACCTGATCGCGGGGCCTGTTCTCCACCACAAGGAGATGATGCCGCAGTTCGCGGACCCGGAGACCTATCGCTTCAACTGGATGCGCGTGACGCTCGGCGTTCTCCTGTTCGCCATCGGCTTGTGGAAGAAGGTCGTCTTCGCCGACACCATGGCGCCGTGGGCGAACGATGCGTTCAACCTGGCGGACGATGTCGCGAAGACGCCGGAGCTGTGGACCGCCTGGGGCGGGGCGCTGGCCTACACGCTGCAGATCTATTTCGACTTCTCAGGCTATTCCGACATGGCCGTCGGCCTCGGCATGATGTTCGGCATCATCCTGCCGATCAATTTCGACTCGCCTTATCGCTCGACATCGATCGTCGAGTTCTGGCGGCGCTGGCACATGACGCTGTCGCGCTTCCTGCGCGACTATCTCTACATCCCGCTGGGCGGAAACCGTCATGGCGATCTCTCACGCTACCGCAACCTCTTCCTCACCATGCTGCTGGGCGGCCTGTGGCACGGCGCGAGCTGGCTGTTTGTCGTCTGGGGCGCGCTGCATGGCGTCTACCTGATCGTCGCGCACCTTTGGAGCCAGGCGGGGCTGAAGCTACAAAGCTTTGTCGGCAAGGCGGCCGCGCCGGTTGTCGGCTGGGCTGTCACTCTGCTCGCCGTAATCTTCGCCTGGGTGTTCTTCCGTTCCACTACCGTCGAGGGTGCGGGCGACATGCTGGCCGGCATGACGGGCGCGAACGGCGTAAACCCTGCCGTGCTTGCATCCTTCCTTGCCGATCCGCGCCTGTGGGGTGTCGGCTCGCCGATCCTCGTGGCGCTTGTTGCGGCCATCATGCCCAACTCGATGTGGCTGGTCGCGCGGGCGGAAAAAATACTGAGCGACAACCGCCACCTAGCGACTGCCGCTGCTGGCGTCGCCGCTGGCGTAGGCGCGCTTGTCGCCCTCATTTTTATCGGAGCGCAGAATGAGTTCCTCTACTTCCAGTTCTAGAGGCAACGCTCCCCTCTTCCTCGCCTCGATGGCGGGCGGGATCGTACTGGCGATTGCGGCGGCTTCGCTTGCGCCGGAGAGCTGGATTCATTCCGGGCCGGAATACGGCATGGCGACAGCGTTCGAGGATCACATCGAAAAGGCGTGCGCCGACAGGCTTGCGCCAGGCCTGTTGATCATCGGCGATTCCCGCGCGGTCGCGGGGGTTTCGGTCGCGGGCGTCCGCGCGGCGGGGATCGATGCAGAGAAATTTGCGCTCGGCGGATCTGGCATCTTCGCCGGCTGGGCGACGCTGGACCGTCTCATCGACTGCGGCGTCAGGCCCAAGACCGTCGTGATGGCCTACGGCACCTCGCACATGATCGACTCGGGCGCGGTGATGGAACGCACCACCAACTATGACCTCCCGAAAGGCGCGCGGGCGGGCCATGTCTATGCGATGGCGTCGGAGTGGGAAGACCGCACGGCGCGCAGGCTGGCCTACAAGGCCGCGTCGATCGTCGGAACGGAAGCCTCGCTGCTCGATTTCGTGTTGATGCGCCCCGCCCTGCGCACCGTGCTGGCGGAGCCGCCACTGGCGCTGCAGCACCATGCGACCAGCGAGAGCGAACGCGCGAATTTCACCGCGAATGCCGGCGACCGCTATTACGGCCTCGCCAACGGGACGAACGAGCTTCCCGAAGAGGCGGCGTTCGAGGGCGGGATCAGGGCGATCAACCTCCACGCCAGCGAAGCGATCGCTGAACTTGGCCGCAAGCACGGCTTCAATGTGCAGTTCTATATCCTGCCGGTGAGCGAAACTGCGAAAGCGGAACTGAAGCCGGAGATCTTCGCGATGGCGGAGGAGTTCCGCGGCAAGCTCGACGCGATGGGCATCGCGACGCTCAACGATGCCTGGGTGCTGCCCGACGCCGACTTCGGCGATCCGAGCCATGTGAATGCGAGGGGCCGCATCAAGGTGACGGCGGATTTCCTGAGACGTCTTGCCGACGATGCCTCGCTCGCGAAGAACGAAGCGCCTGACGCTCGCTAGGCGGTGACGCCGCCCGTGCCGCCATTGAGCATGATCAGGTAGCGCTGGGCGATCCGGTCGACGAACTCTTCGCTCTTGAACTTCTTGACGTCGATGCGCTGGACGAGCGCCTTTTCCTGCGCTTGCAGCGACTGAACGGCGAGCTGCTGGGGCAAGCCCAGCGCGGTCGTCACCACTTCGCGGCCGATGCCCGAGCCGAGCACCTTGATCGGGGTATCAAGCTTGGAGGCGATCTGCTTGAAGAGGATGGCCGTGCCGAGGCCCGGCATCTGCTGGTCGAGCATGTCGAGGCGAAGTTCACCGACATAATTGTCGGTGATTTCCTTCAGCGCGTCCGTCGTCTGCAGCTTGCCGATGCCGAAGAGCTCGAAATTGTACTTCAGCACCACGTCGAGCCAGCCGCCCTCTATGGACGAAAGCTTCTGCGCCACGGAGCTGGCGTCGGTGGGGTCGGACGCCAGCGCCCTCTTGGCGAGGCCGACGGCGTCCTGGTATTGGCCGAGGCCGTTGGCCTTGAGGAACACCTTGCGCGCAATGGGATCGTTGAGGACGTCGTCGATCGTCTTCGCGTTCTTCACGACCTTCGTGTAGCGGGCAATGTCCTTCTTGGTCATCGGCGCCTCAGCGATCTGCTTGCGCTGCTTGGTTTCGTTCTTGGCGGCCTGCTCGATCGCGACCTTCGGCGACATGCCCGACATTGTCCCGCTCGGCGAGCCTGCCTGGGTGAGGATCGAGAAGTCGAACCCCCCGGTATTCGCGGGCATTTGCGCGAGTGCAATCTGAAGGGAGCTGATGTTGATGGCCATCCTTCCCAGTCTGGCGGTCCGTGCTTAACTCCAGCTTAACCTCCGCCGGGCGTTTTCCCCGGATTGGTTTACCGTGTTGTTGCGGCGTCGAAGTTGCAGGATTTTCGTCCGAGTTGGTTTCGGTCCGGGAACATGGCTGCGGGTCGCCCGTTGGTTGGCGGGCAACGGCGCTGGGCCGGGCCAGGACAGGTTTCGTAACAGGGGCTGAGCATGTGGCCTTTCGAGAGCAAACACCGGAAGGCCGTCGTGGTCTTTCACATCGACCAGAACGGGCTGGCCAAGGGCGCGTACTTCCGCGGCGAGGCTGACGTTCTCATTATCGATGAAAGAGACCCGAAAAACCGGATTTATCGCATGAGCCAGGAAACGCCAGACGACGAGCTGCGCCGCAAGATCGGCAAGCACCCGCTGGGCCGCATCCTCTCCGAAAAGCAGGCAGACGCGCGACACCCGGCGCCTGTGCTCAACCTTCACTGGCGCCACGAGACGGCCTGATCGTCTTATCGGTCGCCCAGCGCACGAATTTGGGATTCAGAAGTCGCCCCGGACCCGTACAAGTTCGGGGCGGTTTCGTTTCACGGTCTGGTTACTCGCCGGAGCGTGAGGTTAATCCGACCGCCGCCTGGAACCAGAGTTGAGCTGCCCGGATAGATACGGTCGACGCCGTGGTAGGCGCGGCGCGACTGGCCGCCGAGCACCACCACATCACCCGAGGCCAGCCGCATCGACGAGGTAGGGGACGATCGCTCGAGCCCGCCCCGGCGGAAGAGAGCGCGGGATCCCAGCGACACGGACACGACCGGCGCATCCTTTGCGCTTTCGTCGGCGTCGATGTGGAGGCCGAGGCGGGACGTATCCTCGTACCAGTTGACCAGGCAGGCCTGAGGCGGGGCGGGATAGTCCGAAACCGCGCGCCACAGGTCGAGCAGTGTCTGTGGGATCGGCGCCCAGGGCTTGCCCGTCTCCGGATGCGCCGGTCCATAGCGATAGCCCGAGATGTCAGAGATCCAGCCCAGCGGGCCGAGATTGGTCATGCGCACCGACATGGGTTTCCCCGTGCGGGGCATGGTGGCCCGATAGAGCGGGTTTTCATCCAGCAGGCCCAGCACTTCGGCCACCAGCGCCTTCTGCGCGGGCGGCGGGAAGTATTCAGGCAGGAAGCGGAAGCCTTCGACCATGACGGAAATATACGCGCTGCGCTAAGCCGGCGTCGCCGAAAACACGACATCTACGCACGTGATCTGGGGATCAGATGGCCGCCTCTCCTCGTGGAGAGCATAGCGGCTGCTATTTCGGCGTCAGAGATTTTGCGAGCTTCAGGATCGCTTCGATGTCTTTTGCCTGCTGTTTGGAGGCTTCGTGAATGGGCGCGCCGGCCTTGTCGAGCACGCCGACCGAGACGGGCTCGTCCTCCGCCTTCATCTGGCGCAGTGTTTCCTTCGCCGCATCCTTCAGGAAAGCCTTGATGTGACCGGGCTTGCCCGCGGAAACGTAAGGCCGGCCGGTGGCGTCTTTGGCGAAGGTGAGCCGACGATGCTTTTCCGTCAGCTTCTGCAGCGGCTCGTCATCCAGCGCAGACAGCGTCGCGAACGCATCGCCTTTCGCGATGAAGACGAGGATCTGATATTTGTCGGGCTTGTCCGTCTCGACGGTCATCTGCGCCAGGTAGAGGCCCAATCCCATCGAGACGACGTTGGCGGTGACCGATTCCTCCGGATCTTCCAGGTCGACCATGGTGTAGGCGCGCGCCTGTTGGTTCCAGGTGATCGGCACGCAGTCTTCGTTCGAGACCACGGTGAAGGGCTTCGCTGTGCCCTGCACTTCGCAATAGTCGCCCGCTGCGATGACGGGCTTCGAGACGCGGGCATTGTACGGCGCGACATCGACCGCCGAACCATAGGAACAGGCTGACGCCGCCAGTGCGGCGCCGAACGCGACCATGGCGAAGAGAAACTTGCGGATCATGGGACGTCCCCCTTGGACGCATAGATGAGGCGGGCGAGCGCCAGCCTCTGACTAGCACGGTCGGCGGGGGCCCAGGCGAATTCATGTCAGCGCCTGAACGAATGGAAGGCGCCGACAGCCGGAGACGCCTTGATCCCGCCGCAGGCCTTTCCGGGCGGGGGCGGCGCGTGGCAGGCTCAAATCCCGGGATCGACCCAGATGGCTGTCAATTTCGCCCTTTCCGCCGCCAAGGCCCGCGCCAGGAGCGCCAGCCGAGAAACGCGGACACAGATCAAGCAGGCCGCCACGGCCTGGCGGGCCAGTTACCGAGAACAGCGCGAGAACGACCTCAAGCAGATGGGCGTCGTCATTCCGCTGTCCCAATGGCTTGGCCACAACAACGGGCCCGACATTCTGGAAAGCCTGCTGTTCAAGGAGTGGCGCTGGCGGAAGGTCCAGGAGGAGGCCTTCGCCCCTCCGGACGCGGAAACCGGACGCCGCTGGGCCGAAAAGGCGGAGCGGCTGGGCCTTTCTTACCGCGAATATCGACTGGAACTGCTTGAACGCGGGCGGCATCCGACGGATGAAGATGCGTTGCGCATACGGTCTGCCCGGCCCCTTCGACCTGATTAGCGGGCCGGCGGCGCGGATGTGTGACAAAGCCTATTGAGCCTGATCGGTCACATCCCATATGAGCCCCAGCGCCGGAGCCTGCAGGTTTCTGCGCCAAGTCAAAGTATAAGACCCTGGGGTCGTCCAAGCTGGGTGCTGCAAGTCAGGCCCGATAGACGGATGGGACGGCCGCCGCAGAAAGGACTTTTGTAGAATGGCTAAGATCATCGGCATCGACCTGGGGACGACCAACTCCTGCGTGGCCGTCATGGATGGCGCGAACGCGAGGGTGATCGAGAACTCGGACGGCGCGCGAACGACGCCCTCCGTGGTTGCGATGCGCGAAGGCGGCGAGAAGATGGTGGGCGTCATCGCCCGCCGGCAGGCCGTCACCAACCCGAAATTCACCTTCTCGGCGATCAAGCGCCTCATCGGCCGCAACTACGAAGATCCGATGGTGAAGAAGGACAAGGATCTCGTCGGCTACGAGATCGTCAAAGGCAACAATGGCGACGCCTGGGTCCAGGGACCCGACAAGGCTTACTCGCCTCAAGAGATCTCCGCCTTCATCCTCGGCAAGATGAAGGAAACCGCCGAGGGCTTCCTTGGCGAGAAAGTGACGCAGGCCGTCATCACCGTTCCCGCTTACTTCAACGACGCCCAGCGCCAGGCCACGAAAGACGCGGGCCGGGTCGCGGGCCTTGAAGTTCTCCGCATCATCAACGAGCCCACCGCGGCCGCCCTCGCCTACGGCCTCGACAAGAAGGACTCTGGAAAAGTCATCGCCGTGTACGACCTCGGCGGCGGCACGTTCGACATCTCCATCCTCGAGATCGGCGATGGCGTGTTCGAAGTGCTCTCGACCAACGGCGACACGTTCCTTGGCGGCGAGGACTTCGACAACCGCCTGGTCGACTACCTCTGCGATGAATTCCAGAAACAGAACTCGGTCGACCTCCGCAAGGACCCGATCGCCCTGCAGCGCATCCGCGTGAAGGCCGAAGAGGCCAAGAAGGAACTGTCGACGCAGCAGCAGGTGGAGGTGCGCGAGCCCTACATCTCGATGAACGCCGACACCAAGGCGCCGATGCACCTTGAGATGAAGCTGACGCGTGCGAAGCTGGAAAGCCTGGTCGAGGACCTGGTGAAGCGCACCATCGAGCCGTGCAAGAAAGCGCTGTCCGACGCCGGCAAGAAGATCACCGACATCGACGAGGTCGTTCTCGTCGGCGGCATGACGCGCATGCCGCGCGTGCAGGAGTCGGTGAAAACCTTCTTCGGCAAGGAGCCCCACAAGGGCGTCAACCCGGATGAAGTCGTCGCTGTCGGCGCGGCCATCCAAGCCGGCGTGCTGCAGGGCGACGTGAAAGATGTCGTTCTACTCGATGTAACCCCGCTATCGCTGGGCATCGAAACGCTCGGCGGCGTGTTCACGCGCCTGATCGACCGCAACACCACGATCCCGACCAAGAAGGGCCAGGTCTTCTCGACCGCTGACGACAACCAGAGCGCGGTGACCATCCGCGTGCTGCAGGGCGAGCGCGAGATGGCGGCCGACAACAAACTGATGGGCAACTTCAACCTTGAAGGCATCCCGCCTTCCCCGCGCGGCGTTCCTCAGATCGAGGTCACTTTCGACATCGACGCCAACGGCATCGTCAACGTGTCCGCTAAGGACAAGGCGACGTCGAAGGAACAGAAGATCACCATCCAGTCCAATGGCGGCCTGACGGAGGCCGAGATCCAGCAGATGGTAAAGGACGCCGAAGCCAACTCGGCCGAGGACAAGAAGCGCCGCGAAGCGGTCGAGACCCGCAACCAGGCCGAGAGCCTCATCCATGCGACCGAGAAACAGGTCGCCGAGCATGGCGGGTCGGTCGAGGCCGCCATCAAGAAGGACATCGAGGCCGCCATCGCCGACCTCAAATCCGCGCTCGAGAAGGACGACGTCGCCACGATCAAGACCAAGAGCCAGACCCTTGCCGCCGCCGCCATGAAGATGGGCGAGGCGATCTACGCCAAGAGCCAGGGCGCGGCTGGTGACGCCGGGGATGACGCCGCGGCTAAAGGCGGCGCGGCCGACGGAGACGTCGTCGATGCCGACTTCCAGGAAGTCAAAGACGACAAGAAAAGCGCCTGATTTCAGTCTTTAAATGCTGCAGATCAGATGAAGAATCGCATGGGCCACGACCGGCAAGGGCTTTAATCCTTGAGGGTCGTGGCCCATCTAGTTTCAACGGTTGCTAAGGTTCGCCTGCAATAGGACGGAACGATCCTAGGCTGGTTTGGCAAGGCGGACGGGGTTGAGAGTCATGATTTCGGTCCGGTCGTCCCGATGAGCGAACGCTCCTTTTATGATGTGCTTGGCGTCGGCAAGGATGCCGACGAGAAAGCCCTCAAGTCCGCCTTTCGCAAGAAGGCGATGGAGTATCACCCCGACCGCAATCCGGGCTGCACCATGTCCGAGGGCAAGTTCAAGGAACTGTCCGAGGCGTACGAAACCCTCTGCGATCCCCAGAAGCGTTCGATCTACGACCGGTTCGGCAAGGCCGGCCTCAATGGCGCCGCCGCCGGAGCCGCTGGCGCGGCAGGCGCCCGGCCCGAAGACGTCTTCCGCGACGTGTTCGGCGATGTGTTCTCCGAATTCTTCGGCGGCCAGCGCCAGGGACGCGGTGGGCCGGCGCGCGGCGCGGACCTGCGCTACGACTACGAGATCAGCCTCGAGGAAGCTTTCCACGGCAAGCAGGCGCAGATCACCGTTCCGGCCACTGAGAAGTGCGAGCCATGCGGCGGCTCAGGCGCCGAGGCCGGCACGCATCCGGAAACCTGCACGACCTGCCAGGGCCATGGCCGCGTGCGCGTGCAGCAGGGCTTCTTCACCATGGAGCGCACCTGCGGGCGTTGCCAGGGTTCGGGCAATGTCATCAAGACCCCGTGCCGCACCTGCGGCGGACGCGGCGCCGTGCGCAAGGAGCGCACGCTGTCGATCACCATTCCGGCCGGCATCGAGGACGGCCAGCGCATCCGCCTTGCCGGCGAAGGCGAGCCGGGCGCGCGCAACGGCCCCAAGGGCGACCTCTACATCTTCGTCACGGTGAAGGAGCACGATCTCTTCGAGCGTGACGGCCAGACGCTGTTCGCTCGCACACCGCTCCAGATGTGCGTTGCGGCCCTCGGTGGCGAGATCGAGATGCCGACCATCGATGGCGGCCGCATGCGCGTCACCATTCCCGAAGGCGCGCAGACCGGCAAACGCATGCGCCTCAAAGGCAAGGGCATGCCTACGCTGCGCGGCGGCGCCAATGGCGATATGGTGGTGGAGCTGTTCGTCGAGACGCCGAGCAACCTCACGCCGCGCCAGAAGGAACTGCTGAAGGCGTTCGCGTCCGAGTGCTGCGAGAAGCACCACCCGGAAAGCCAGGGCTTCTTCAAGCGCGTGAAGAAATTCTTCGATCAGGAAGAAGACTCGCGCGCCTGATCTGGTGCGCGTGATGCCCCTCAGGGGAAGCCAGGCGGCTCCGGCGCCTCCGGCTCGATCAGGATTTCCGGTTCGATGAGATCGCAGTCGATCACGAGGGGCACGGCTTCAGCCTTGGCCAGGTCGTCGTCATAAATTCCGCAATTGATCAGGTTGTCCGGCACCGCCTTGCGGGCGGTAAAGACGTTGATCAGCAGCTTTGGTTCGCCTTCGATGTCCTTCAGCTTCGCCGGATCTAGCGGAGACACCGAGACGCGGACGATCTGGTTGACGGGTTCGACCTGCATGGCGTTGTCGCCAAGCCCGACCTGACCCATCGTCTCCGCCTGGGCCGCCGCGCCCGGCGCGGCCAAGCCGTAGTAGAAGTTCGAGACGGTCACCTTCTCGCCCAGCTCCCGCAGCTTCGCGAGCGTACGCGGACTGAAGCTGAGTTCGATCTTGTAGGCGTAGGACTTCGCGTCGGCGGCCGGGACTTCGGCCTCTGGTTTTTCGCCGCAGGCGGCTAGGGCGACAGCGGCGGTCAGGGCGAGCTTGATTCTCATGGACGGCAGTGTTCGCCGCAGCCGGGGCGTGGGTCAATTCACGCCCGACAACGCCTCCCTCCCCCTCGCGCATTTTCCGGCTATAAGCCTGCCATGAGCTTGAAGATCGCAATTGCCGGCGTGGCCGGACGTATGGGACAGGCGCTGGTCGCGGGCGCATCCGCGGCTGGCTGCACGGTCGTTGGCGGCAGCGAGCGGGCAGGCTCGGACCAGATCGGCCGCGAGATAACGCCAGGCGCTCTCATCACCGACAGCGCCCAGAAGGCAGCGGCAAGCGCCGATGTCTGGATCGACTTCACCATGCCGGTTGCAACCCTCGCGGCGCTGGATCTCCTGAAATCGACCGGCGTCAGGGCGGCGATCATCGGGACGACCGGGCTTGCGCCTCAGCAGGAACAGCAGATCGCCGAGCACGCCAAACGCATCGCCATCGTGCGGGCGCGGAACTTCTCGCTCGGCGTCAACCTGATGCTGGGGCTGGTCGAGCAGGCCGCGGCGCGGCTGGGCCCGGGCTGGGACATCGAGATTTCCGAGACGCACCACCGGCACAAGGTCGACGCACCTTCGGGGACTGCCCTGATGATCGGAGAGGCGGCAGCTCAGGGTCGCAGCAGCAAGCTGGGCGATGTGCGCACCCCGCCCTATGACGGCCAGCCCGGCGCACGGGTGGACGGAAAGATCGGCTTTGCGGTGACGCGGGCGGGCGGCGTGATCGGCGACCACGAAGTTCAGTTCGCATCCGAGGAAGAAATCATTTCGATCGGTCATCGCGCGATCACGCGGGCGATCTTCGCCAAGGGCGCCTTGCACGCGGCGGTCTGGGCGGCGGACCAGAAGCCCGGCCTCTACTCCATGCGGGATGTTCTGGCGCTCTGAATTCCCCGCCGTCTTTTTATTGGCAGTCTTTCCGGGGTTTCACTTTGATTATTGCGCCCGCTCCGCTTAGAGCGAGAGAGGCAGGTCGCAAGGCCGGCTGGTGGGAAACGCAAAAACATCTGGGAAGCGGCCGCGGACATGACGCAGGCGCCAGAAATCTTTTCCTCTGCGCGGACGCTGCTGGACCGTCTTTCCAGCGGCGAGACGAGCGCTGTCGACCTCCTGGAAGCGCATGTGGCGCGCTGCGCTACGGTGAACGCCGCGGTCAACGCCGTGGTGCGCAACGATCTCGGCGCCGCGCGCGAGCGTGCGCGCGAACTCGACAAGATGCAGAAGTCCGGGACTAGAGCCGGGCCGCTGCACGGCCTGCCGATCACCATCAAAGATACGTTCGATGTCGAGGGCATGCCGGCGACGTCCGGCGCGCCCGAATACGCCAGGCGTTCCGCCAAGACACCGGATGCTGCGGCGGTGGCGCGGCTGCGCGCGGCGGGGGCGGTGATCTGGGGCAAGACCAACACCCCCTATCTCGCCGGCGACAACCAGACCAACAATCTGGTGCATGGGCGTACCTCCAATCCCTGGGATCTCAACAGGACGCCAGGTGGATCTTCGGGCGGCGCGGCCGCGGCGCTGGCGACCGGCATCACGCCGCTGGAGCTGGGATCTGACATTGGCGGGTCCTTGCGCATCCCGGCGCACTTCTGTGGCGTCGCGACGCTAAAGCCGACCTTCGGGCGAGCGCCGATCATGGGGCATGTGCCGCCTGCGCCGGGCTCGCTGTCTGTGCGCGACCTCAACGTGGCGGGGCCGATGGCGCGCAATGTCGCCGACCTGCGACTGATGTTCTCGGTGCTGACGGGCGAGGCGGCTGTTCCGGCGCGCAAGGCAAACCTCAAAGGCAGGCGCATCGCGGTGTGGAAGGACGATGCGGTGTTCCCGCTCTCGTCCGAATGCCGGGGCGCGATCGGCACGGCGGTGGAGGCGGCGGGCGAGGCCGGCGCGCAGACCTTCGTGGCCAAGCCGGAGGTGGGCGACGCGCTGATCGATCTCTACCTGCAGCTTCTGCTGCCGATCCTGGCGAGCGACATGCCGGCGCCGCTGGTGAAGGCGATGGAGGTAGGCAGGCCGATCGCCCGCATGATGGCGCGGGGCGAGCCGTTCTCGCGCGGCAAGTGGGCGCTCTATTCGGCGGCGACGCACCATGACTGGTTGAAGGCCGACGAGGCGCGGCAGCGGCTGAAGCGCAATGTGGCGGACTTCTTCACGCGCTGGCAGGCGATCATCATGCCGGTCGCGCCTTCCACGGCGTTCGAGCATATCGACGAGGGCGATGCCGTGACGCGGCTGATCACGGTCGATGGCAAGCCGATGCCTTACCATGCGTTCCATTCGTGGATCGCGCTGGCGACCGTCTGCCACCTGCCCTCGGTGGTGATCCCGGTTCCGCGCAGCTATGGCGAGCTGCCGTGCGGCGTTCAGATCGTAGGCCCGGAAGGAAGCGACTTCGAACTGCTGGCGATAGCGGAAGCGCTTGAGGCCGAGATGGGCGGATTCCGCCGGCCACCGGAAGAGAACCTCGCCCAGCCCCTGATGCTGACGCAGAAGGTCAAGAAGAGCCCGAAAGCCAGGCCCGCGCCCAAGGCTGCAAAGCCGAAGCCGGAAAAACTCGCCAAGCCGGTGAAGACGCCCAAGCAGAAACCGGTGAGGGCTGAAAAGCCGAAGAAGCCGAAGCGCTAGCTACCAGGCCCCAATGTTCGGCGCGCTGACCCAGGGCTCCTTGGGCGCAAGCGCCTCGCCCTTCTGCAGCAGCTCGATCGAGATGCCATCGGGCGACCGCACGAACGCCATGCGGCCATCGCGCGGCGGCCGGCTGATGGCGACGCCCATTTTCTGGAAGCGCTCGCAAGCGCCGTAGATGTCGTCGACGCGGTAGGCAAGATGGCCGAAGTTGCGGCCGCCGGCGTACTCCTTCTCGTCCCAGTTGTGGGTGAGCTCCACCATCGGCACGCCGGGCGGCAGACGGTCCTTGCCGTCATAGCCTGCCCGTTTGATGTCGTCGGGCGAGGCCAGGAAGACGAGCGTGTACTTGCCTTGCGGATAATCGTTGCGGCGCACTTCAGCGAGGCCAAGTCCCTCGCAGAAGAATTTCACCGCCGCATCCAGATCGCCGACGCGCACCATGGCGTGGAGGAATTCGATGCTCATTGATCCTGTCCTTCATGGCGTTCGCGGCGGGCTTCGGCGAGAGCCTGGTCGAGGCGGCGGGCGAAACTCTCGCGCTCGCGCGGAGTGAGGAATTCGCCCAGCGCGTAGGCGCGGTCGGATGCCTTAAGGCGGAGCGCCTGCGGCCCGCTGGCGGTGCGGTCCAGTTCGACGCGAGCAAAATAGGACGACAGGCTGGCGCGCCGCTCGCGCCCCCGGCCATCCACCTTTCGCAACACGACTGCATCCGCCGTCACCCGGACATAGGTGCGCGCCGCCTGCGCCCGAAAACTCGCCTGGAAGACCAGCCAGAGAACAAGGATTTCGAGGCCCATGAAGCCAGCGATCGGATAGGCGCCGGCGACGATGAAAGCGAGCCCCGCGCAGAAACTGACCGCTCCGAGGGCCAGCATCACGCAGTTGAAGCCGCGTGGGGAGAGCGAGCGCGGCGGCTCAAGCACGGCGTCGAGATAGATCTGAGCCATGGCGAAATCTTAGGCCACTGAATCGATTTGGCTATCCCTTCTCTCACGCTAGTGTCCGCGCCATGGCGACGGCGAAGAAGAAGAAGATTGCACAACGGCAAGGCTTTCCGCCCGAGAAGGCGGCGGAGCTTTACAAACGGTTGGCAAAGCAGCGCCCCAACCCCAAGACCGAGCTGGTCTACAAGGACCCGTTCACGCTGGTCGTCGCCGTGGCGCTGTCGGCGCAGGCGACGGACGTATCGGTGAACAAGGCCACGAAAGAGCTGTTCGAGATTGCGGATACGCCCGCGAAGATGGTCGCGCTCGGCGAAGCGGGCGTCGCCAGGCACATTCGCACCATCGGCCTATGGCGCAATAAAGCGAAGAACGTGATCGCGCTGTCGCGGATAATCCTTGAGAAACACGGCGGCAAGGCTCCGCGCACGCGCGAGGACCTCGAAGCACTGCCGGGCGTCGGACACAAGACCGCGAGCGTGGTGCTGAACGAGGTCTATGGCGAGGCGACCATCGCGGTGGACACGCACGTCTTCCGGGTCTCGAACCGGACGGGCCTCGCGCCGGAGACCACGCCCGAAAAGGTCGAGCGTCTGCTGCTGGAAGTGACGCCTGACAAGTACAAGCGCGGGGCGCACCACTGGCTGATCCTGCACGGGCGCTATACCTGCCTGGCGCGCAAGCCAGCCTGCCCGGAGTGCGTCATCCGCGACCTGTGCGAGTACGAGGACAAGACCCCGGCGTGAGCCGCCGGTTTTTTCTTCACGTCCGCCGATTCTGGTCCGTTTTTGAAAACCGGCGCCGGCGCCGATGGCGGGCGAGTCCAGCTCCGGCTTTCATGCGCGGGAGTATACGCCCGCGCGGAAAGGCGGGGGCGAAAAGCACGCAACTTTTTTGTAGTCGCTTGAGTGTGTTGAGAAGATTGTTGGTTGGATGCCTAAAAATATGGGGGAATGGCGGTCTCGATTGGGACACATCGCCACTACGCAGCGCGCCTACGACCGCTGCGCGTACGGATAGCAACGCTCGCGCGTGAGGCTGAGGCCATAGTGCCGGGCGAGCAGTTTTATCGCGTCGGCGTGCTTCACGTACGGGTCGGCATTTTCCGGCCCGACGATGATGGTGTGAAAATCCTCGTCCTTGCGCCCGCCGGCCGGCAGCATCGCCGTGGCAAGGCCCTCCCCATCGTCCGCGCGCAGCGTGAGGAACAGCGGTGTGGTGCGGACGAGGTGCGCTTTGAGCCCGATATCGCGCTCCAGCCCCGGGCCGGGCCTGTAGGACTGGCGCGCACGTTCCTGTTCGCGGCGGAAATGTTTTTCCACGGCGTGACGCATCAGGCGCGTTTCGTTTTCAGCCTCTGCGTCGGTTTCTATGCGGAACCAGGTTCGCCCTTTGAGGGCGTCGCAAACGTATTGCACTGACAGGGTCTCCTGCCGGCAAAGGTAAACCTTCGCGGCGCAACAAAAAAGGGCGGAGTGCAGATGGGTCTCAGCCGATCCGCTTTTTCAGCGCCCTGCCCAGCATTCCGCCAATGTGTTCTCCTTCGGCGGGAAACAGGAAGGGCTCGATGACTTCCAGCTCCATCAGCAGCAACGAACCATCGATACCGCGCACCATATCGACGCGGGCATAGAGCGGCGGTTCATCCAGCGCTTCCAGCACTGCGCGAGCCTGCGCCTCGTCCCGGGCGGTAGGGTCGATCCTGGTCGACCAGCCGCCATAGGCTTCCTGGATGCGGTAGTCGCCTTCCTGCGCGCGCTTCACCAGGGCGTGACTGAACTCGCCATCGACGAACAGGAAAGAAAATTCGCCCTCGGTGACGATGGTAGGCACGAAAGGCTGGATCATGCCGGGCCTGTCCATCACGGGGCCGGGCGGCGGCAGATCGTGCTTCGAGTAACGCACCTGCGCGCGAGCCCCGCCGCCGACCTGGCGCTTGAGGATGACGTCGTCGGTCCCGAACGCGCCGAAGGAGTCCTCGATGTCCTGTCCCGTCGGATGTTCGGGCCAGAGCGTGGGAATTATGGGAACGCCGCGTTGCTCGAACTCGCGCAGATAGGTCTTGCGGATATTCCAGCGGACGAGATCGGGCGGGTTGAAGACCGGAATGCCCAGCGCCGCGAACCAGTCCAGCTTCGCCAGGAAATCCTCGTGCCGGTCCTGATAGTCCCAGGCGCAATTAACCAGCACAGCGCCGAAACGCTTCCAGTCCACGGTTGCATCGACCCAGCGCACGGGCTCGATCGACAGGCCCGAAGGCGCAAAGCCCCGGCGCAGGATATCGAGCTGGACATCGAACAAGTGGGCGTCGGCGCGGCGATCGGGCGCACCGGACGCCACATTCGCGGCAATGAGCAGGGCGATTGGCGTCATCGGGTTCCGTGCGGCTGGCGCTAGCTTGCTTTCGAAGCTCCGGTCTTTAAGACCAGCGGCAGCGCCAAGCCATACCGGCGCGGGGTTCGTGCGGTGGAAATTATCTCATGCCCGTGAAGTACGACGTCGTCGCGCTCGGCAACGCCATCATGGACGTGATCGCGCAGGTCGATGACGACTTTCTTGTGCGGCACAACATTCCCAAGGCGCGCACCAACCTGATCGACCCGGAGCGGTGCGACTATCTCTATAACGCGCTGCCGGCGAGCCGCATCGAGACCTCGGGCGGATCGGCGGGGAACACAGTGGCGGGCCTGCGCAGTTTTGGCGCGACGGCGGCCTTCCTTGGCAAGGTTGCCGACGACAAGCTAGGCGCGGCCTACGTCGCCGACATGAAGAGGATCGGCGCGGACTTCTATGGCTCGCCGCTGAAAGGCGGGCCGACGACGGCGCGTTCGATGATCGCGGTGACGCCGGATGGCGAGCGGTCGATGAACACATATCTCGGCGCCTCGACCGAGTTCGCGGCGGCGGACGTCAATGCGCGCGCGGTCGCCTCGGGCGCGTGGCTCTATCTTGAGGGCTATCTGTTCGA
Source organism: Hyphomonadaceae bacterium (assembly GCA_030697555.1). Taxonomy (GTDB): domain Bacteria; phylum Pseudomonadota; class Alphaproteobacteria; order Caulobacterales; family Hyphomonadaceae; genus UBA7672. The sequence goes on from JAUYPV010000046.1 coordinate 40,295, forward strand.
CAAGCCGGCGGCGAAGACGGCGTTCATCCACGCCTCCGAAGTGGCGCAGTCTTCGGGCCGGAAGGTCGCCATCACCATGTCGGACGTATTCTGCATCGACCGGCACCGGCCGAGCTTCATCCACCTGATCCGCACGCATTGCGACCTTGTGTTCTGCAACGAGGCAGAGCTGCTGGCGCTCTACGAGACCGACGACTTCGACGGGGCGGTGAACCAGATCCGCAGCGACAGCCAGATCGCCGCGATCACCCGCTCGTCCAAGGGATCGCTCATCGTGTCGGGATCGGACTCATGGGTCGCCCCGGTGACGGCAGCGCCAGTGGTGGACGCGACAGGCGCCGGCGACCAGTACGCCGCGGGCGTGCTCTACGGCATCACCCACGGCCTGTCGCTGCAGGAATCGGCGCGGCTAGGTAATCTCGCGGCCGGCGAAGTGATTTCGCACATCGGGCCGAGGCCGGGCGTCAACCTGCGCGAACTGGCGATGGCGGCGGGGCTGAAGGTTTAGGGTCCGTAGAGCCACGGGCGCGATAAGGAGATCGCTTTAGCGCGCCAGCGCCTCTTCCACGAAATCCAGACGGTCCTGGCCGAAGTGCATCTCGTCGCCGACGAAGAAGGTCGGCGCGCCGAAGACGCCGCGGGCGACGGCCTCATCGGTGGTGGCTTTCAGTTTTTCCTTGTTGGCCGGGTTCTCGGCGGCCGCGAAAAAATCGGACGCCGAGAAGCCCGCCTCGCTGACGATGGCAGCGAGTGTCTCCTTGTCGGCGATGTTCTTCTGATCCCGCCAGGCGGCGTTGAAGATGGCGGCGAGGTATTTGTCGAAATCGGGACGAGCGACCCACTCCTGCGCGGCGCGCTGGACCATAAGCGTCATCATCGGGAAATGCGGATTGCGTTTGAACGGCGTGTTGAAGCGCTTCGCCCAGCGGTCGAGGTCGGCCATCATCCACTTTCCCTTGGCGGCGACCATGCCGGGCGGACGGTTGCCCGTGGTCTGCATCACGCCGCCGAGGAACATCGGGCGATAGACGAGCTTTGCGCCGGTGCGCTCGACGATCGACGGCAGCCGCGCCCAGGCGAGATAGGCCGTGGGGCTGGTGAAGTCGTAAAAAAACTCAACTTGCTTTTGCGGTGTCTGGGGCATCCGTCCATGCCTCCTTCTTCTTGAGGGTTAGGCTTCTTGAGGGTTAGGCCATCTTCTCCATCCAGGGGCGCAGGTCGAGTTCGTGCGTCCAGGCGTCGCGCGGCTGGGTGTGGAGCATCCAGTAGGCGTCGGCGATGTGCTCCGGGTTGAGGATGCCGTCCTGGTCCTTGAGCGCGTGGCGCTGCGGGAAGTTCTTGGCGATCCACTCCGTGTCGATGGCACCGTCGATGATGGTGTGGGCGACGTGGATACCCTGGGGGCCGAGTTCGCGCGCCATCGATTGCGCCAGCGCGCGCAGCGCGAACTTGGCGCCGGAGAAAGCCGAAAAACCTTCGCGGCCGCGGATCGAGGCGGTGGCGCCGGTGAAGATGATGGTGCCACGCCCGCGCGGGACCATCCACTTTGCCGCCTCGCGCCCGGCGAGGAAGCCGGCGAGCGCCGCCATCTCCCAGACTTTCCGATAGACGCGCTCTGTCGTTTCACGGATCGGGAAATTCACGTTCGCGCCGATGTTGAAAACGACGGCTTCGAGCGGGGCGATGTCGCGCTCGATCGTCTCGAAGAGTTTGACCACTTCCTCTTCAATGCGCGCGTCGGAGCCGAAGCCGTGCGCTTCGCCGCCATCGGCGCGAATCCGGGCGAGGAGCGGATCGAGGCTGGCGACTTCGCGGCGTGTGCAGACGGCGACAAGCCCTTCACGGGCAAAGCGGCGGGCGATGGCGCCGCCGGTTGCGTCGCCCGCGCCGACCACCAGAACTGCCTTCTTTCCCGCCCCAGATCCCGGCATGGCAACGCTCCGTTCAGAAAAAGAACTTAACCTCGCTTTTCTCGGGACGCAAACGGGAGCAGAGTCGAATCATGAGCCGAGCCGCAAACAAGTGGGATGACCTCAGCGAGGACTGGTGCCCGGTCGCACGAGCGCTCTCCGTCATCGGCGACCGCTGGACCATGCTGATCGTGCGCGATTGTTTCCTTGGAAAATCACGGTTCGAGCAATTCCAATCCAGCCTGGGCATCACCCGCCACCTGCTGGCCAGTCGCCTGAAACGTCTCGTAGAGAATGGAGTTCTAGAAAAGAACCCATACACGCTGAAACCGCCTCGATACGACTATCGGCTAACAGCAAAGGGGCGGGATTTCGCTCCGGCGCTGGTCGGCCTCAAGGACTGGGGCAAGGCCCATATGCCAGTCCGTCGGGCAGCGCCGGCCAATTAGTTCCTGAATAGAACTTACTAGATTGGATATCGGCTTCGCCGATCTGCCGGGCAGGCGCCCGGCGCTCCTCAGTTCACCCGACTGAGATCGACATTGTCCGGCTCTCTCACGCTGAACGCGGCAAAACGGCTACGGTATTCGGCGGGGGTCATGCCGGTCTCGCGCTTGAACAGCGTGCGGAAGAAGGGCGCGTCCTGGTAGCCGACGGCTTCGGACACGGTCTGGATCGGTGACCCCTCGCGCTCGAGCATGGCTTTCGCTGCTTCGACGCGCGCGGCCTGAAGATAGGCGGCGGGCGGTTTTCCGGTGGCGGCCTTGAAGCGGCGAAGAAAGGCGCGTTCGGACATGCCGGCGTGTTCGGCCAACTGCTCGGTGGAGTGGTTCTCACGGAAGCGCTCCTGCATCAGCGCCTCGACGGCGCGGATCCTGTCGTCCGTATGCGGCGGCGATAGCGGCAGCACGGCGTAGCCTGACTGGTGCGTGCGCGGCATGGTGAGCAGCAGCGCCTTGGCGGTCTGCACCGCAACCTCGTGGCCGCAGAGTTTTTCGACCAGGTAGAGCGAAACATCGGCCGCTGCGGTGAGGCCGCCGCTGCAGAGAAGGCGGCTGTCTTCGGTGACGAAGAAATCTGGCTGCCAGTCGACTTTGGGCCAGCGGCGCTGGATATCAGCCGCGGCGGCCCAGTGCGTGGTGGCGCGCTTGCCGTCAAGAAGTCCGGCTTCGGCGAGATAGGCTGCGCCCATGCAGACGCCGGCGACATAGGCCCCGGCCGCATAGTGTTTGCGGAGCCAGGGCAGCAGCGCCGAATTCTCGATCAGCTTTTCGTCTAGCTGCAGGCCCGAGGTCGGCACGATGACGATGTCGGCTTTCGTGACCTTCGCGATCGACGTCTCCGGCGTGATCGTCATGCCGCCATAGGGGCTGCGCGCCGCGCGGCCATCTATCGAGGCGGTGGTGACGCGGAAGCGCGGCTCAGGGCTTTCGCCCTTGAGCTCGCGCCACAACGCCCCGGCCGAGTGGAATACCTCGATCGGCATCAGTGAAGTGGAGGCGTAGCCATCGTCCAGAAGGACGACGCACACATCCAGCTTGGCTTCGGGTTTCATCGTATCGGGCATGGGTAAGGGTCCCGTCTGTGCCTTACCAGTAGCAGATCAGCCTGCGGCCGTCGTCGGATCGATGATGCCGGAAACTGGCGTGATCTTGCTGGCTGGAAAGCCGGAAAGACGGGCATGATCGTGGATCGCGGCCTCATCTTCGGCGAGGTAGATGCAGAACGTCTTGTCGCCAGCGACGTAGGAATGCTCCCACTGAACGCGGGGGGCGAGCTTCGACAGGGCAGCGTTGGAGGTTTCGGCGGCGCCCTTCAGTTCAGGCCTGGTCATTTTGCCGACGGCAGGAATATCGCGTTCGATCACAAAGCGTTTCAGCATGGATGTCTCCCTTTTGTTGGGAGCATCAGGTCATGACGCGCGGATCAGCGTGAGGGTGCGGCGCGCCGTTGAGCATGGGCGATCCCGCCAGATGTCAGTTCGGGGGGCGCCGGGCGCCTGCCCGGCAAAGGCGTATCAGCAAGCACAGTGCCCGTTGCTGGTCCGGGCCGGGCGTTCGACGCTTCGCGTCTCACCCCGGCGCCCCCAAGTCTCCAGAAGAGAACCTAGTTCGACGCGGGCGCGGGCGGCAGCCGAGGTGGCAACGGGAAGACGATGAAGTCATCATGGACTTCGCGAACGACCTTGTCGCCCATGGCTCGCACCGCCGCGCGGAGTTCGGCGACGTCGGAGACAGGAAGTTCGAGGATGTGCTCGTCCGGGTGTTGAGGCGCGTTGGGTTTGAAATCGACGCCGGGCTTCCGTGTCATTTCGATGTGAGCGCCGAGAACATGGCTCACCGTCCGGTTTTCAAGAAAGCCGGCAAGACGATCCATGCTGGCCTGGAAATCCGCGAGCAGGTTGGCGGGGATGTAGATCCGGCCTGGATAAAGGCTGTCGCCGGAGAGCAGCAGGTGCGCGCGCTCGTCGTAGATCATGATGTGCGCAGGATGGTGGCCCGGCGTTGGGATGACGTGCAGCACGCGGTCGCCAAGATCGAATCGCGCGATTGAATTCGGCCAATCGGCTATACCGAAAAAACCTGAAATCTCTGCAGGCTGCAGACCGACCACTTTCGTGTCTGGCCGGTCGCGGAATTCAGCATCGCCCGCCTGATGATCGCCGTGGCCGTGCGAATGGGCGACGACGAGCGGAATGGCGGTGCGCTTGTGCTCGACCAGCCACTGGTTGATCGCGGCGTCGACAGCGGGCCTGATCATCAGGCCGCCTGCGCCGGTGTCGAGCAGCAGAGCGCGATCCTTTCCAAACAGAAGATAGAGAAAGGGCGCTTCCGGATTCGTGCGCACCGACTGACGGATGACGAATGTATCGGTGTCGTAGCGCTGCGTTTGCGTCTGCGGTTCGGACGCGTCGGTTCCATCGATCCAGTGCTGGAACAGAGACCTGTGCTCAGCCGTGTCAGGCACGTCACGCGCATGCGTGCATCCAGCCGTAAGCAACGCGACGGAAACGAGACGAAAGGCCAGCATGGGATCGGCCTCCTCTAGAGAATGTACTTCGACAGGTCCTTGTTGCCGGCCATGGCTTCGACCTTTTCGCGAACGTATGCGCCGGTGATGCGGAAGGCCTGGCCGGATTTGTCGGAGGCGGTGAAGCTGATCTCGTCCAGCACGCGCTCGATGACGGTGTGAAGCCGGCGGGCGCCGATGTTCTCGACGCTTTCGTTGACCTGCACAGCCAGATCCGCGATCGCCTCGACGGCGTCGGGATCGAAGGCGAGCTCGACGCCTTCGGTCTTCATCAGCGCGGTGTACTGCGTGATGAGGTTGGCTTCCGGCTCGGTGAGGATGCGGCGGAAATCCTCTCGCGTGAGAGGTTTCAGTTCGACGCGGATCGGCAGCCTGCCCTGCAGCTCGGGCAGCAGGTCTGAGGGCTTGGCGACATGGAAGGCGCCGGAGGCGATGAAGAGGATGTAGTCGGTCTTCACCGTGCCGTGTTTGGTGGCGACCGTGGTGCCCTCGATCAGCGGCAGCAGGTCGCGCTGCACGCCCTCGCGGGAGATGTCCGCGCCGACGCGTTCGGAGCGTGAGGCAATCTTGTCGATCTCGTCGATAAAGACGATGCCGTCTTCCTCGGTCAATCGCAGCGCTTCGCGGGTGACGCTGTCGCTGTCGAGCAGTTTGTCCGACTCCTCGGCGATCAGCGGCTTGTAGGCATCCTTCACCGTGGTGCGCGCGCGCTTGGTGCGGCCGCCGAAACTCTTCGACAGGAGATCGCTGAGATTGACCATGCCGACGCTGGCGCCGGGCTGGCCGGGAATGTCCATGCCGCCGAAGGGCGAGGAAGTATCGGCGACGTCTATCTCGATTTCCTTGTCGTCGAGCTGGCCCGCCCTCAGCTTGGCGCGGAAGCTTTCGCGGGTGGAGGCCTGCGCCGTGGCGCCGACCAGAGCATTGAGCACGCGCTCCTCGGCAGCGGATTCAGCCTTGGCCTGCACCTCCTTGCGGCGGCGTTCGCGCACCTGGGAGATGGCGATCTCGACCAGGTCGCGGATGATCTGTTCGACGTCGCGGCCGACATAGCCGACCTCGGTGAACTTGGTGGCTTCGACTTTCAGGAACGGCGCCTTCGCCAGCTTGGCCAGGCGGCGGGAAATTTCGGTCTTGCCGACGCCGGTGGGGCCGATCATCAGGATGTTCTTCGGGGTGACTTCTTCCTTCAGTGCGTCTGGCAATTGCTTGCGCCGCCAGCGGCTGCGCAGGGCGAGCGCAACGGCGCGCTTGGCTTCGGGCTGGCCAACGATAAAGCGATCGAGCTCGGACACGATCTCGCGCGGGGTAAACTCTGACATGGGATCCTTGAAGCGAAGAAGGCGTCCCTGACATAGGACTGTCGGGACGCCTTCGCTAGCTCAGCAGATTTAGGCCTACAAGCAGGCCGTCAGGCAAGTTGCTCAGGCGGGCTCAGGCGGGAAGATCCGCCCGAAAGTTCCCTGCGCCGGGAAGACCCGGAGCACAAAACGCCGCGCCGTCTTCCAGCCGCCGCCGAGAAGGACGATGGAGCCGCCGACGATCAGGGCCACCAGCATGACCGTGTTGAGCCCGCTGCCGCCGCCCAGCCGGTCGACCAGCACCCACAGCGTGCCGCCGAAGGTGAGGAGGCCGGAGACGATCAGCGCGCGGCGGTTGAGCGCCAGCGAGATGACACCGAAGGCGATCAGCACGACCAGCATCACCGTGGCATCGACCGTGCTTGCGGGCACGAAGCCGTAGCCGAGGATAAGACCGCGGATACCGAAGATGATCTGCGGCGCCGCGGCCATATGCAGCCAGAACGCGTGGTCGGATGTGCGGCTGGCGCGCATCGGATCGCGCATATCGAACCAGATCGCGGCGGCCAAGGTCGCAAGACCGACGATGAGGGTTGCCGCGCCGCCGACCAGCATGTTCTCGCCGCCGATGCGAGCGACTGCTGTGTAGAAGAGGCCTGCGACCGAAAGCGCGAGCAGGAAGAGCGAGAACGGCAAGCGGAAGCGCCAGAAGATGGCGCCGGCCGCGAACGTCGCTGCGCCGAAGGCTGCGAAGCTCATGGTGGCGACGACGTTCTCGAGGTTCTCGGCGAAGATGTTGGCTTCGGCCTCGTTGGTCGGCGCGAACATTACGGAGACGAGCGCGGCGGCGGAGAGAACGATAGTCACCGAAAGGGCCATCGAGGGGAGCAGTAGGCGTCGCTTGCCGCAGAAATACTCGGCCAGCAGCCAGGCGCCGACGAGCACCGGGACCGGCATCAGCATGACGGCGAGTTTCGCCCTGCCCGCCGCATCCGAGCTGACTTCGCCATCGAACAGTCCCGGAAGGCCGAAGATATTGCTGAAGGCGATGGTCGAAAGGAAGCCAAGGCCGGTCATCAGGATGACGATGCCGATGGTGAGGAAGACATCGTTGAAGTTGGAAAGGAAACGAAGGTTCTCCGGATCGAGCATACGGTCCGGGTCGTTGCGCGCCTTGAGGAAGGCTTCGAAGCGCGTTGCCTGATCTGCGGATATTGCACCGCCTTCGACGGCGGCGCGTATGTCACTCTTGTCAAACATCGAGGGTCTCCACGACGAAGTTGCTGTTGGTGAAGACGCAGATCTCGGAAGCGATCGTCATCGCTTTCCGGGCAATCGTTTCTGCATTGTCTTCGTACTCATACAGCGCCCTTGCGGCTGACAGCGCGTAATTGCCACCTGAACCGATGGCCGCAATCGGATGCTCCGGCTCGAGCACATCGCCCCTGCCCGTCACGACGAGCAGCGAGGTTGCATCACCCACGATGATGAGCGCTTCGAGGTTGCGGAGGAATTTGTCCGTACGCCAGTCCTTGGCGAGCTCGACAGCGGCGCGCTGGAGATTGCCGGGGAAGCGTTCGAGTTTCTGCTCAAGTCTTTCGAAGAGGGTGAAGGCGTCAGCGGTCGCGCCCGCGAAGCCTGCGAGGATCTCGCCCTTCTCACCGATGCGGCGGACCTTGCGGGCATTGCCCTTCATCACGGTCTCGCCCATCGAGACCTGACCATCGCCGACGAGCACGAGCTTCCTGCCCTTCCTCACCGCGAGGATGGTGGTGGAATGCCACTGAGGCTCTGACGACATGCCTAGTCCTGTCCTGACCGTAGCTGACCCTACTCCTAAAGGGTTAGGCGGAGCAACAGATTTTATCGATAATCGATGAGCGATCTTTTGGCGCCAGAACTTATGCTGTTGTTTTTAACCGTTATTCCTGCGCGCGATGCTAGCTGGCAAGGCCGCGCGATCCAGCGGAGAGCGCGAAACGGACCCACAGGCGCGATCCTGACGCCATCATCGCCGGCGCTTCGAGAATTTCATCGGGCTGCTGGAGATGCGCTTCGAACACACAAGCTGGGCGCCAGCAATTGTCGAACTTGATGGAAGGCCCGCGCTGGAATTTCCAGGCCGTGAATTGCCATTCATGGCGCATTCAGATCGCCGATGGCCGAATAAACATCATCGGGGACTGTGCCGCACAAACGCGGCGAATTCCTTAGGGGGTCTACCCAAATGAAAACCGTGAAGCTCGTCGCCGTCGCTGTGTGCGCGGCGCAGATTTCGGCCTGCGCGTCGTTACCGGATCGCGTAGGCCCGTCGCATATCGCCTCGTCCCAGGAGCGGTACGTCGACTACGACTGCAACCAGATCCGGCAGGAAATGGCCCGCGTCGATGTCGAGGCCCGCAAGGTGGCGAACGTCCAAGGGCGACTGGCTGTGCAGGACTTCGTGGTGTTCGGCGCGGCGGTGACGACATTCTGGCCGGCGCTGTTCCTTCTTGCCGGCGACGACAAGGAAGACGAGCTGGGTCATCTGAAAGGCAAACAGGTCGCGCTCGAAAGAGTCGCCATCGAAAAGCGCTGCCCGGTCGCCGAAGAACTCGCGCGCACGCGTGAGTCGGCGTGACCTAGGCCGCGAAACGGTTGGCGGGGCGCGGACGCCAGGAGCGGACGAAGAGGTCGAACTCCTCGGCCGGAAGCGGCGGGGAGTAGTAGTAGCCCTGCCCGATCGTGCAGGCGCGGCGCAGCAGGAAGTCGGCCTGCTCCTTGGTCTCGACGCCTTCGGCGACGGTTTCCTGGCCGAGCGCTTCGGCCATGGCGAGGATCATCTCGACGATGGCGGGTGCGTGCGGATCAGTGTTGAGCGCGCGGACGAATTGCTGGTCGATCTTGAACACGTCGAATGGCAGGCGCGTGATCGAGGCGAAGTTGGAATGGCCGGTGCCGAAATCGTCGATCGCAAGGCGCACGCCGCGATTGCGCAGCGGCCACATGATGCGCGCGACGCGGTCCGGATCGCTGACGGCGGCGGATTCGGTGATCTCGAGTTCCAGCAGTTCCGGGTCCAGGCCCGACTCGTCCAGCACCTGGTAGACCGACTGGATGAAGTCCGGTTCGTCGAACTGGTAGGGCGAGACGTTGACCGCGATCGAGGCGACGATACCCTTCTTGTTCCATCCAGCGGCGGCGATGCAGGCGTCGCGCATCACGCTGCGGCCGAGGCGCCCTATGAGGCCGAGCTCTTCGGCGATCGGCACGAAAACGCCGGGCGAGACGACCGCACCATCAGGCCTGCGCCAGCGGGCGAGCGCTTCGGCACCGACAAGTTCGCCGGTCTCGAGCCGCACCTTGGGCTGGAACACGGCGACGAATTCGTTGCGCTCGATGGCTTCGCGCACTTCGGCTTCAAGCTTCTGCTGGGCGCGGGCCTTGTCGTGCAGGCGCTGGTCGAAGAAGGCGTAGCGCACGCCGGGCGCGCGCTTGGCTTCCTTGAGAGCGATTTCGGCCTGCTTCAGCAGATCGGTCGCCGTGGACGCATCGCCCGGGGCGCAGGCGGCGCCGAACGACATGGTGATGCGGACGCTTTGGCCGTCGAGCGTATACGCGTCACAGACCGCCTGTTCGGCTGACGACAGGAATGACTTGAGCGTGGCGTGGTCGATGCCGGGGGCGATGACCCCGAACTGGTCGGCGCCGATGCGGCCGATGAAGAAGGATCCGCCCTGGGTCTGCGAGGCGGCGGCGCGCAGGCGCTCGGCGATAGTGGCGAGAACAGCATCGGCGAGGCGCGGACCCAGCGTGACGTTGATCTTGCGGAAATTGTCGACGTCGCAGATCGCCAGATGGACAGGCTCGCCCTGCCCCTTGTCAACGAGGGCTTCGAGCTTGGAGATGAAGCGCAGCCGGTTCGGCAGGCGGGTCACCGGATCGGCATAGGCCAGCGCCAGGGCGCGGCGCATGGCGGCTTCGGAACGGTCATGGACGCCATCGATCGCCGCGAGCAGCGGCTTCAACACCTTGTCGTCGGACGAGTCCGCCAGCCTGGACTTGTCCCTGGCGTCGCGCTGGCGGATGCGCTGTTCCAGGTCGGTGACCGGGCGCATCGCTTTTCGAGCGAGCGGCAGGAGGAAGAAAGAGCAAACCCCAAGCATCAGCACAAAGACCAGCGCGTTGGCGATGATGATGCTGATCCAGGTCGAGATCAGGCTCCGCGGCTCCATGGCGAGCACCGCATAGCCGATGACGCTGGAATCCTGCTTGATTGGGGCGATGCCGATCCGCGTCTCCCCCCTGCTGAACGCCACTTCCCTGAGGTGGGCGCGGTCCGGGCCGAGACTGCGGACCAGTTCGGCGCCGCTCTTGTTGGCGGCGATGATCTTGCCGTCGACGCCGACAATGGCGGCGCCGCCGCCCGGCAGAGGGTTGCCCATCCGCTCGACGAGCTTCTCGAGGTCCGTGCCTTCGCCCGTCTGCATGTCGTCGCCCGCCAGCAGGGCGAGCTGCTGGGCCGCGTCATGGGAATATTGCAGCCTGGCGCGATCGAAAGAACTGCGCAGCAGGACGGGCGTCACCACCCACTGCATGAGCGTCGCGGCGACTGCGGTGCCGCACGCAATCAGCGCCACCCGGCCAGCGAGGCCGAGCTTCATTCCGCGCCGTTTTACCGACTTCGCAGGCATTTCGTCTCTTTCAAGGGAATCCCGATGGCGTTCCCCGGCGTGAGGCACTAAATGCTGCTCCGCATTCAGAATTCCTCGACTGTTCCGAGGCAAAACTAGGTTCGGGATGCGAATACGCAGTTAATGCCGGAGGCCCGGGATGGGCGACATGAAGCGCCGCGCGGAGGTTGTCCGCGAAACCAAGGAGACCCGCATCAAGGTCTCCGTCGACGTCGACGGCTCTGGAAAGTCCCAGATTTCGACGGGTGTCGGATTCTTCGATCACATGCTGGAGAGTTTCTCGAAACACTCCGCCATGGACATTACCGTGGAGGCGAAGGGCGACCTCCACATCGACCAGCATCACACGATGGAGGATGTCGGCATCGTGCTGGGCCAGGCTTTCAAGGAGGCCGTCGGGGGTTACTCGAACGTGATCCGCTTCGCCCACGCCTACATTCCGATGGACGAGACGCTGGTCCGCGCCTCGGTCGACCTGTGCAACCGGCCCTACCTCGTGTGGAAGGTCGGCTTCACGCGCGACAAGGTCGGCCAGGTCGACACCGAGCTGTTCAAGGAATTCTTCCACGCCTTCGCGATGAACGCCGGCGTGTGCCTGCATCTCGAGCTGCTCTACGGCGAGAACTCGCACCACATTGCGGAAGCGAGCTTCAAGTCGCTGGCGCGTGCGCTGCGTTCGGCGGCGGCGCCAGACAGCAGGCTCAAGGGCCAGGTGGCGAGCACCAAAGGCAGCCTCTAAAATCCGTCTACCCTCGTCCTATCGACGCAGGAATTCCCTGAGTGGCGTGCCGCGTGCGGCGCCGAGGTGGGAAAGCGCGGCTCTCATCGGCTGCAGGTCGACCCAGGAGTGACGGATGGCGGTCAAGACTTTCTGGCCCAGCCATTCCTTGTCCTCGAAACTGAACGGGCCGGCGTCGAGCATTTTCGAGAACTCCTTCGCGGGCGTCGCGTACTTCCTGAACGTGGCGACGAAGTCTGGCCGCGCGAGGAATACTTTGTTCGCGCCGATGATAAGCGGAACCAGCCTGCCCGGATGTTCCCGCATGAACCGGTAGAACCCTTCTCCGACGCCGGGCCAGCTCGGGTTGAAGACATCGTCAAGGGCGACGACGCCCTCCGGCAGCAGAGCCTTGTCCGCCGTGATCAGGTCGGACAGCACGATCTCCGGCCAGTGCCCGCCGTCTATGTGGAAGAAGCGGCACCTGTCCGTCGTGTCATCGACAGAAAGGTCCTCGGAGGATTTCGCGAAGACCTTGAGCTCGCCGTCTTTTATCTTCCCGAACGAGCGCATATGACCGAGAAAGATATCGCGGTCGCCCTTGCCGGATGCATCGCGGTTCAGCCCCTGTTCCTCGAAGATATCGCAGACGCCGAGACGCTCCTGTCCGTGCAGCGTCCGCGCCAGCAGCACGGTCGACTTGCCGTGATGGACACCGATCTCGAACAGGTTTCCCTCGACGCCCTCCATCTTCTGGATCTCGTCCACCGCCCCGAACAGCGATGCGTCGATCGGAAAGAACCAGCCTTTCACATCGGCCGAGGCCTGCAGGTACTGCCGAACTTCGAGCTTTTTCATGTTGCCGCGTCCCGATCCACGCGCCGTCTGGCGCTCACCGCTGACAGTCCCCAGGAAGGTCCGGTCAGGGAGATAGGGCGCGGGGGATCGGCGGCTATGGACAGCCCAACGGCCAGCGAATCTGGTCGGTGGTTTTCCGATTTGTACAAGCTCTAGAAGCGGCAGCTTTCGTTGAGCTTCGCGGACGAAAAACTCCAGTCCATGGCTTCCGGCTTGCCGTTGAGTATGCCTTCGATCCGGGCGACGAGACGGTCGCCGGTACGTTGGTAGATGACGCGCTGCGGGAAATCGTGGGCGGGATTCTCGAACACCAACTTACGGTCGGCGCTCTTGGCCTGGGCAAGCGGGAATTCGGCGGGCGGCTGGCCGGACGGGGCGGCGTAGAGGCTGAGGCCCGGCCCGGCCGAGCGGGGACCGATGCGGAGGAATTCCCAGCTCGCTTCGCCCTTCGCCAGGGTGAAGTTGTAACCGAGGGTTACGCCACCGCGTGCATCGCTCCACGTCTCGGACACCTGCTCGCCATTGGTGCAGCTCAACCAGTAGCCGGACAGCCAGGAAGTTTCCGGCTCCCTTGCCTGTGCGGCGCAGCCCTGCGCCATGACAGCGATCACCAGCAAACCACTATAACGCACACGCGCCTCCCGGCCTTTGGACTTGCCTCAAGATATGGCCAGATGGCGACTACGCGTCTTGTAAGTTTGCGACGTCTGCGAGGTAGAATGACGGCGGCTTATGTCGAGTTCAAGCCGAGGCCGGAGCTGCGCCCGTGGGTGCGGTTGCTGTGGTGTTATGAGGATGACGGTCCCAGCGACGTCGTGCAGCGCATTCCGCCGGACGGTTGTCCCGAGCTAATTGTTCATATGGGCGAGCCCTATGAGGAGCAGATCTCAGACGGGAGCTTCGCGCGTCAGCCGCGTGTGATCTTCGCCGGGCAGATGACCCGGCCATTGTGCCTGCGTGCGACAGGCCCGGTGGGATGCGTCGGTCTGCGCTTCGAACCCGATGGCGCGGCGGACTGGTTCGGCGCGAGCATGGAGATGGCGACGGACCGGCGCCTTGGGATCGAAGACCGGATTGTCGCCAATGGCAGTGCATCGCCAGAAAGCTGGTCCGACATTCTCCAGGACAATATTGCGGGCGCCCTGCGCAGTAGAGGCTGGCCACTGGACAAGAACCTGCGTGCCGATGTCCGCCGACAAGAGAGCGGTGGCGTTTCCCCCGCTCTATCGGCAACAGAACAACGCCGCACGCAGCGGCTTTATCTGAGGGCTGTCGGTGTATCGCCGCGCACGCTGCAGTCCATCTTCCGGTTTCGCAAAGTGTTCGACCATGCCGTCGGCGCCGATCCGGGCTGGCTCGCCACCGCGCTGGAAGCTGGATATTTCGACCAGCCGCAGATGGCGCGGGATTTCCGCCGTTTCCTCGGCTGCACCGCGACCGAGTGGGCGCGCGAACAGGCCGAGCTCGCCCGGTCGGTCGCCTCGCCCCGACCGGTCACGGCGGATGACATGGGGCTCCCCGCACGCTAGAGGCTGCCTCATGACCCGCCTTGCCATCATCGACTATGGATCGGGCAATGTCCGCTCGGTGAGCCGTGCGCTGGAAAGCGCGGCGGCGGGCGCCGGAATTACGCTTCAGACAGACCTGACCGACGATCCCGACAGGATCAGACGGGCAGACCGCATCGTGCTGCCCGGCGTCGGCCACTTCGCGGATTGCGCGGCAGGGCTGATCGCGCGGGAGGGCGTGATCGATGCCCTGACCGAGGCGGTTTTTCGCAAGGGCGTGCCGTTTCTCGGCGTGTGCGTCGGCATGCAGCTCATGGCCGATGTCGGACGCGAGGACGTGGAGACGAAGGGGCTGGGCTGGATTCCCGGCGCGGTGGAGCGGCTGAAGCCGAAGGACGCCTCCCTCCCCGTGCCGCACATGGGCTGGAACGTGCTGACTAATCTTTCCGACCACAAGGTGCTGGCCGGACTAGGCGATGAGCCGCACGTCTACTTTGTCCACTCCTACGCGCTGACCCCGGAAAAGTCCGTGCATGTGGCGGCGCGCTGCGACTATGGCGGATCGTTTACGGCGGCCGTCGCACGCGACAACATTTTCGGCACGCAGTTCCACCCGGAAAAAAGCCAGCAGGCCGGACAGCGCCTGCTGGCCAACTTCCTTGCCTGGAAGCCCTGAGCTACGAGATCTGTGCGATGAAACTGTATCCCGCAATCGACCTGAAGGACGGCGTCTGCGTCCGCCTGCTACGCGGCGACATGACGACCGCGACCTCCTTCAACGAGGATCCGGCCGACCAGGCGCTGCGCTTTTCGGCGATGGGGTTCGAATACCTGCACGTCGTCGACCTCAACGGCGCGTTCGAAGGCGTGTCGGTGAACCATAATGCGGTTGCCTCCATTCTCGATGCGATGCGCTCGCCCGTGCAGCTCGGTGGCGGCATACGCGACCTGCCCTCCATCGAGCGCTGGCTGGATGCGGGCATTGCCCGCGTGATCCTCGGCACGGCGGCAGTTCGCGACCCCCAGCTGGTGAAAGACGCGGCGCGCGCCTTCCCCGGCCAGGTCGCGGTCGGCATCGATGCACGCGATGCGCGCGTGGCAGTACAGGGCTGGGCCGAAACGACCGATATGCTGGCGCTCGATCTGGCGCGAGCCTTCGAAGGCTGTGGCGTCGCCGCCCTGGTGGTGACGGACATCAGCCGCGACGGCCTCAAGAGCGGGGTGAATGTCGAACTGACCGGCGCAATGGCGGACGCAGTATCCATCCCGGTGATCGCCTCAGGCGGTGTCAAGAATGTCGACGACCTCAGGGCGTTGAAGGCGCGCCCCGGCCGACCGATCGAAGGCGCGATCCTCGGCCGCGCGCTCTATGATGGCGACATCGACCCGGCCGAGGCGCTGCTGGCGGTTCGCTAGACGCATCGGTACGCTGCAGGTATAAGCACCCGACTTCAAATGTCCGGCGCGGTCACTGCGCGGGACCTCAAGCGAAGGAAGGAGACGTCCATGACCACGCACGCCCGTCTCCATTCCCAAGCTTCAGGTTCACATGGACATCATGAAATGGCTCGCGCGCGTCGCGGGCAGTAACGACCGATCGCGCCCAAGGGCTCGACCTCCAGATACGCAGCATGACCGTGAGCTGGCGAAACGCTCGCTCGAAACGCGTCTGCCGCCGCACCTGCTCAAGGACATCGGCGCGGACGATGGATGAGCGCACGCCTTCCCTTGCGGGATCGTTGACCGGGCCAGTAGCGAGGCCAACACTCCCGCCAGAGGTCGGGAGAACATCATGATCGAGAGATCGCGCGCTCGCTGGTTTGCTTTCGCCGCCGCCGTGCTGCTCTGCGGTTGCGCGGCGACTAGCAGCGACACCACCGCCCTGCCCATTGTGCCCGGCGTCCAGTCGCTCTTCCTGCTCTCCGGCGCGCAATCGCGCTCGATCAGTCCGGAGAACCTCACCGGCGCCAAGGGCATGGGCGGGCGCACGACACTCGAAAACGGTAGCGCGAAAGCCGCGGCGCAGAATCTTGGGCTGGGCTGGAAGGTGAACCCCTATGTCCAGATCGCGCCAGGTTCGACCTTCGTCATGGGCGAGACCGACGGACCGGGGATCATCAATCACATCTGGATGACGCTTGGCGGCACGGCGGAATACCGCTCGGCGATCCTACGTATCTACTGGGACGGCGAGACGACGCCGTCGGTCGAGGCGCCGGTCGGCGATTTCTTCGCATCGGGCTGGGGCAAGGGAAACGAGCCGCTGATCGATTCTTCCGTCGTGGCGGTGAACCCGGGCAGCGGCTTCAACAGCTACTGGCAGATGCCGTTCCGGAAGAAATTCCGGATGACGATGGAGAACCGCAGCGCAAAGCCGCTCACTATCTACTATCAGATCGACTATTCGCTGCAGGCCGTGCCGGCAAACGCTGCCTATTTCCATGCCCAGTTCCGCATGGTCGATCGTCTCAAGGCGAAGAACGTCTACACCATTCTCGATGGCGTGAAGGGCGAAGGGCATTATGTCGGAACGTATCTCGGCCACGGCGCCTTCAGCCCCGGCTGGTGGGGTGAAGGCGAGATCAAGTTCTATCTCGACGGCGACACCGATTTCCCGACCATCAATGGCACGGGCGAGGAAGACTATTTCCTGGGCTCGTACATCTATGTGAAGCGCGACGCCAAAGGCGTGCCGCACGAGATCAACTACTCGACCGCATACGCGGGGTTTTACGCGGTAAAGCCGGTCGACTGGGCGACGGAATATTTCAAGCCCGACTTCGAGCGGCGCAATGGCCAATATCGCTGGCACATAATGGATCCCGTGCGCTTCGGCGAAGATCTGAAAGTCACCATCCAGAGCATTGGCTGGGATGGAGCAACGAACGAGAAAATCCTGGGCAACGGGACATACCTGCCGCTCGAGGATTACCTCGCCTCGGTGGCCTTCTGGTATCAGGCCGAACCGCACGCGCCCTTCCCCGCCCTGCCGGTGGACCAGGCAATGCAGCTCGCCCCGCCAAAAGGGCAATGACGGCCGCCTGTTGACGCCTTTGGCAGGCGGCGTCACAGGAAAGCATGCTGAAGGTCCGCATAATCCCGTGCCTCGACGTGAAGGACGGGCGCACCGTGAAGGGCGTCAACTTCGTCGACCTGCGCGATGCCGGCGATCCAGTAGCGCTGGCGCGGGCCTATGACGCGCAGGGGGCGGACGAGCTTTGCTTCCTCGACATCACGGCGAGCCACGAGAAGCGCGGAACGATGATCGACGTGGTGGAGCGCACGGCGGACGCCTGCTTCATGCCGCTGACGGTGGGCGGCGGGGTGCGGACGCCGGAGGATATGGTGGCAATGCTGAAGGCGGGCGCCGACAAGGTGGCGATCAACACGGCCGCGGTGCTGGACCCGGCGATACTGACGGCGTGCGCGCGAAAAGTGGGCGCGCAGGCGGTGGTGATGGCGCTGGACGTGCGGCGCGAGGGGTCCGGCTGGGGCGTCTATACGCATGGCGGCCGCAAGAGCGCCGGCAAAGACGCGATCCAGTTCGCAAAACGCGCGGCGGAGCTGGGTGCGGGCGAGATTCTGCTGACCTCAATGGACAGGGACGGCACCAGGGACGGCTATGACATCGAGCTTCTGCGCGCCGTGAGAGATGTCGTGCGCGTGCCGATCGTGGCCTCGGGCGGCGCAGGCAATGTGCAGCACATGGCCGAGGCGGTCATCAAGGGCCATGCTGACGCGGTGCTGGCGGCGTCTATCTTCCACTTCGGCGAGGCGACCATCGCCGACGCAAAGCGCGCACTGGAACAGGCCGGCGCGCCAGTGAGACCCATAAGGGAGACCGTTCGATGACGCCGCAGCACGATCCGCTGGGTCCAGCGGCTTTCCTCGGCGAGGTGCTGAGCGAGCTGGCGAAGACGATCGATGCGCGGGCCGGCGCCGATCCCGAAACATCGTGGACGGCGACGCTGCTGGCGGGCGGCCCTGCCCTCACGGCCAAGAAGCTGGGCGAAGAAGGTGTCGAGGCGGCGCTGGCGGTCGCGCACCAGGGCGACAAGGAGGTTGCAAATGAGGCGGCTGATCTCATCTACCACCTTCTGGCGGCGCTACGCTCGCGTGGCGTATCGCTGGATGCTGTCGCCAAAGTGCTGGAGCAGCGTCAGGGCAAGTCGGGAATCGAGGAAAAGGCGTCCCGAAAACCCTGACGTACGCGGCACGGCTGCCGTTTGCCCTCGCAAGTGCTAATCTGGACCTTTCCAAAGGAGGGTCGGATGCGTTTCGCTCACCTTGCTGCAATCTCATTCATCGTTCCGCTCGTCGCGATCGCCTGCACAAAGGCGCCCGAAACCGAAGCGGAGCTCGCCACCCGCGCGGGCGCGCCGCTGTTCACCGGCATGGGCAGCTATCACCGCGTGATCGACACAAGGGACCCCAACGCGCAACAGTATTTCGATCAGGGCATGGTGCTGGCCTTCGGCTTCAACCATGCCGAGGCGATCCGCTCTTTCCGGGCGGCGCAGAAGCTCGATCCCACGTGCGCCATGTGTTTCTGGGGCGAGGCGCTGGCGACCGGGCCAAACATCAACGTCACCGCCAAGGGCAAGGCGATCATGTCGCCGGAGGAGCAGATCGCGGCGTTCAAGGCGCTGGAGGAGGCCGTCAGCCTGACCAATGGCAAACCTGACATCGAGCGCGACCTGATCAAGGCGCTCACCACCCGCTACTCGCCGCAACCGGTCGACGATCGCACCTCGCTGGACGAGGCGTACGCGAAGGCGCTGGGCGAGCTGGTGACGAAATACCCCGACGATGACGACATAGCGGCGATGTATGCCGAGGCATGGATGAACACCATGCCATGGAACTACTGGTCTGATTCCACAACGCCGAGACCGGAGATCGCGCCCGTCATCGCCAAGCTGGAAGAAATCGTCGCACGCAGTCCCAAGCACCCGCTGGCGCTTCACCTTTATATCCACGCGATGGAGGCTTCGGCAGCGCCGGAGAAAGCCGAAGCCGCCGCCGACACGCTTTACACGCTCGTTCCAGGGTCGGGCCACCTGGTGCATATGCCCGCACACATCTTCTGGCGGGTCGGGCGCTACAACGATGCGGCGCAGGCCAATATCGAAGCCGCGAAGGTGGACGAAGAATACATCGCCGCCTGCAACGCGCAGGGCTTCTATCCGGCGATGTATTATCCGCACAACATCCACTTCCTGTGGGCCGCATCCTCGATGCAGGGCCAGAGCAAGGTGGCGATCGAGGCGGCGCGGAAAGTCGCGGCCAATGTGCGGCTGGAACAGATCGACCAGTTCCCGACGGTGGAGTTCTTCCACACCATCCCGCTGCTTTCGCTGGTGCAATTCGGGCATTGGGACGAAATCCTCGCCGAGCCGCAGCCTCGCGCCGACCTCGCCTTTTCCAATGCCATCTGGCGCTATGCGCGCGGCGTGGCGCTGGCCAACAAGGGCGACATCAAGGGCGCCAAGGCCGAACAGGCGCTGCTTGTTCCGTTGAAAGCCAACGACAAGGTCATGAAGCTCGACGGCAGCGACTATCCTGCGAGCCAGCTTCTGGCGATCGCCGACAACCTCCTGCTCGGCGAGATCGCGCAGGCCTCAGGCGACACAGGAACGGCGGTTGCGCGCTTCACCGATGCGGTGGCGGGCCAGGACGCCCTGCCCTACACCGAACCGCCCTTCTGGTATTACCCGACGCGGCAATCACTGGGTGCGGCGCTGCTCAAAGCCAAAAAGGCGAAACAGGCCGAGGCGGTCTACCGCAAAGACCTTGAAACTTATCCGCACAATGGCTGGTCGACCTTTGGTCTGATCCAGGCGCTGGAAGCGCAAGGCAAGACCAAAGAGGCCGCCATGCAGCGCGAGCATTTCACGCCGATGTGGCAGTTCGCGGATGTGGAGCTGAAAGGCTCGCGGATTAGCGGGACGCCCTGAGGAAGAGATAGGTCGCGCCCTCGCCGCCATGTCGCGGATGGGCGCGGGCATAGCCGGCGATCAGCGGGCGCAGGTCGGGATTGGCGATCCAGTCGTTGAAGCGGGCGCGCAGGACGCCCGCGCCCAGCCTGCCCTTCCCCGTGATCACCAGCACGCAGCGTGAACCGGCCGAGGCCTCGCGCCGGATGAAGGTGACCAGCTCGCGATGGGCGGTGTCCTGCGTGTGGCCGTGCAGGTCGAGGCGGGCGTCGATCTCGTTCTGGCCGCGGCGGATGCGCCGCTGGCCGGAGAGGTCTTCTGGAGGGCTGGGCTTGCGCGGCGCGATCTTCGTTTTTCGCAACGGGGTTTTCGGCGCCGCCGTCACGCCACTGGCGGCTGGCGCTTCATCTTCATCCGGCGCTTCAATCTTGCGCCCGGGCGCCAAACGCACGGTGCGGGCCACGCGACTCCACAGGCGACGTTCCTCGGATGAAAGGGGGCGACTCATGGGAGACCGGATAGCACAGGCCCGGTTACCAAGGCTTGCCTAGGAGGCGGTCGCGACCTCGTCGAGCACCCAGTTCGGGTTCTCGTTCTTGGTCGAACGCTTGAAGGTCCAGATCTCTTTCGCGATGCGCGTGTTCTCGCCGTCGGATAGATCGCTTTCGAACGAGACGGAGACGCGGGCGATGGCCTGCGCGTCGAGCGAAGCTTCGGCGATACGGGCCGACTTCAGGCGCACGAGACGCATCGGCTCGGTCTTGTCGGCTTCCCGTTCGGTGATCGCCTGACTGTAGACTTCCATGACGTCGTCGTCGACCAGTGTACGGAGCGCATCGCGGTCGCCATCGGCGAAAGCGTTGACGATCAGCTCATAGGCCTTGCGGGCGCCCTTGGTGAAATCGTCCGGGGCGAACTGGGCATCGACATTGGCGATGGCTTCGAGGCCGGCGGCGGCCGGGCCGGTGAAGGCGGCGCGGATGCGCGGACGCTCATCGGTCTCGGCGGCAGCTTCCTCTTCCTGCGGCTCGGGCCGGCGGGCGACCGTCTCCCGGTTGACGCGCCGCGCAGGCTGTTCGGCGCCCGTCTTGGTGCCGAGAACCGCATAGAGTCGGGAGATCACGAAGACCGCAATCGCCGCCAGGATGATGAGTTCAATATTCAAGTAACGCCTTCAGGTATTTGGGCAGGACGAGGCAATGGCTTCCTCCCGTCTGTCCAATATAGACACAAAACTCGCGGAGTCAGCCCGCTGTTGCGAGTGTCGCGGTAGCGTGATAGCCGCGCAGCCTTCAAACTATGACAATATCGGACCTGCAATTATCATGACTGATGCCCCTTCCCCCGAGCAAAATGGTGCTGCAGCCGATGCTGCCGGGGCGCCGGTCATCCGGGTTCTTGCCCAGTATGTGAAAGACCTGTCATTCGAAAATCCGGGCCTTTTCACGAGCCAACAGGGCTCGAGCGCTCCGGAAATCGAGCTCGGCATCGATGTAAAGGTTGAGCCGGGCCCGGCGAAGGACTCGATCTTCGCGGTCGAGCTGAAGCTTTCCGCCCGCGCCAAGCGCCAGGAAACCGTCGTATTCATTGTCGAGCTTGTCTATGTCGGCGTCTTCCAGCTCCAGGAAGCGCGGCGCGAGGACATGGAACCGATCCTGCTGATCGAATGCCCGCGCCTGCTTTTCCCGTTCGCCCGCCGGATCATCGCCGATATCACGCGTGAAGGCGGCCATCCGCCATTGATGATCGACCCTATCGACTTTGTCGGGCTCTACCGCCAGCAGCGTCAGCGCGCCGATGCGCAGCAGGCCGCCGGCCAAGCCTAGGTTTCAGGCCTGATTTTCAAGCTTGGCCGTATTTCTTCCAGATTGCCGCTTCGCCCAGCTCCGCCACGAACGCGGCGTGCGCGGTCTGTTCCGTCGCGCTGATGCGTGGAGCGAGCGCTCGCGGGCGTTGCGCGCGCGGCGCCTGGATGGACTGAACCTGACCGGAACCGCCATTGGCCGAGGCGAAATCGAAGGCGCGCTCGCGCCCTCCCCTCAGCTCCAGATAGGCCATCGCGAGCAGTTGCGCGTCGAGCAGCGCGCCATGCAGCACCCTGTTCTCGATCGATATGTTGAAACGCTTGCACACCGCATCGAGCGAGGCCGGCGAGCCGGGCCGGTGCTCACGCGCTAACACCAGCGTGTCGATGAAGCGCTCTTTGGCCAGCGGGGCGCGGCCGAGAAGCTCGAGTTCATAATTGAGGAAGCTGCGGTCGAATTCGGCGTTGTGGGCGACGACGGGGTCCTCGCCCAGGAACTCCATCAGCCGATCGACGACATCGGGATGCCCGAAACCGGGCTTGCCCCGCAGCGTCTCGTTGGTGATGCCGGTGATGCGGACGGTGGCTTCGGATACGGGCCGGCCGGGATTGATGTAGATTTGGAATTCGCGGCCGGTCGGCAGATAGTTCACCAGCTCGATGCAGCCGACCTCTACGATACGGTCGCCCGACTTGGGATCGAGGCCTGTGGTTTCTGTATCGAAGACGACTTCGCGCATGATCCCGTAGTTCCGTTTGCGGCCCTGATGCGGGAGCGGAGCGCCTCCAGGATCGCATCGACCTGCGCTTCGGCGTAGGGGAAGCCGAAACCCGTGTTGATGACGAAATCCGCGCGGCGGCGCTTGACCGAATCGGGCGTTTGCCGGGCGAGTATCGCTTCGAACTCGGCTTCCGTCATCCCGCCGCGGGCGAGCACCCGCCGCCTCTGCACATCTTCCGGGGCGGTGACCACAGCAATCACATCGGCCCGCTTGTCGCCACCGGTTTCGAACAGGAGCGGGATATCCAACACCACGATGTCGACGCCATCGGCCTCGGCTTTTTCGAGAAAGGCGCGCTGGGCGCCGGCGACGATGGGGTGGACGATGGACTCCAGTTTCTTCATCAGGTCCGGACTGCGTGAGACCTTTTCGCGCAGCTTGGCGCGGTCGACGCCGCCATCCTTGCCGATGACCCCCGGGAACGACCATTCGAGCGGGGCGACCGCCTCACCGCCGGGACCGTAGGCTTTGTGGACCGCGGTATCGGCGTCATAGACCGGAACGCCGCGCGCGGCGAACAAGGCGGCCGTCGCCGACTTGCCCATCCCGATAGATCCTGTGAGTGCGAGCTTGATCATCATCGCCCGGCTGCAACCGCCGCCCGACATGCATTGAGGGCGCCGTCTGTGTCGGGAGAAAGGCCGAACCAGATACGGAAAGCAGCGCCTGCCTGTCCCACCAGCATCCGCAATCCGTCATGGGCCGTCCAGCCGGCAGATGCAGCTGCGCTGAGCGTGGGTTCCGCCGCCTTGCCGTAGGACATGTCGAGGAAGGGCCGGCCCCTGCCCGCGGGCAAGGCCGGCAGACTCGCGCCGGCATGGCCGAGGCTCGCCGAGTTCACGACGATGGCAGCGTCTTCCGCGTATGCACCAAGCTGTGCCAGCTCTGCCGTCTCCGCATCGGGCGCAAGGTCTTTTGCAAGCGCCCGCGCATTGTCCTTCGACCGGTTGACGATGGTAAGCATCGCTCCAGCCCTCTCAAGATATAGGGCGGCTGCGCGCGCCGCCCCACCCGCTCCGATCAGGACAACACGTTTTCCTTTCAGATCGTTTCCGATTGCAGCCTGAAGCGCATCGGAAAATCCAGCGACATCGGTGTTGTGCGCCGACCAATCTAACCCGTTTTCGCGTGTGAGGGTGTTTGCAGCGCCGATCTGGCGCGCGTCGGGCGAAGCGCGCGCGGCTGCGGCGAGTGCGGCGAGCTTGTGCGGGAGAGTGATGTTGAGGCCAGAGAAACCGGTCAAGGCGAGTAAGCTAAAATCGATTCCAGGTTCGGACAGGACCGCGCTCTTGCTCGAAGGCTTAGCTTTCAGACCCGCGACGCCTTCACGCGCCAACGTCCGCAGATCGGCCGCTGCATCTTTCGTCTCCAAGTGAACGGCTACATAAACTGCATCAAGGCCAGCTTTGCGAATCCAGAGATTGTGGATCAACGGCGAGAGCGAATGCCCAACGGGATCTCCAACCACGCCATAAAGTTTCGTTGCTGGCGAGGTGCTCACGGCGCGAGTGTCCCGCGATCGCGCAGCCATTGCAGCAGCGGCAGCAGCGGCATGCCCATGATGGAGAAGAGGTCGCCATCGATGCGATCGAAGAGTTGCGCTCCCCTTCCCTCGATCTGGTAGCAGCCGACACTCTCGAATGCAGCGAGACCGATGGCGTCGAGATAGTCTTCCAGGAACTGGTCGGAGAAGTTGCGCATGCGCAGTCTTGGTTGCGCAAGGTGCCGCCAGACCGGCGCGCCTTCGACGCAGGCCACGATGGCGGATTGCAGGATGTGCGTCTTGCCGCGCAGGCGGGTAAGTACGTCGCGTGCGTCTTCCCGGGTCGAGACCTTGTCGAGGCCCTGGCCGTCGAGTTCGAGCATCTGGTCGCAGCCAAGCACGACGCCATTGTGGCTGATCGAAACCTTGAGAGCCTTGGTTTCAGCAAGCAGATCGGCCTGTTTAGCCACCGTTGCGCCTTCGGCGCGTAGCGACTCCTTGAGGGACTCCTCGTCAACGCCCGGGCCGATCTGCGTGAAGTCGAGGCCGGCGGATTTCAGCACGGCCGCACGCGACTTGCTCTTTGATGCAAGGATGAGCCGGTGCTCGGGCGACACGATCACCGCCCGTGTTCCTGGATGATGTTGAGGATCGCGGCGGCTGTTTCTTCCACCGAACGGCGGCTGACATCGATGGTGGGCCACTTCATGCGGACGAACAGGCGGTTGGCCTGCGTGAGTTCCTCCCTCACCGTTTCCTCGTCGGCGTAGGACGTATCGGCTTTCTCGTTGAGCGACAGCAGGCGCTGTCGGCGGATCTGCACCAGCCGGTCAGGCGAAACTTTCAACCCGACCACGAGCGGCGCATCGGGACCGGTAAGGATGTCCGGCACGTCGACGCCGGGCACCAGTGGCACGTTTGCGGCCTTGACGCCGCGGTTGCCGAGATAAACGCAGGTTGGCGTTTTCGACGTGCGGGAAACGCCGACGAGGACGACATCCGCCTCGCGCAGGTGTTCCGTGTGCTGGCCGTCATCGTGCTGGAGCGCGAAGTTGATGGTCTCGATCCGCGCGAAATATTCGGCATCCAGGTGATACTGGCCTGCGACCTTGTGCGCCGACTTGAGGCCGAGATAGCGGCTGAGCATGTTCACCGCGCTGTCGATTACCGGAAGTGTCGGGGAACCCAGCTCCCGGCAGCGCGCCTCCAGCCGGGCCCGCAGGCCCTCGTCCGTGATGGTGTAGAGCACCACACCGGGAGCGTTCTCGATTTCCATGAGCACGCGTTCGAGCTGCTTGGGCGAGCGCACCAGGTAATAGTTGTGTTCAAGTGGCGCAATGTTGTCGAATTGGGCCACGGCCGCCCGCATCACCGCGTTGAGCGTTTCGCCGGTCGAATCCGAGACCAGATGCACGTTGAAATAGGTCTCGAAGGTCATTCCGGCGCTTTGGTTCGTGTCGTCCACACAGGGGACATTTCCCCCATAGCATCTGGGAGCGGTTTGTGGAAAAGCCTCGAGGCAATTTCCCTACACCCTTCACTCACATGGCTCTCTACAGGTGTAGGGGCTGAGCAAGACTCTTCGATTCGGCGCCCATGAGTCCGGCCCACGGGACTCGACTCTCGTTAAGGTGTTGTTAACGAAGAGCTTAACGAGACGTTAAAACCGCTCGACCTGTCGGAACGTAACAGGGTCATCGGTGAGTTGCCGTGTGCATGGACTGGGGATGGCTAGCGGCGCGCACTTATCAAGCGACTAGACACCACCAGAGTCTTCTTAGATTCAGATTCAATAAGAAGAGTCTTTTCCTCCAAGTGATGCGTGCAGGTGACTTTTGAGTGGGCGTAGGCTTCTAAGAGTGCTCAACGGAGAAAGGATCGATCCAGTTCCTGTCTGGATGATGCGTCAGGCAGGGCGGCATCTTCCCGAGTACCGGGAGCTTCGTTCGAAGGCGCGCGACTTTCTCGATTTCTGCTATTCCCCTTCCCTCGCAGCGGAGGCGACGCTTCAGCCAGTCAGGCGCTATGGGATGGACGGCGCGATCCTGTTCGCCGACATCCTGCTCGTTCTCGACGCCATGGGGCGAAATGTTCGCTTCGTCGAAGGCGAAGGCCCGCGCGTCGATCCCGCTACAAAGGCAAGCGAGCTCGGCAACGTGCCAATGGAGAAAATCCTGGCGCGTCTGGCGCCGGTCGGTGAGACAGTCGAACGGGTCAGAAGTTCGCTGGACAGCTCGACGACACTGATCGGGTTTGCGGGCTCGCCCTGGACGGTTGCGGTCTATGCGATTGAGGGACGAGGCGGGACGGACAAGTCGGATTCTCGGCAGTTTGCTTACGAGCATCCCGCCGAACTCGACGGCATGCTTGAGCAGCTTGTCGAGGCAAGTTCGCACTATCTGGTGATGCAGGCGAAGGCCGGCGCGGATGCGCTGATGCTGTTCGAAAGCTGGGCCGAAGGTCTTGCGGAGGATGCATTCGATCGTTGGGTGATCCGGCCGACGGCAAAGCTGGTGAAGAAACTCCGGGCAATGGGCGTGACGCAGCCGATCATCGGTTTCCCGCGCGGCGCAGGCGGCCTGATCCTCGACTACGCTGAAAAAACCGGCGTTACCGCGGTCGGACTCGATACGGCCATACCGCTCAGGCGTATTTCCGCATCGCTGCCCAAAGGCATGCCGGTCCAGGGAAATCTCGATCCCATGCGGCTTGTCGCCGGCGGTCCGGGGCTCGAGACGCGCGTACGCGAGATTGTCGACGCTCTCCGCGATCGGCCCCACATCTTCAACCTCGGCCACGGCGTCACCCCGGAAACACCGATTGCTCATGTGGAACAGGTGCTGCGTGTACTTCGAGGCGCCGCCTGATGGCCGAAAAAATCGCGGTCGTACTGTTCAACCTTGGCGGACCCGACGGACCCGACGCGGTTCAACCTTTCCTCCAGAACCTTTTCAGCGACCCGGCGATCATCCGCTCGCCCTGGCCGGTGCGCTTCTTCGTCTCGCGGCTGATCTCGAGATCACGCGCCCCGTCGGCGCGGGAGAACTACGCCAAGATGGGCGGCGGCTCTCCCCTGCTCCCCGAGACGCGCAAGCAATCCGTCGCGCTCGAAGCCGAACTCAGGCGTCGCGGACACGCCGCAAAGACTTTTCTGGCGATGCGCTACTGGAAGCCCTACGCGGCTGACGCAGTACGCGAAGTCGCCGCCTGGGCCCCAACGAAAGTCATCCTGCTGCCGCTCTACCCGCAGTTCTCCACGACCACGACATCCTCGTCGCTCAAATCGTGGAAGGACGCCGGCGGACCACCGGGTGTCGCCGTGTGCTGCTATCCGGACGCGCCGAAGTTTCTTGCGGCACACGCGAAGAGACTCATCGGCGCCTGGGAAGCCGCAGGTAGGCCTTCAAACGTCCGAGCCCTGCTCTCCGCGCACGGGCTTCCGGAGATTGTCGTGAAGTCAGGCGATCCGTACCAGTGGCAGATCGAACACACCGCCGCAGGCCTCAAGCTGCTGCTGCCGTCCGACTGGGAAGTCGAGATCTGCTACCAGTCGCGCGTCGGCCCGCTGACCTGGATCGGACCATCCACGGAAAGCTCGATCGAAAAGGCCGCGAAGGACGGCAAGGCCATCCTCGTCTCGCCCATCGCCTTCGTCTCGGAGCACATCGAGACGCTCGTCGAACTCGACATCGACTACGCCAAGGTCGCGAAGACCCACAACGCCAAGGCCTATATCCGCGCCCCTGCCCTCGGCGTCGAACCCGGCTTCATCGACACGCTGGCGGACCTGGTCGAGGATGCGATGAAGGACACGGCCCCCGTGCGCTCATCCTGCGGCGCCCGGATCTGTCCGGCGAACTGGCGTGACTGTCCCAACCGCCGTAGCCCGGCCCAGAACAGCCAGGCAGCCTGAGGAGAGCGGCAATGTTCGAATGGTTTCGCGCCTTCCACATCATCTTCGTCATCGCCTGGATGGCGGGGCTGCTGCTTTACCCGCGCCTGCTGGTCTACCGGATGGAGGCCGCCGGAAATCCCGGTTTCGAGGCAGCCATGGACGCCGCGGCCAGGCGCACCCGGAACATCATCCTGATGCCGTCCATCATCCTGGTCTGGCTGATGGGCCTCGCCATGTTCGGCCAGAAATGGGATTTTCTGGTCACCCAGGCGTGGTTCTGGACCAAGATCGTGCTGGTGGTGGGCCTGTCCGGCGTTCACGGCTACCTGATCGGCCTGGGTAAAAAGGTTGCTGCCGGCGAGCGTCCTGTAGAGCCGAAACGCCTCCGGATGCTCAATGAAATCCCGATGGTGATTGCGATTTTCGTGGTCATCCTGGTGGTCGTGAAGCCCTTCTAGACTTGCTGTGCGTTCTGCATCCGGGTTGTCCCGAAAGGCAGTTTCGCTTGACGAATAAGGGATTTCGCGGTCTAACCCATTCCGTCGGCCGTCCGGTCGACGCGCCCCCTCTTATAGTTGTTCCGAAGGTCATCGCCGCGTTCGCCGCGCATCGCCTCCAGAGCAACCCGCAACTGAAATGAACCTGATCCATGTCCGATGACGTGACCGAAGCGCGCGAACGCGTTCTGCTCAACGACCTCAAGAAAAAACCGCCTGGCGAACTCCTGGCGATGGCCGAAGACCTCGAGGTCGAAGGCGCCTCGCTGCTGTCCAAGTCCGAAATCCTGTTCGCCATCCTCAAGGAGCTGGCCGAGCGCGATGTCGAGATCATCGGCGCGGGCGTGATCGAGGTCCTGCCCGACGGCTTCGGCTTCATGCGCTCGCCGCAGTCGAACTATCTTGCCGGTCCCGACGACATCTACGTCGCCCCGCAACAGATCCGGAAGCTCGGCCTGCGCACCGGCGACACGGTCGAGGGCACGATCCGCGGACCCCGCGATGGCGAGCGTTACTTCGCCCTTGTCCGCGTCTCGACCATCAACTTCGAGGACCCGGAACGGGCGCGCCACAAGGTTCCGTTCGACAACCTGACGCCGCTCTACCCGGACAAGCGCCTCCACATGGAGCCGCTGGATCCGACGAAAAAGGATCGTTCCGGCCGCGTGATCGACATCGTCGCCCCGATCGGCAAGGGCCAGCGCGCTCTCATTGTTGCTCCGCCCAGAACAGGCAAGACCGTCCTCCTGCAGAACATCGCGCAGTCGGTCGCCGAAAATCACCCCGAGTGCTATCTGATCGTCCTCCTCATCGACGAACGTCCCGAGGAAGTCACCGACATGCAGCGCTCGGTGAAGGGCGAAGTCATCTCCTCGACCTTCGACGAGCCGGCGACGCGACACGTCGCGGTGGCCGAAATGGTGATCGAGAAGGCTAAGCGCCTCGCCGAACACGGCCGCGACGTGGTCATCCTGCTCGACTCGATCACGCGCCTCGGCCGCGCCTACAACACGGTCGTCCCCTCCTCCGGCAAGGTGCTGACCGGCGGCGTCGACGCCAACGCCTTGCAGAAACCGAAGCGCTTCTTCGGCGCCGCGCGTAACCTGGAAGAAGGCGGCTCGCTGACGATCATCGCCACCGCGCTGATCGAAACCGGCAGCCGCATGGACGAAGTCATCTTCGAGGAATTCAAGGGCACAGGTAACTCCGAGATCATCCTCGACCGCAAAGTCTCGGACAAACGCGTCTTCCCGGCGATCGATATCCTCAAGTCGGGCACGCGGAAGGAAGAGCTGCTCACCGATCCGAAGGAGCTGCAGAAGATCTACGTCCTCCGCCGCATCCTCAATCCGATGGGCGCACAGGATGCGATCGAGTTCCTTCTCGACAAGATCAAGCAGACCAAGACAAACGCCGAATTCTTCCAGGCGATGAACAACTAGGCGTAGCTTTAGCGCGTCATTCCCGCGAAAGCGGGGATCCAGACGGAAAACCCCGCCCTCCTCCTCGGAGGGCGGTGTTTCCTTTTTCAGGTCATTCCATCATCAGCGCGGGCGCTCGCTCCGCGTCATCGCGCCGCCACACGATCCGCGGCCGCTCGGTCCTGTCCGGTGCGTTCCGCGCCGGTGGCCGCTCGGCTGCAGCAAGTCCCAGCCGTCCTCTCAATTCGTCGATCGACAACACTCGCCCGCTCCTTGTTCCTGATCCTGCGCTCTCCGGTCGCCAGTCCGGTTCGCATGCCCGCTGTTGGTTCATCCGCACTCCAGTCCTTTCCTTCCGCCGTATTGCCAATATCGGCGAACGGGGTTACCAAAGCACCAACGCGGAAAGGTACCTTGGTACCAAGGTAGAAATTCATGGCGGAATATGAGATAGAGCGCACGCAGACGGGCGTGCGGATCGCGACGCCGGTGCTGAAAGTCCTGCGCGCGCTGGCTGATTACAAGGACATGAGTCTTGGCGATCTCATCGAAGGCGTCGTGCTTCACGCTTTCGACAACAAGACGCCGTTCTCGAAGGAGACGCTGCGTGTCGTTGCACAATTGCGCGAGGCCTATGGCCTGGAACTCACCAGCGCTGATGCGCATGCAGTGAAGAAAGACACATGAGCGTCTCCACCGCACCCACCGCCGATCTGGACGATGCCGCGATCGAGCGCATCGCCGAAGGCATGATCGCATGCACCCTGCCCGCTGCGGAGTGGACGCACTCCGCCCACTGGGCAACGGCGCTCTGGCTGATCGCGCGCCGGCCGGATCTTCACCCGCCGGCCGACATGCCTAGTTTTATCCGCCGCTATAACGAAGCGACCGGCGGGAAAAACACGGCGACATCCGGCTATCACGAGACGATTACGCAAGCCTCCCTCTGCGCCGGGCTGGCACTGCTGGCGCAGGCGGGCGAGCCGGTATCGGTGACTCTGCGGCTGCTGCTCGCCTCGCCGCTCGGCAGGTCGAACTGGCTCCTGGCTTACTGGAGCAAGGACCGGCTCATGTCCGAACAAGCCCGGCGCGAATGGGTTGCGCCAGATCTCGCGCCATTCGCGTTCCCGGAATTCCCGCCGCGCGAAGACTGAGGTCATCGCGCGCGGAGCGTGCTAGCAGGCTGGCCCATGGACCTCTCCCGCCTCTTCGTCACTTCGATCCACCGCGCCCCGCTTGGCGGCCCCAACGACCTCAACGCCGATATTCTCGACGCCACGAAGATGCTGGCGAAAGAGGACAAGGCCGGCCGCGCCTGGTGCAGGGAGAATGGCTACCAGGGGTACACATCCTATTCATCGCTCGACGATCTCGTCTCGCGCGCCACATGCTTCGATACGCTTGCTCGACTCCTCAAGCCGCATGCGGACAGGTTCGCCGCCCAGCTCCAGATGGATCTCGGCGGGAAAAAGCTGAAGCTCGACAATATCTGGGTGAACTCGCTCGACCCGGGCGGCTCGCACTCTGGCCACATCCATCCGCACTGCGTCCTCTCGGGCACATACTATGTGCGCGTGCCGGACGGCGCTTCGTCGATCAAGTTCGAGGACCCGCGCCTGCCCATGATGATGGCGGCGCCCTCCCCGCGCGAGGACGCGGACATCGAGCATCGCCGCTTCGTCTATGTCGCACCGAAGGCGGGCGAACTGCTGCTCTGGGAAAGCTGGCTCAGGCACGAAGTGCCGCCCAACGCAGCGGCTTCCCCCCGCGTCAGTGTCAGCTTCAACTACCGGCGCGCCTGAGACCTTGGTCGTCCACGGGCGGTAATTCACATTCTCGTTTATCGAGGCCGGGCCCGTTCCCGGACAGCCTGTCGCAGGTCTAGGCTCCGCCCCGATCGGGAGTCGTAGGGGACCGACAGGGAGAAACCACATGACCAACAAGTTCAAATACCTCGCCGCCGGCGTCGCGGTCGCGGCGATCGCGTCGGCCGGCCTGATGGCGACGGCTGCGCCGAACGCCTCGCCGACACTCCAATCCGCCGGCGCGCTGGCCTGGGCGCCGAATGGGGTTCTGCTGATCGGCGACTCCGCCGGAGGCCAGATCGTGGCCGTCGAGACCGGGGACACGGCCAAGGCCGCCGCTGGCAAGGTCGAGGTCGCTGACCTCTCCGCCAAGATCGCCGCCCTGCTTGGCACGACCGCGGACCAGATTGCAGTCAACGACGTCGCCGTGAACCCGAACTCGGGCGCCGTCTACATGTCGGTGTCGCGTGGCCTTGGCGCGGAAGCCAAGCCCGTGATCCTGAAAGCCGACCGCGCCGGCGCCCTCACCGAAGTCAAAATCGACGCGATGAAACGCACCGCCGTCTCGCTATCGGATGCTCCGGCGCCGGACGCCAAGAGCTCGCGTGGGCAACTTCTGCGCACCGAGGCGGTGACCGACATCGGCTACGTCAACGGCCAGGTGCTGGTCGCCGGACTTTCGAACGAAGAGTTCTCCTCCTCGATGCGGTCTTTCGCCTACCCGTTCCAGGCTTCGGCCAAGGGCGCGTCGATCGAGATGTATCACGGCGCACACGGTCAGTTCGAGACCGCGGCGCCGGTGCGCACCTTCATGACCTATGACATCGGCGGCAAGCCGAACGTCCTCGCAGCCTACACCTGCACACCGCTGGTGAAGATCCCGGTCGAGGCGTTCAAGCCGGGCGCCAAGATCAAGGCGACGACCATTGCCGAACTCGGCAATCGCAACCGGCCGCTCGACATGATCGCCTACAAGAAGGGCGGCAAGGACTTCATCCTGATGGCCAACTCGGCCCGCGGCATGATGAAGATCGACGCGAAGGAAATCGACAAGCATGCCGCCTCGACCAAGATCGAGACGCGCATCGCGGACAAGGCCGGCGTGCCGTACGAGACGCTCGCCGAGTACAACAACACGGTCGTGCAGCTCGACAAGGTCGACGACACGTCGGCCGTGATCGTCACCGCCGACGCCGACAAGAAGACGGCGCTGAAGACCATTGCCCTGCCCTGATCCCAAGTCTGCGCTGATCTCAGGCATGACATCTATATGTGAGTCACGCCGGGCGGAGAGAGGAATCCTCTCCGCCCGGTTTTTCATTTTGACGGTCGCACTTCTTCTTGCTGCATGCGGCGCAGGTGAGCCAAAGCTTACCTACGAGAACGGAGTCGTCCGCGCTGAAGGTTGGAGCGGACCTCGGCCGCAAGGCGGATGGGAGAGCGTGCTCGTGATCCGCGCGGGCGATGATCCGTCCGCACCGCTGCTGCTAGGAGAGTATAAAGAGAGCGGTGGCGTCATCACCTTCACGCCGCGCTTCGAACCATCGCCTGGCGTCGAGCTTCACGTTTCATTCAAACCCATGAATGCCCCGGAAATCTCCGCGACATTCGGCGAACCGGCGAAAGCGATCGTCGCTACGAACAACGTCGCGCATCTATATCCGTCCTCGGACACGTGGCCGGCCAACACGCTCAAGATGTATGTCGAGTTCTCCGCGCCGATGTCTGCGGGCGATGCGTACGCGCATATAAGAGTGCTCGACGATCAGGGTCACTTCATCGTCGATCCGTTCGTCACGATCGAGCCAGAGCTTTGGGATCCGAGCGGGACGCGTCTCACGCTTCTCTTCGATCCTGGACGCATCAAGCGTGGACTTGTCGACAATGAAGAGTCGGGTCCGCCGCTGATGCCAGGTCGTGTGGCAACCATCGAGGTCGATCCAGCGATGCGCGATGCGACCGGCGCACCACTCGCCGAAAAATTCTCGCGCGAGATTCGAGTCGTCGATGCGCTCCGCGAAGTGATCGACGTGAAACGCTGGCGCGTCTCTCCACCCTCGTCACCGGGCGCGGATCTCGTCATCGACTTCGATCGTCCGCTCGATCATGCACTCGCGCACCGCGCGATTTCGATCACGAGAGGCGGCTCGCCCGTCGCGGGAAAAATCTCGCTTGAGGAAAACGAGACGCGATTCAGATTCACGCCCGACACGTCCTGGCCGCCAGGCCGCCACACGGTCCGCGTCGACGGCGTGATCGAGGATCTCGCCGGCAACCGGCTCGGCAAACTCTTCGACGTCGACACCTCCGACCCGCTGCAGTCGGACACTGCGGCGCCCTCGGCGGAGATTCCGTTCGAGGCGCCGGCGCGCTGAGGCCCCCTCCCCTGCCCCGCCGGCCGGCCGAGGCGCAGCTATACCGTTACCCGGGGGTTAAAATCCGGGTCGGGTAATACCGCCCCGGAGGGTCCCGGCGGCGGTAGTGCTAGCCGACGTGCTTCCGGAAAAAGTCGAGCGTCCGCTTGTTGGCCATACCCGCATCGCCCGCATGGTAGTGCTTGCCACCATCGCGCGCGAAGGCGTGGTCGCGGCCGGGATACGAGTAGAGGGTGAAGTTGGGCGCGGTGAGTGCGGCCTTCATCTTGGCCTGGCTGTCCTTGGAGACGAACCCGTCCTCCTCGGCGATGTGGAGCAGCACCGGCTTCTTCGCTCGGGCCGCGTCGCCCAGGTAGTTGTCGATGCCGACGCCGTAGTAGCCGACGACAGCATCCGCATCGGTCCGTGCGCCCGTCAGGAAGGCCAGCAGGCCGCCTAGGCAGTAGCCCACGGCGCCTACCTTCGGATGGCCCTCGCCGCGCACCCAGGCGATCGTGGCGGCGATGTCCTCCACGCCTTTGTCGACGTTGAACGCCTTGAAGTACGAGAACGCTTTCTCCCATTCCGCATCGGTCTGGTCGGTGATGTCGATGCCGGGCTGGATGCGCCAGAACAGGTCCGGGCAGACGGCGGTGTAGCCTTCCTCGGCGAGTGAATCGGTGATGTCCCGCATCACCTTGTTGACGCCGAAGATCTCCTGGATGACCACGATTGCTGACTTGGGGGCCGGTCCGCCCTTCTTGGCGTCGGCGACGTAGGCACCGAACGACCCGTCCTTGCCCTGGCCCCCACTTGGGATTGTCACCCTGCGGCCCATCGCGAACTCCGGCTTCTGGATTGTTGGTAGTGCGAGTTGTAGTGCTCGAAGGTCCCGGCGCAAGCGAGCGCCCGGCACTACCGGAGCCACATGCGCGGCACTACCGACACGATCATCGCGCTGGCCAGCGGTTCAGGCCGTGCAGGCGTCGCGGTAGTGCGCGTGTCGGGACCAGGCGCGCTGGGCGTGCTCGCCCATTTTTCCGATGAGACGGCGCCCCAGCCGCGTCGCGCCACAGTGCGCGTGCTCCATGACTCGGAGCGTCAGTTTCTCGACGAAGCGATCGTCCTCTGGATGCCGGGGCCCAACTCCTTCACCGGCGAAGACACCGTCGAATTCCACCTGCATGGCGGGCCCGCGATCGTCGAAGCGCTACTCGCCTCGGCGTTGAATTCGCGTCTCTGTAGAATTGCCGATCCAGGCGAATTCACGCGGCGCGCCTTTGACGCCGGACGCCTCGATCTCACACAGGCAGAAGCGATTTCCGACCTCATAGATGCGGAAACGGAAGGCCAGAGACGACAGGCCGCGAGGCTCTATCAGGGCGAAGCCGCAAGGGTTTTCGAGGGCTGGCGCGGTCTTCTGATGTCCGCGATGGCGGCCCTCGAAGCCTCGATCGACTTTCCCGACGAGGCCGATATTCCCGGCGAGGTGGATCTCACCGCCCTCGAACCCATCGAAGCCCTCGCCCACGAGCTGGAATCCGCCCTCGGCGACGCCTCCCGGCTCCGTTCGGTCCGCGAAGGCTTCCGAATCGCCATCCTCGGCCCCCCCAACGCCGGTAAGTCCAGCGTGATGAATCGCCTGGCGCGGAGGGATGCCGCGATAGTTTCCCCCATCGCGGGAACTACCCGTGATGTAGTAGAAGTACGACTGGTACTATCCGGCTTCACTACCTGGTTTGCGGACACCGCAGGCCTCCGTGAAGCCTCCGACGCCATCGAGGCGGAGGGGGTCATGCGCGCCCTGGCCCGCGCCGAGGAGGCAGACCTCCGAATCTGGGTGGTGGATGCTTCTCGAAACGGGATGACCGATGTTTCACGTGAAACATCGGTCGCCGGATCGCCCGAGACGAGAGTCCGGACTGGAGATCTGATCGTCCTCAACAAGGCCGACCTGCTCGCCTCGACCCCGGCGGCGGGTTCGGAGGACGCGTTCGTGGTCTCGGCCAAGACCGGGGCGGGATTCGACGCCTTCGAGCGGCGGCTAACGCAGATCGTCAGGGAGCGGCTCGAGGCGGACGAGGCCCCGCTGGTCACGCGGGCACGTCACCGCGATCTAGTCGAGCAGGCGCTGGCTGCCATCGAGCGGGCGCTGGAGGGGGCAAGGATCGGCATTGGGGCCGAGCTGGTGTCGGAAGACCTTCGGCTGGCCGCCCGCGCCTTGGGCCGCATCACCGGGTCGATAGATGCCGAGGATCTGCTCGACCGGATCTTCTCCCAGTTCTGCGTCGGCAAGTGACTAGCTCGCGCTAGAGGCGTTTGGGGTCTCTCGAATCGACCGGGCCGGATTTGGTCAATTGCAGATGTTTCACGTGAAACGCTCGCCTGTACCGGGAAGTGACGAGACTGGCGAAACCCTGAGCGACACCCTTCCAGGCCACCAGTACCAGCGGTGACATGCCTGCATCTAGGACATGCGAATCACCTCGACGCAGGCCTTCGCCTCCCTTAGATGATCGCGATCATCCACAGGCAGCCGCCGCTCATGCAAACGCCATCGGCAACATACGACGTCATCGTCATTGGGGGGGGTCACGCCGGCGCCGAAGCCGCGGCGGCGGCCGCCCGATTCGGGGCGAAGACCGCTCTGGTCACACACAAGCTTTCGACTATCGGCGAGATGTCTTGCAACCCGGCCATTGGGGGCCTGGGAAAAGGCCACCTGGTCCGGGAAGTCGACGCGCTGGACGGGGTCATGGGCCGGGCCGCCGACCGGGGCGGCATCCAGTTCCGGATGCTCAACCGCTCCAAGGGTCCTGCCGTTCGAGGCCCCCGGACCCAGGCGGACCGGAAGCTCTATCGCGAGGCGGTACAGTCCATCCTGTCAGAATACGAGACCCTGACCCTCATCGAAGACGGGGTTGAAGACCTGATCGTCGAGGACGGCAAAGTCGCGGGCGTCATCGGTCTCTCGGGCCGGAGCTGGCGCGCCGGGGCCGTGGTCGTCACGACGGGCACCTTCCTAAAAGGCCTGATCCATATCGGCGAGAAGCGCATCCCCGCCGGCCGCGTCGGCGAGGCGCCCGCCATCGGCCTGTCGGATCGCCTCTATGGACTGGGCATGCAGATGGGCAGGCTCAAGACCGGCACGCCGGCCCGGCTTAACGGCAAGACCATCGACTGGACCAATATCGAGATGCAGGCGGCCGATGACGAGCCGATCCCGTTCTCGTTCCTGACGGACAAGATCACCGTTCCGCAGATCGCCTGCGGGATCACCTGGACCTCGTCCGAGGTCCACAAGGTGATTGGCGACAACATCACCAAGTCGGCCGTG
The DNA here is from genome assembly GCA_030697555.1 of Hyphomonadaceae bacterium. Lineage (GTDB taxonomy): Bacteria > Pseudomonadota > Alphaproteobacteria > Caulobacterales > Hyphomonadaceae > UBA7672. Next base: position 77,607 of record JAUYPV010000046.1, read on the forward strand.
TACTCCGGCGCCATCGCCGGACGCGGGCCGCGCTATTGCCCGTCCATCGAGGACAAGGTGAAGCGGTTCGCTGATCGCGACCGGCATCAGATCTTCCTTGAGCCAGAAGGCTTGGACGACGATACGATCTATCCGAACGGGATATCGACCTCGCTGCCGGAAGACGTCCAGGAAGCCTTCATTCGCAAGATCCCCGGCCTCGAGCGGGTCGAGATCAAACGGTTCGGCTACGCCATCGAATACGACTATGTGGACCCCCGCGAACTGGACCCCACCCTCGGCGTGAAGCGCATGCCGGGTCTCTACCTGGCGGGCCAGATCAACGGGACGACGGGATACGAGGAAGCGGCCGGGCAAGGTTTGGTGGCCGGCCTCAATGCTGCCCGATACGCCGCCGGATCGGATCCTTTCATCATCGATCGGAGCCGCGCCTATATCGGCGTGATGATCGATGACCTGGTCACTCGAGGCGTCTCCGAGCCGTACCGGATGTTCACGTCCCGGGCCGAGTACCGGCTGACGCTCCGTGCCGACAACGCCGATCAGCGCCTGACCCCGGACGGCCTCGCCGCCGGCGTCGTCGGCTCGACCCGGCAAAACTCGTTTCACGTGAAACGCGAATCGATCGAGACGGCACGGTCTAGACTGGCCGGACTGAGTCTCACTCCGAACGAAGCGAACGGCCACGGGATCGGGGTCAAGCTCGACGGCCGGCGGCGGTCGGCCACGGAGCTACTGGCCTATGGCGGGGTCAACTTCGGGTCGCTGATTCGGATCTGGCCGGAGCTGGGCGGGACCCACAAACAGGTCGCCGAGCAGATGGAAATCGAGGCGGCCTATGCCGGCTATCTCGACCGCCAGGAGGCGGACATCGTCGCCTTCCGGAAGGACGAGGACATGCGCCTTCCGGCCGACCTCGACTACCGGGTGATCGGCGGTCTTTCGAACGAGGCCAAGGACAAGCTCACCACCGTACGGCCCGCGACACTTGGCCAGGCGGCCCGGATCGAAGGCCTGACGCCTGGGGCCATGACGGCCCTGCTGGGCCACCTGAAGCGGTCCGCCAAGGCGGCGACCGGTTGATGCCCCGCCAGTCGAGATCGTTTTCTCGGATGTGCCAAGCGCTATCCGTGGCCCACTCTGGGGTCCTCAGCACATGAGTTTTCCGGCTACTGACGGGGATGGATTCGGCCCGGAAGACGTGGTCCGGCAGACCGGCGTTTCACGTGAAACATTGTCTAAAATTCATGCCTATCTCGGCGTGCTCGACGAATGGCGGGAGCGAATCAATCTGATCGGGCCGGGCGAGGGTCGGCACCTCTGGCGGCGGCATGTGCTGGATTCCCTTCAGCTCCTCGAACAAATTTCTCCAGACGACAAATTGGTCGCAGACTTGGGTTCCGGGGCTGGGTTCCCGGGGCTGGCGCTGGCCTGTGCGCTGGCGGACCGGGCAGGGGCTTCGGTGACCCTGGTCGAGAAAAGCCCCCGAAAAACCGAGTTCCTGAAGGCCGTCATCGCCGGGGTCGGCCTGCCTGCCCGGGTCTTGAATCTCAGGATTGAGGAGGCGCCTGGGGACCGGTTCGACGTGGTCACGGCTCGGGCATTAGCCCCTTTGCCCAAACTATTGGGTTACGCGCACGGCTGGCTGAAACCTTCTGGTAAGGCCCTGCTGATGAAAGGTAGGGACGCGGTCACAGAATTGACCCTGGCCCGGGAATCCTGGACTTTCGACTCGTCCTCCAGACCCAGCCTGAGCAGTCCCGAAGGACAGATTCTCACAGTTTCGGCAATCAAGCCGCGGAGGGGCTGATGCGCGTTATCGCGGTCGCCAACCAGAAAGGCGGGGTGGGCAAGACCACCACCGCAATCAATCTCGGGACCGCGCTCGCGGCCGTGGGAAAGCGCGTCCTCGTTATGGATTGCGACGCCCAGGGCAACGCGTCGACCGGTCTTGGGGTCGAGCCAGTTTCACGTCGCAAGACCAGCTACGATGTTCTCGTGGGCGAGGGGACGCTGCTCGAAGCGATCATCCCGACCAAGGTGCCGAACCTTGATCTCGTGCCCGGCGATGAAAACCTCGCCGGCGTCGAGACGATGATCCACAACGACCCGCAGAAGAATTTCAAACTCAAGCAGGCCTTCGATCTCTATCGCATGACGGGCGCGGGCTCGCCTTACGATACCGTGCTGATCGACTGCCCGCCCTCTCTCTCTACGGTGACGATCAATGCGATGGTTGCCTCGAACGCGGTGCTCGTTCCTCTGCAGTGCGAGTTCCTCGCGCTCGAAGGCCTCTCGCAACTTCTGCGTACTGTCGACCTCGTGCGCACTGCGCTCAATCCCGATCTCGAGATCCAGGGCGTCGTGCTGACCATGTACGACAAGCGCAACAAACTGTCCGACCAGGTCGCCAGCGAAGTGCGCAGCTTCTTTGGCGCGAAAGTTTATCAGACGGTGATCCCGCGGAACGTAAGGCTTTCCGAGGCGCCGTCCTTCGGACTGCCCGCGATTCTCTACGACCATAAATGTTCTGGTAGTGAGGCTTACATAATGCTTGCGCAGGAACTCATGCAACGCGAACGCGAGAGGACTGCGGCGTGACTCAACCACAAAAACAGGCACGGCTCGGACGGGGATTGTCCGCTCTGCTCGGCGACTACGCCGGCGCCCGCAACGCCATCGACGCGACGACTGCCAGCGTCACGGCCGGCGAGGGCGCTGCCGGGGAAGTGCTCGCTGCATCCGAGATCGCGATCGATCGCATCATCCCGAATCCCAAGCAGCCGCGCCGCACGTTCGTCGAGTCCGAACTCGACGAGCTGTCAGAATCGATCCGCGCGAAGGGCGTACTCCAGGCCATCCTGGTACGGCCCGACCCTACCAACCCCGAGATGTTCGAAATCATCGCCGGGGAGCGCCGCTGGAGGGCTGCCCGCCGCGCCGGTCTTACCGTCATTCCGGCTGTCGTCCGTCACATGGACGATCGCGAAGTTCTCGAGATCGCGATCATCGAGAACGTGCAACGCGCCGACCTCAACCCGGTCGAGGAAGCTGAAGCCTACAAGGCGCTGATCGACCGCTTCGGCCGCACGCAGGAATCTGTCGCGACCCAGGTCGGCAAGAGCCGCGAGCATGTGTCGAACACGCTGCGTCTTCTCAACCTGCCCGACGAAGTGCGCGAGCATGTGCGGGAAGGGCGTCTCAGCGCCGGCCATGGCCGCGCGCTGCTGAAGACTCAGGACCCGTCCGCCCTCGCCCTCACCGTCATCGCAAAAGCTCTTTCGGTGCGAGACACCGAAGCACTTGCGAAGGGCGACAAGGCCGCGAGCTTGCCGCGTTCTTCGTCATCGTCTTCGTCGTCGGTTGGCGACAAGGACGTCGATACGAAAGCGCTCGAACTCGACCTACAACGCTCGCTCGGCCTCGACGTCGACATCCGTCACATCAACGGCAAGGGCGGCGAGGTTCGCATCAAGTACGCGAAGCTGGAACAGCTCGACGAGATCTGCCGCCTGCTCTCGCGACCGCGCATTATCGCCGATAGCGAGCCGGTCGCGTAGGACAACGCATCTGTTTCACGTGGAACAGGGCGGCGGTAACTCGCCGCCCTTTTCTTTTCAGAGTGCGCGCGTCGCGACGCGATGGATGAGCTGTCGAAGAATCGAATCCGACGGCCCGCCCGCCTGCTTGCACGCCTTCTCCGCTTCGTAGAGTCGGGTGAAGGCACGATGGATAACAGGCGCGGGCCAGTCGCGTAGTGCGCGAGAAAACGCAGGCCATTCCTTGTCGAAAATCGGAGGCCGGAGTCGCGCTCCGGTCCCTGCTCCCGACGCCACCGCATCGCTCACTCGCAGAAGCCGGAAGTGCAACGTGCGCAGCGCCGAAATCGCGTTGCCGCCGGCATCCAGGTAGCGGTTGACGGAGAGTGTGGCGCCTGCGGCATCGCCGGCGATGGCTGCGTCGGCCGCGTCATCCGCACCGCGAGGCTGCTCGGCGGAGGCGAGGAGAGCAACATCTTGAGGCACTACCGGTCGTCCCAGCCCTACCGCGTACAATTCAAGCTTTTCGAGTTCCGATAGCGCTAGTCTGCGGTCGCCGGGTAGTTCCGAAATGAAGGCGGAAAGAGCTTCCGGTTCGATGGCGACGCCCGCCGCGGCGAGGCGCTTGTTCACCATCTCGCCGACGCTGGCTTGGTCGTCGGCGTAGAGCTGCAGCGCGGTGCCGCTCTGCGAGTCCTCGAAACCGACGCGCAGCTTGTTCGACTTGTTGAGTTCGCCGCCTTCGATGATCCAGAACGCCTCGGGTGTCAGGGAACCCTTGTCAACGTCGCCGAGGATTTCGAGGATGAGTTTATAGCTCGCATCCTTCTCGGTCCGCACACGTACGAGGCGATCTCCTCCCAGGAGAGAACGGGCGACGAGTTCATCGGCGAGCAGTTGCGGATCGCGGCGTAGATCATCATCGCCGAGCTTCACGATGTTGAGCTGGTCGGTGCCTGGAACCCACGCTTTCTGCAGCGCGTCGGCCGACGTCGAGACGAGGCCGGGATCGCTGCCGAAGATGAGGGCGATGCGCGCTTTCGCGGGCGGCGACTCGCAGAAGGCCAGCGCGCGCGGGCCTGCCTGTTTCATTGTCCAGGAGAAGCCGGCGTCGCAACCGCCTGCTTCGGCTTGCCGGCCTCGATGATCACCTGTTCGCGGATCGAGCGCGCGAGAAGCGTCGCCAGTCTCTCCTGCGCCGCTGTCTGTGCGGCGAGGTCCGCGTAGGCGGCGTCTGCAAAGTTGAAGCTCGCTCGCTCCTTCACGCCGCCGGATGCGATGAGTTCTCCGCTCGCGGCGCGCAACGTCCACATCGCTGTGCCGACATAGTCGGAGCGCGAGGCGGCCTGGTCGGGTGCGAAGGCGAGGCGTTCAATGCTCTGCCTCAGGTCCACCTCAAGCTGCGCCGAACCACTCACTCCCGGCACGCCCTGTCCGAGAGTGCGCACCAGCTCCTGGCGCAGGAAATGCCCGGTGCGCCCCCCCGCCGCGCCGCTGGAGGCGATAGTCCGGATCTCTGGAATCGTGATCGGCCCTGCGTTCGCAAGCGCCGGCCCAGTGCCATAGACCGGCGAGAAGCCGCACGCGGAGAGCGGCAGCACCGCAAGGCTAAGGATCAGGGTCCGGATCATGAGGCCACGATATTCACGATGCGGCCGGGAACGACAATGACCTTTCGCACGGTCAGGCCGGCAAGGAAGGGTTTCACGTTGTCATCGGCCCTGGCGGCGGCTTCGACGGCCTCCGCAGTCGCATCCCGGGGCAGGGTGATTTCCGCGCGTTTCTTGCCGTTGACCTGCACCGGCAGCAGGACCGTGTCCGAAACCAGCATGGCGGGATCCGCCTCTGGCCATTTGGCGATCGCAACCATCCCCCCTTTTTCTTGGGAAGGATGGCCGCCGATGCGGACCCAGCACTCTTCGGCGAGGTGCGGCGCGAAGGGTGCGCTCAGTTGGGCCAGCAGGCGGATCGCTTCACGGCGCGCTGTCGCCATGCCCCGGCCCGACTGGCTTTCCGCCTTGCGCAGGGCGTTGGCGAGTTCGTTCATGCGCGCAATGCCGACATTGAAGTGGAACTTTTCGATACCTTGCGTGACGTCGCGCACGGTACGGTGCGCTATGCGGCGCAGCTCGAGCGCCTCGCCCGAGTCGGCGGGACCGTCATCGGCGTCAGGCGCCGCATCGGCCAGCGCCCACATCTTCTGCACGGAACCCCACGCTCCGCGCACGCCGCTATCCGACCATTCGAAGTCGCGCTCGGGCGGGCTGTCGGACAGCACGAACCAGCGGGCGACGTCGGCGCCATAGTCGGCGATGATCGCCACTGGATCGACGACGTTCTTTTTCGACTTCGACATTTTCTCGACGCCGCCGATCGAGACAGGCTTGTCGGTCGAGACCTCGAAGATGCCGCCGTCTCGACGTTCGATTTCTTCCGGCAGCAACCAGGAGCCGGATGTCGATTTGTATGTCTCGTGCGTCACCATGCCCTGCGTGAACAAACCCGCGAACGGCTCCCCGCTTGGCAGATCGAGCAGGCCGCAGTCGCGCAGCGCGCGGCAGAAGAAGCGGGAGTAGAGCAGGTGGAGCACGGCGTGCTCGACGCCGCCGATGTATTGATCCACCGGCAGCCAATAGGCGGCCTCCGTCTTGTCGATCGGCTCTTTCGCGTTGGGATTGGCGAAGCGGGCGAAGTACCAAGACGAGTCGACGAACGTATCCATCGTGTCGGTCTCGCGCTCGGCCTTGCCGCCGCAAGCCGGACACGTCGTGTGCTTCCATGTCGGATGGCGCGCCAGCGGATTGCCGGGCTCCGAGAAGTCGGCGTTGTCCGGCAGCAGAACCGGCAGGTCCTTGTCGGGCACGGGGACGACGCCACACTTGGCACAGCGGATCACCGGGATCGGGCAGCCCCAATAGCGCTGGCGAGAGACGCCCCAGTCGCGCAGGCGGTACTGCGTCGTGGCTTCGCCCTGGCCGAGCTTCACCAGTTCCTGAATCGCTCGACTGATCGCATCGCGCGTCGAAAGCCCGTCGAGGAATCTCGAATTGTAGATCGTACCCTCGCCGACATACGCCTCCTTCGACACCGAATGGGTGGCGGGATCGGCGCCCGGGGGCAGCACGACAGGCTTGAAGGGCAGGCCGTACTTCTCCGCGAACTCGATGTCGCGCTGGTCGCCGGCGGGCGAACCGAAGATGGCGCCCGAGCCATAGGTCGACAGCACGAAGTTCGCCGCCCACACGGGCAAAATCCAGTCAGGGTCGAACGGGTGTCGCACGCGGACGCCGAGATCGATTCCGAACTTCTCGGCCTTCTCGATGTCGGCTTCGCTCGTCCCCATCTGACCGGCGCGGGCGACGAACTCGGCAACATCCGGGCGCGACTTCGCGATCTGCTTTGTCAGCGGATGGTCGGGGGCCAGGGCGAGGAAGCTCGCGCCGAACAGCGTATCGGGGCGTGTGGTGAAAACCTCGACTGGATCGGTCGCATGATTGGGACCGCCATCCCCTGTGCGGCGCGTCAGGAAGTCGGGCGCCTCGGCGATCTCCCACCAGATGCGCGCCCCCTGGCTCTTGCCGATCCAGTTCGCCTGCATGACGCGAACCTTGTCGGGCCAGCGGTCCAGCGTTTCCAGCCCCGCCAGCAGGTCGTCACCGTATTTTGTGATGCGGAAGAACCACTGCTCCAGCTCGCGGCTCTCGACGACGGCGCCTGAGCGCCAGCCGCGGCCGTCCACCACTTGCTCGTTGGCGAGCACGGTGTTCTCGACGGGATCCCAGTTCACTTTCGCGGACCGGCGATAGACGAGATCGTGCTCGAGGAATTTCAGGAAGATGCGCTGCTGATGCTCATAGTAGTTGGGCTCGCAGGTCGTGACTTCACGCGACCAGTCGAACGTGAGGCCCAGCGGTTCGAACTGGTCCTTCATCGCCTGAATGTTCTGCAGCGTCCATTGACGCGGCTGGGCTCTCTTTTCGATGGCGGCGTTTTCGGCGGGCAGGCCGAATGCATCCCATCCCATCGGGTGCAGCACGTTGTAGCCATTGGCCAGGCGATAGCGCGCGACGACGTCGCCCATCGCGTAGTTGCGCACATGGCCCATGTGCAGCCGGCCCGAAGGGTAGGGAAACATCTCGAGGACGTATGCCTTCGGCATCGCGCCCGCTTCCTTCGCGGACTTCGCGCGGAAGACTCCGGCGCGCGCCCATGCGTCACGCCATTTCGGCTCGGTCTCTTTGGGGTTGTAGCGGGTAGCCATCGTCGCTCGTCATCCATTCGGCCGCAGCCGGAGTTCGCACATTCCGGCGTCCAGCGAAAGGATACGCCGCGATCAGTCGATGCTGGAAAGTCGAAGCTGGCGAGCTTTCGACAGGATGGCGTTTTCGAGCGCGATGTTGGTCTCGGGGTTCACCGTTGCGGTGGTCCACTGGCCGTTGACCATCTGCTCACGGAACACGGCCGCCGAAATGCCATCGGCGCGCAGGCGGGTGTCGAGGATGTAGATGGTGGCCTTGAGGCGTTCGTCAGCTTTTGCCGGGTTGGCGTACCAGTCGGTGATGATCACGCCGCCGTACGGGTCCGCCGAAGCGATCGGCAGGAAGTCCAGCGTGTCGAGCGCTGCGCGCCACAGATAGGCGTTGACGCCGATGCCGCCGGTTTCTTCCGGACCCATGTCGGCGCTCGACTGGGTCGACGTGTTGGATGTGCTGGAGCCGAAGATAGAGCAACCGCCAGCAAGGAGCAGCGCTGAAACAGCCACGGCCGAAGCCGCCAAGCGAGCAAACATTACGAAGCCCTCATCCGTTTCCCGACGCTTTCGGCGTCCCAGCCTTGTGAGCAGAAAGCCTTCCTTAGCGGTCCGGCCATCATGCTTGCAAGGGCCGGACACTGTGGCCGCGCCCCAAGGCCGGCACATTTAAGATCGACGTAGTGAACTGCGATTGCGGAGGAATTCTGGCATGCGGCGTTCTCTGACCCTAGTTGCCCTCGCTCTTGGAGCCGCATCCCCAGCCTTTGCGCAGGACGGCCTGACGGAAGGCTGGGACCTCGATGCCCGGCTTACGCTGGTCGGTTCAGGCGTCGGCGACGAGAATGTGCTGACCCCTGCTGGCGCGGCTCTTCTCGCGTCCGGATCTCTTCTGGTCACGCGCACGGACACATTCGACAACGGGCTTGCGCTGGACTGGCGTGGCGAAGTGAGACTGGAGCGCGACGCGAAGTCGCGTCCCGCCTTCGCCGGCTCGCTGGGCAATTGCCCGGGCGTGAATGGCCTCTGCCCCAGCGTGACCGACGGTCTCTCCTTCTTTGCACCGGTGTCGCCGGTGACCGGCCTTGCCGCCGATGGTCCACTCGCCGACGAGGATGGTTTCGCAACAGTCGAAAGCGCATCGCTCGGCCTCACCGGACCATGGGGGGAGGGCATTATCGGCCTTGATTCAGGCGCTGCCGCGCGTTTGGACGCACGCGCGCCGACCGTTCTCCAACGCGTATCCGCCTTCTCGTCGGGCCTCGACCCGACAGGCCTCGTCGTCACGCGTGCACGCAACGACGTCACAGGCTCATCGTTCAAGGCGACCTACATGACGCCACGCTGGGTCGGCTTCCGCCTCGGCGCGTCCTACACGCCGAAGGCCGACATGCGCACCGCTGATTTCGATCCGGACTACAGTGCGCCCGGAGTCGCCAATGCCGGACTCGAGAACGTGCTCGAAGGAGGCGCTTCCTTCGCGCGGCAGTTCGCCGAACAGGGCCTGCGCGTGCGCACGGCGCTCACCTACACGATGGCCGAAAGCGGCGCCGGCCTCACCGGCTTTGGCGACTACGAGGCGCTTGGCGCCGGGCTCGAACTCGAGAGCGGCAAATGGACCACCGGCCTGCGGTGGCTTTCCAGCAACAGCGCCCAGGATTCCGGAAATGGCGACTACCAGGGGTGGGAGCTCGGATTAATTCGCGAGTCAGGCGATTGGCGTGTTGGGCTTGAGGCTGGCTGGTCGGAAGACCAGCTCACGACAATCGAGGGCGTATCCTGGCTTGTTGGGGCGAGTAAGAAGATTAACGAGCACGCGAATCTTGGTGTCGCCTGGACCTCAGGCGATATCGAGGTACCTGTACTGCAGGGTGCCGGCATCGGGTTAGGTCACACAAATGCCGGCAATCAGGGGTTAGTGTTCGAGCTGACTGTGCGGAATTAGTGACACCTTCCGGGAAACTAGGCCCTTGAAGGTACCAATTAATTCTCGTTAACTTTTGTGGGTCGACTCGGGCGTATTATTCGGGAAAGGAGGGCCGGACATGCGCATTGCCGCACATCTTTTCTGTCTTGCTGCCTCCCTGGCTGCGGCGCCTGCTTTTGCGCAGGTCGGGAAGGATGGCGCACCTGTGTCCTCCGGCCCGCAAGGCCTCTCCAGCCAATCCCAAACACAGACCCAGCTTCAGGGCGAATCGCCCAAGCTGAATCTCGGCTTCGGCTTCAGCAAAGGCACGGACCGTCCGGCCATCCCGCTCGGACCGATCGAGCAGGACCAGCTGGAGCTATCGTGGAAGCCGGGCGGCAAGTGGGGCATCACGCTCGACCTGACCAGCCGCTCGAACAACGAAGTTCTTCCGCGTGAAGAGCTGGCGGCCGGCGCCTATTATCAGGTGACGCCGCGCTTCCGCTTCGGCGGCGGCGTGACCGTGAAGGGCGATGCGCTGTCGAGTTCGCTTTCCGATCCGCGCACGAACTTCAAGGACGAAGTCAGCGAAACCAGCGTCCGCGTTGAGTCCGCCTTCTCGTTCTAATCATTCCAGCCTGACACGACCGCATCGATCGCCGCCCATCCGGCTGCATGCATCATTGCGTGCGCGGCGTTGTGCGGCGTGATCCCGCCTAGCGCGTAGACGGGCAGGGCCGAGGCGCGGGCGATCTGACGAAAACGCAGGGCGCCCATTGGCTTGCCCGCAGAAGCGCTGCCGCTTTCGAAAACGGTCGAGACGATCACCGCATCGACACCCAGCTTTGCGGCCCGTGCGATGGCCGCCGGGGAGTGCGCCGAGGCAGTCTCGATCCAGCGCCCGTTGCGCCCGCGCACGCCTCTGAGGCTTGCCTCGGGCCAATGGACGCCATCGGCTTGGATAACGCGTGCGAGTTCGGGATCGGCGGAGACCAGCAATACCAGGCCGCGCGCGCGGCAGACCGCCGCCAGCCTCAGTCCCGCGTCGAACCGATCCTTCGCGCCGAAATGCCGGAAGATCACGCCAAAGCCCCTCGGAAGCCTCACGGCGATCCGTTCGGGATGCTTCGTGCGCTTCGGGTCGGTTATGAACCAGGCGGGGGGCAGGGCACGGCCATTGCGCGCGCGCACAGGCTTCACCAGCCGCGAAGCGGCGAGGAGCTTGCGGCGGGCTGCGGCTTGCGCTTGAGACTTGTGCATGGACGACGAGCTTCGAAAAACCATTGCGGCTGCCCGCGCCGATGTTCTTGCGCGCATCGCCGCCGCCGCCAAGGGCGCGGGACGCGATCCTGCGTCCATCGCACTGACGGCCGTCTCCAAATTCCAGCCGGAAGAGCGGATCGAAGCTATGCTGGGGACCGGCCAGCGCATGTTCGGCGAGAACCGCGTGCAGGAGGCGCAGGACCGGTGGACGGCCCGGCGCGCTACATTTGGCGACCTGGAGCTGCACCTGATCGGCCCGCTGCAGACCAACAAGGCAAAGGATGCGATTGCGCTGTTCGACGTCATCGAAACGCTCGACCGGCCGAAGCTGGCTGGCGCGATCGCGGATGCGGTCTCGAAGCTCGGCCGCAAGCCGCGCCTCTATGTGCAGGTCAATACGGGCGAGGAAGACCAGAAAGCCGGCGTTGCGCCGCAGGATGCGGATGCATTCATCGCATCCGTTCGCCGCGACTACGGGTTCGAGCCGGAAGGCCTGATGTGCATTCCGCCCGAGGCGGAGCCAGCGGGGCTTCACTTTGCGCTGTTGGGCAAGATCGCCTCCCGCAACGGGCTTTCGAAGCTGTCGATAGGCATGAGCGCGGACTACGAGACCGCCGTGATGTTCGGCGCAACGAGCGTGCGCGTCGGGTCGGCGTTGTTCGGCGCGAGGGGCTAGACCAGCCTGATCCGCGTGAAACCGACCGCCAGCATGATCTGCGCGGCGGCGTAGGTTAGCCACACCGATCCGGCCGGCACGGGAAGGCCGCGGAACATGTTCACAGCGATCAGCGTGTCGGAGAACATGAAGACCGCGGCGCCCACCTTGGCAATGATCGGCGCCTTGGACATTAAGGCGAGGATCAGCATGGTCGAGATGATGATCTGATAGGCGACGGCTGGAACGAGAAGGTCGCCCATCGCCGGCACGAGATAGACCGCAAGCTCGATCGAGACGATGAGCACGACCACGCAGATCGGCCAGCCTTTCCAGTAGAGGCCGTCGCGCCGGATGATCCGGACGAATTCCGCGCTGTAGCAGACGTGCGCGAGCCCGAACGCCGCCATGCCAAAAACGAACAGGCCATCGAGCTCGAGAAAGACGTCGCCCGCGGCCGAGAAGAAGAAGCCGGCCATCGGCAGCCAGGCCTTTTGTAGTCCGGCATAGACGCCGAGCAGAATTATGCCGACGCACTTCCACGCGGGTCCGACCGGGATCGGCGCCTTCACCCATTCATCGGCGAGGTGCGAGAGTGCGATGATCGCGCCCGCAAGGAAAACCATGCGGGCGGCGCTCTTGGTCTGGGCGGCGGCTTCTGCTGTCATGACGGATTGATATGCGCGCCGCGCCGCGATGTCGATTTCACGCAGCGGAAACGTCTAGCGCACTGTCAGTGTGTCCCCTGGCTTCACCGTTTTTAGAAGATCGAGCAGGTCTTCGCGTGCGACGGCGACACAGCCTTCGGTCGGTGAAAGGTCCGGACGCGCTACGTGCAGGAAGATCGCTGAGCCCTTGCCGGAGACGACCGGGTCGTCATTGTAGCCGAGCACGACGATGAGGTCGTAGACATGGTCCTCGCGCCAGAGTTTTTCGTGGCTGGCGGGGTAGGGAAGCTGGACGAGCTGGTTGTATCCGGGCTGGCCTGGCCCGTCCCCCCAACCCAGGGCCTGGGTGATCGGCGCAACCGGAATGCCGGTTAAAGGCGCAGGCAGGCGGTCGGGGCGATAGAAAATCTGACGCATTGGCCAACGTCCCGCTGGCGTCGCTCCGTCGCCTTCGCGCTTCAAAATTTCTTTGACCACGCCGCCGCGGCCCAATGCACAGCGAATCTCGCGTCCGCCCCAGCGAAGTACGCCGATTGAGCGTTCAAGGGCCTCCACTTCAAACTCTGGTGTTTGCGCCATGGCTTCCTTGCTCGCGTTATCATCCCTAGACTTGTGGCCTCCCGCACGGAAGATGCGGGGGCCGGGAGGTTGCCGACATAATGACCACAGCAAAAACGATCCTGCTCGTCGATGACGACAACGAACTGCGCGAGGCTCTGGCCGAGCAGTTCGAGTTGCACGAGGGCTTCCGGATCGAGCACGCAGCTTCGGCCGGGGAGGGCATTCGCAAGGCGGAAGCCACGCGGGCGGATCTTGTGATTCTCGACGTCGAGCTTCCGGACATGGATGGCCGCGACGCCTGTCGCTTGATGCGCAAGCACGGCATTGCAGCGCCGATCGTCATGCTGACGGGGCAGGTGACCGACGCCGATGCGATTCTCGGGTTGGATTCGGGCGCCAACGACTACGTCACCAAGCCATTCAAGTTCTCGGTGCTGCTGGCCCGCGTGCGCGCGCACCTGCGCACGTTCGAGCAGAGTGAGGATGCAACCTTCCGCCTGGGTCCGTACGAATTCCGGCCGGCGGCGAAGCTGCTGATCGACGAGAAGGAACGCAAGATCCGTCTCACCGAGAAGGAAACGAACATCCTCAAATATCTCTACCGCGCAGGCGGCAAGCCGGTGGGGCGCGAGGAACTGCTCTCGGAAGTGTGGGGCTATAACGCCAACGTGACGACGCACACGCTGGAGACACACATCTATCGCCTAAGGCAGAAGATCGAGCCGGATCCGGCGAATGCGCGGCTGCTGCTCACCGAGAGCGGCGGGTACAGGCTGCAGGCCTAGCGGCTTCAACCAGCGGGGCATTCCATTCTTGCGCCGGCGGCGAGACCGCTGAATCCCGTCACGCGCCAGCCACCCGGAAACTTGCGCACGCGATAGATGCTTACGCGATCCTTGGGCGGCATGAATGAGCCGTCGGTCTTCAGGCGTATGTAGCGCAACTCGACTTGTCCGGTGTCGGGGCCGAGCACGCAGCCGGTGATGCCCTGTATGTCGGAGCGGTCATATCCCTGCGCCTTCAGGCGATCGAATTCGGCCTGCATGCCTTCGCGCGTGCTCCACGGATGATTGCCGTCAAGGCGATAGACGCGTTCCGTGATCGTCGCTGCGTCGTGCGCATTCCATAGCGTGAGATAGTCGGCCATGAATTTTTCCATGTCGGCGCGATCGTCCGCATGGGCAGGGGAGGACATGGCGATCAGGCTGGCAGCCAGCACGCCCATGCGGAGCATCTTCACGGCGGTCTCCCTTGATTCGCAGAGCCTAGGCGCAACCTTCGACGTACTGAATGCTCGGACCGCCGGCATGGATAGCGCCGGCTTTTCCCGTGCCATCGATTTCGTAGACAATGCCGCGCGCGGCCTCGTCCTGCACGTAAGGCTCGGCGCGAGGGCCGCCGGTCCACCACGTGACGTATTCGGCGGGCTTGTCCTGGTATTTGTGTGGCGTTGATTTCGCATCGGCGCCGTAGGCGACCTTGATGGCCTCGGCCGTGTCGCCGAGACCGAGGCCCCTGTCGGTTTTCACGAGCGACAGCTCGGTGAGGGTGATGCGGGTCAGCTTGCCGTCTTCAAACATGACCCAGAGGCCGTCAGGCGCTCGCTGCGGCTGAAACTCGATGCACTCGCTGTCGGGGATGCCCGCGGCGCCGGGGGTGCGGGTGTCTCCAACAGCCGTGATCACGTCGGCTTTCGACATGCCGACCTTGAGCGGACCCCAGCCTTCGGCGGTGAGCGTGTCGGTGGTTGCCGACGCTGGCGTGGCGGCGGTTTCGGCCGATGCAGGCGCGGCTGCCTCGGGCGCTGGCTCGTTTGCCGAGGGCGAACAGGCAGCGACAGCGAGGGCGGCGAGAAGGGCGATGCGTTTCACGGGTCGTCTCCGATCTTCGGGAACTCAGGTGAGCATATAGACTTGTGCCGGTCTCAGGCGATCAGGCGCCGATACTCATCGAAACCGTCACGGGCACGTGGTCGCTGGGCTTGTCGCCCCCGCGTTCCGCGGTGTGGATCTGGTAGCTGGCGACGTCGATGAGCGGTGTCGCTTTCTTGTCGGCCCATATGTGATCGAGCCTGCGGCCGCGGTTCGACAGCTTCCAGTCCGCGGCGCGATAGCTCCACCAAGTGTAGAGCTTTTCTTCCGGCTTGTGCTTGGCGCGCGCGATATCGGTGAACTTGCCTTCGGCGAGGATGCGCTTGAGGCCGTCGGTCTCGACGGGCGTATGGCTTACGACGTCGAGAAGCTGCCGATGGGACCAGACATCGTTTTCTTCGGGCGCGATGTTGATGTCGCCCACGACGAGGAGGGGAGGGGCGGAACGCTTGGCGGCGCGGGCGGCGTAGAACTCGCGCATGCGTTCGATGAAGTCGAGCTTGTGGGCAAACTTCTCGTTGACCTTGGGGTCGGGAATGTCGGCGCCGGCGGGCACGTAGAGATCATGCAGCTCGAAGCCGGCGACTTTCACCGCCGCGCAGCGGGCATGGCCGTGCTTGCAGAGGCCGGGTGTTTCGAGGTTTTCCATCTCGTGCTTCGAGACGATGGCGACGCCGTGCATGCCCTTCTGGCCGCTGAGATGGATGTGTTTGTAGCCGGCGGCCTCGAAGGCTTTCCTCGGGAACTGGTCCTCGAGGCATTTGATCTCCTGCAGGCACAGGACATCGGGCTTCTCGCGCTTGAGGAACGCCGTGACGCGGCCGATCCGCAGACGGACGGAATTGATGTTCCAGGTCGCCAGAGTGAGGCGGTTCATGCGGCGGGGAGGCCTGATTCGAGTGAGTTTGCGCGGGGTCGCCGTGCGCGGGCACCTTCCGGTGAGCCGCTCGGGAGATCAAGGAATCCCGGCAATTAAATCCGCCGGACATGGACGCGCCCGGCCGCGGGGACAGCCAGGCGCGTTGCGCCCCGGGGGCGCGGATGGGCCGGGGGGATAGCTCCGGCATATCAACGCCGCTCCAGCATCCGCGGGGGGAAGCTCCGGACGCGAACGGCGTCGAACCACGTGGCAATTACGCCACACCGGACGGCCATCCGCAACGCAGTTAACCTTAAAATTTGTGTGTTGCTCTTTCGCTACGTCAGGCCTTGACCCGGCGAATTGGCAATCCAGGGGACCCCGAATCGCCTTCAGGGTCATCCCTGAATCAGCGGCGTTCGTCGGCCGGGTCCTTCACGACGAAGAGCGCGGGCTTGAGCGCCACGTTCTTCTTCATGTCGGTGAGCTTCACCCGCGTCTCGCTGCCGGCGCCGTCAATGGCGCGCCAGCCGAGCAGTTCGAAATCCGACTGGCGGAATTCGAGGATCATCTTGCCTTCGGCTTCGCCGGTCTTGTCGACCATCGTGACGAAGTAGGAGCCGTTCGACGTCGTGACATCGGTGACGCTGCCGTCGCGCTTCAGGTCGACATTCGAACGCAGGAAGAGATTGAGCGGCGTGGAGCTCAACGGCACGGCGTCATACGAGCCGCGCTTGGGCTCCTCGATGGAGACCGAAACGCCGTCCGACACCAGAAACATGGGCTCTGGCTGCTTGTATTCGAAACGCACCTTGCCTGGGCGCGAGATGTAGAACGCGCCCGAGGACGAGCCGCCCTGGTCGGTCTGGGTGAAGCTGCCCTGCGCGGTTTTCACGTCGCTCAGCGCCTTGCCGACGCGCTCGACGATGGCGGGGCGGTCAACAGCGGACGTTGCGGGCTTGGTGTTCGGAGCGGGTTGCTGGATCTGGATGAGCTGCGCACCGGAAGCCTGCGGAGCTTCGAAGGCGGGTGCCTGCACCTTGGTCTGCGGCGGGGCAAGCACGATGGCGGGTTTCGCGATCGGCTTGGCGGTCTGGACTTTCGCCGGCACGGGCTTGGCGGCCGGAGTCTCTATGCTCATGTGAGGCGCGTACGCCGCCACGGGGGGCAGGGCGCCCGTAAGGGCAAGTGGGAAAATGGTCGACAGGAGGATGCTCATGGGAGCGAACCTCGGCTTGCGGACTGGCGAAAACAAGACGCCGCCAAGGTTTTTCTGCCCTGTTTTCATGAACATCGGTTCAGTCCTAAGGTTGCGCCGCAAGGCCATAGTGAGAGCTAACGCGATGGGGCCGAAACAGTTTCACGACGTGGTCATGGCTTTTCCCGAAACGGAATTTATCACCTCGTATGGCCAGCCCGCCTACAAGGCGTTCGGCAAGTTCTTTACCCGCCTGCGCAAGGAAGACGACAGCGTGGTGCTGGGGCAGGTAGCCCTCGACGAACGGGAGATGATCTGCGAGGCGGACCCGGAGACGTTTCATTTTACCGACCATTACAAGAATTACCCTTATGTGCTCGCGCGGCTGAAACGGCTCGATGCGAAACTGCTGCGGGGATATCTGACACGGCAATGGCGCCATAACGCGCCGAAGACTTGGCTGAAGAAGTTCGATGCGGGCGAGACTCTGCCTGCATTGCCGAAGAAGGCCGGCACGGGAAAACGGACAAGGAAGAAACGATGAAGTCGCTACTGGTTCTAGTGCTGCTCGCCGCGCTCGGCGTGGGAGGCTTCCTGTCGAAGCCGACAATCGAGACGCACAAGGCGAAGGCCGCCGAGGCCTTCGATGCGAAGCGCAAGGCGCAGCTCGACAAGGGCGATCTCGGCGGGTTGATCGGCGGCGTGCTCGACGCGACGGACCGCTCGGAAGAATTCCAGGACCTGGTGGTGGCGTCGAAATACACGGTGAAGTCCGGCGACAAGACGCTGATCAGCTGCTTCGGCGCGTTCTCGCAGTCGTTCTGCTCGGAGCCGACGGAAGAGGACGCGAAGTAGCTGTCTTCCGCGTTTGATTCAGGGTTCATTCCAGACATGAAGTCTCGTTCTCGCTGACTAGGTCAGCAGGTTGTTGCGGGCGTATTTTCCTGAACCGGGCCCAAGCTAAGGCGGGTGGGTGTGCGGTGACGCAGGCCGGCCGCCGGCCTGGGGAAGCCATTCCGTGGTTCCAGCCCGGCGTTGAAGAGCGTTGCTAACAACATCAACAACAACAACACCAACAGCGCACGGGAAGCAGCGCGCGGCTTCGCGCGCGATCCGCTCGGCATGGCGGCGGATATAGCGCTCCGGCTCG
>JAUYPV010000062.1 GCA_030697555.1 Hyphomonadaceae bacterium
CTGCCGCTGCTGCCGCCCTGATTTTCCACGCGCTCGGGCGTATCGTCGCTCCAACCGCGGCCCCGCGCATCCGCGCGCCGCCCTTGCTCGCGTCAAATCCTGGAATTCACGCCCATCCCAACCTGCTGGCCTTGTCAGCGAGAGCGCGATCCTATGCCCGCAACAAAAACGAAACCCGTAGGGTGCATGCAGCGAAGCGGAATGCACCTCTTTCGTTGGCGTGGCGCGATGGTGCATTCCGCTCCGCTCCATGCGCCCCCCACCTACTAAACCGCCTTCAGCCGCGCATGCCGCTTCTTGCCGACGGACAGCCGCGCCGCGCCATCCGCTTCCAGCGAAGCAACCGTCAGCACAAGCTTCTCGTCCGTCACGGCCTCGCCGTTCAGCTTCACCGCGTTCTGCTGGATCGAACGGCGGGCGTCGCCCTTCGAGTCGGCAAGCTTGGCCGCGACAAGCGCATCGGCGATCGGATAGCCCGCGTCGAATTTCGCGCGCTCCACCTCGATTGTCGGCATGCCTTCGGAGGATGCGCCACTGAACACCGCCTCGGCCGCAGCCCGCGCCTTCTTCCCTTCGCCTGCCCCGTGCAGCATCGCCGTCGCTTCATCGGCGAGGCGCTTCTTCGACTCGTTGATGTCCGCGCCCTGCGCCGATTCCAGCGTCTTGATCTCTGCTTCCGGCACATCGGTGAACAGCCGCAGGAAGCGGCCGACATCGGCGTCCTCGGTGTTGCGCCAGAACTGCCAGTAGTCGTAGGGCGAACGCATCTCCGGATTGAGCCAGACGGCGCCTTCCGCCGTCTTGCCCATCTTGCCGCCCGACGCCGTGGTGATCAGCGGCGTCGTCACGCCAAAGACCTGCGTGTCGATAATGCGGCGCGTGAGGTCGATGCCGTTGACGATGTTGCCCCACTGATCCGAGCCGCCGAGCTGGATACGGCACTTGTATTTCCGCGCCAGTTCCAGGAAGTCGTAGGACTGCAGCAGCATGTAGTTGAACTCGAGGAAGGTGTAGGGCTCCTCGTTGCGAAGCCGGCGCGCGACCGTCTCCTGCGCGATCATCTTGTTGATCGTGAAGTGCTTGCCGTAGTCGCGCAGGAACTCGATGTAGTTGATCCGGTCGAGCCACTCGGCGTTATCGATCATCACCGCATCGGTCGGGCCCGAGCCAAATTTCAGGAACGGCTCGAAGTTCTTCTTGATCGACGCCATGTTGGACGCGATCTCGGCTTCCGACAGGATCGGTCGCGACTTTTCCTTGTCGGTCGGATCGCCCACCTTCGTCGTGCCGCCGCCCATCAGCACGATCGGCTTGCCGCCAGCCTGCTGCAGCCGCCGCAGGTTCATGATCTGCACCAGCGATCCGACATGCAGCGACTTCGCCGTGCAGTCGAAGCCGATGTACGCGGTCGGAACGCCGCTCGCACAGTAGGTGTCGAGCTGCTCGAACTCCGTCATCTGGTAGACGTGACCGCGCCCGATCATTTCCCGCAGGAAGATGGACTTTGGCGGCGAGGGGAGGTCCGAGAGGTTCACGAGAGGCTCCTAAGGGTCTGCCAGACCGGAGGCCATCTCACATCGCCGCCGGTTGGGCGGCATGCATGGTCGCATCGCCCGCTAATTCAGCGTGCGGCAATAATACGCGAGAGTGGTGGCGCGGTGCGACATGGGCGCTTGATACGCGGCGAGGGGAGAGAGCGTCAAGCCGCGCTATCCCCTTCGCTTCTGCGCCAGGGCCGCGCAGGAGGAGAATCCAACCGGCCCGTGGATGTCGTGCAGGGCGCAATGGCCGACCGCGACGCCCTCGGCGCTCTGGTGGTCGGCGACCTCGTAACCCACCCATTCGCCCACGGGCAGGCGATACAAATAGAGCGTCACGTCCGAGTTGATGAAATCGAGTCCGGTCTCTGCCGCATTCGACGTCGGGCTGGTGTAGTCGATGCCCGTGGCGATGCGGCTGAACGGCGTATAGGCCTCGCCATCCACCAGCGGCCGCACTTCGCGCAACCAGGTGCGACGTGGCCCGGGTGCGCGAAGGTGATGGCCGGCCGTCACTCCGGGCGGCAGGATGGGGCGCATCTCCCATTTCTCGGTGAAGGGCTTTTCTGCCGGAGGCGTCTGCTCTGGCGGCGGAGCATCCCATGCGGGGCGAGACCAGATCGGCGCCTCCGGTTGCTGCGTGCGGCGAAGGAGCTGGCACGATGCCCGCGCCGAGGATACGCCGCCCGAGAACAGCTCGGCCTCGATGACCTTGATGCGTCCGCCCTGGCGCACGATGCGCGTGGCGACCGTCACCGGCGCAAGGTCGGGCAGGCGGTAAAGGTCGACTGTCAGCCGTGCGGGCTGCAGGTCCGGTTCGCCGTGCTGCTGCTCGATCACATGCGCGAACAGCCCGATCATCACGCGGGCGTGGAGATTGTCCTTCGGCCCCCAGAAGCCGTTGGCCATTCGCGTCGGAGCGAATGTATCGCCGTTGCGCTGGAAAAAGGGTTCGGGAGTGGCTGTGTCAGTCATGGGCGCGACTGATGCCTGACGGGTATGCCCTGAGCAAGCACGGTTCGATTGAGCCAATCGCAACTCGCGATCTGCGCTCAGCTCTGCGTCGGCGGAAGTTTCGGCGCCAGCTTGGCGGCGTCGCGGGCGTCCTTGGCGTCCTTGGCTTCCTTGGTCGCCTTCTCGTGCGCCTTCATGCGGCGCTTGAGGTAGACGGCGGCGGTCTTCTCCAGCTCTTCAAGCTTGCCCTGGAAGAAGTGGTTGGCGCCGGTGACGGTGGCGCGCTCGATCACTTCGCCCCGCTGGACGCGGACCTTGGTCAGCGAGCGGTCGATGTCCTGCGGCGGAGCAACGACGTCCTTGTCGCCCGAGATGATGATGCCGGAGGCCGGGCAGGGCGCGAGGAAGGAGAGGTCGTAGTGGTTGGCTGGCGGCGCCACCGCGACGAAGCCATCGATCTCCGGGCGGCGCATCAGAAGCTGGAGACAGATGTACGCGCCGAAGGACGAGCCGGCGACCCAGCACTGGCTGGGCGACTCGTTCAGCGACTCGAGGTGGTCGAGCACATAGGCGGCGTCGGACAGCTCGGCGATGCCGGCGTCGAACTGGCCTTGCGACCTGCCCACGCCGCGGAAGTTGAAGCGCATCGTCGAAAAGCCGTGCGCGCTGAACATCTCGAACAGGGTGATCGTTACCGGGTCCTGCATCGTGCCGCCCGCCTTGGGGTGCGGATGCAGGATCAGGGCGATCGGCGGATTCTCGCCTGGGGCGGGAACGTAGCGCGCCTCGATCCTGCCAGCGGGTCCGGAAATGATGAGTTCGGCCATGTCGCGCTCGCAATCGTCCGGGAAAATCGGAAAAATAGGGCCGTGGGACCCCAAGGGGGCCGACAAACACCATTTCGGGTTCGAATTTCAAGTATTTCGTGTGGCCTTCCGATGATCCGAATGAACCTGCCGCGCGTAAAGTCCGACGAATGCCAGGGAAATGTCCCGCGAATTGTAAAAAGGCAGGTGTTTCATGCGTGTCGGGTCAAAGGGACGTTACGCGGTCATAGCCCTGATCGACGTAGCCCAGAATTCGGGCCAAGGGCCGGTTCCACTAGCCGACGTGGCCGAACGGCAGGCGATTTCGCTGTCCTATCTGGAACAGCTCTTCGCTATGCTCCGCCGGAGCAATCTGGTGGTGAGTTCGCGCGGCCCGGGCGGTGGATACCGCCTGCAGCGGCCGGCCAATTCGATCAGCATCGGAGAAGTGTTCCGGGCAGTCGAGGAAACCGGCAATGGCCAGGACCGGGAATGGCCCAAGACAAACGGCGCGACAGCCGGCCTCTGGAGCGCTCTGGACGAGCATATCCGCGACTTCCTGGAAGGAGTGACCGTCGCCGATGTCATGGCGGGCAAGATAAACGGACACGTCGCCGACGACCAGGTCGCCGGGATGGCCAACGGCCTGTCAGCCCAAGCCAAACTGGCGTAATACGCCCGGGCATGAGCCCGGTTCGCCATTACTGCGATTACAACGCTACCGCCCCTCTTCGCCCCGAGGCGAAGGCCGCGATGGTGCGGGCGCTGGAAAGCGTCGGAAACCCCTCGTCTGTGCACGCCGAAGGCCGGAAAGCCCGCGACCTCGTGGAGGGCGCCCGGGAGACGGTTGCGGCGGCTATCGGCGCCTGCCGGGATGACATCGCCTTCACCAGCGGCGGGACCGAGGCAGTCGGATTGGCGCTGTGCGGGGCGATGAAGGTTCCGGGAAATACGATCCTGGTGGCCTCGGCGATCGAGCATGACGCGGTAACGTCGCTGGCGAACCACATCGAAGAGTGGCGCGTGAGCAAGGACGGCGTGGTCGATCTCGACTGGCTGCGCCAGCGCGTGGCCGGGCTCAAGGCCGACGGCTATCGGCCCCTCGTGTCGCTGATGCTGGTGAACAACGAGAGTGGCGTGATCCAGCCAGTCGCCGAGGCAGCCGAGATCACGCATTCCGCGGGCGGTCTGATCCACTGCGACGCAATCCAGGCGCTGGGCAAGATCCAAGTCAGCGTGATCGATCTCGATGTCGATTATCTCTCCCTGTCAGCGCACAAGATTGGCGGGCCGCAGGGCGCGGGCGCAACTTACGTAAAGGCGGGCGCGCCGTTCGTGTCCGTGCAGACCGGTGGCGGACAGGAATTCGGGCGGCGCGCCGGGACAGAAAACGTCGCAGGCATTGCCGGCTTTGCCGCGGCTGCGGATACGGCGCAACGCACCATGGGCAGCTATCAGGCGCTGGGCGAGCATCGCGACCGGATGGAGCAGAAGCTGATGGTCTCCGCGCCATCGCTGCAGATTCATGGGGCTGGGGCGGCTCGTGTTGCTGGCGTTTCGTGCTTTGGCGTTGAAGGTCTGCCTTCGGAGACCCAAATCATGAGTCTGGATCTCGCCGGTTTTGCGGTGAGCGCGGGCTCGGCCTGCTCATCCGGCAAGGTTAAGCCGAGCCGCGTGTTGACCGCGATGGGCCTCGGCGAGACAGCCGCCCGGTCTGCGATCCGTGCGAGCTTCGGGTGGGCCAGCGCCTGGCAGGACTTTGACGCCCTGTCCGATGCGTGGATACGGATGGCCGCACGGGCGAGGCCGGCTTTGGTGAAGATGGACGCGCATGTCTGAAGGCAAGGAAACCCTCGTCAAGGAAGGCATCGCCTCCCCAAGAATAGATAGGGGCACGGTCGACGCCGCGCGTGCGCTTGAGTCCGACAAGTACGCCGAGGGCTTCGTCACCGACATCGAGATGGAGATGGCCCCCAAGGGGCTAAGCGAGGACACGGTCCGCTTCATCTCGGCGAAGAAGGAAGAGCCGGCGTGGATGCTGGAATGGCGCCTCGACGCCTTCCGCCGCTGGAAGGAAATGACCGAGCCGACCTGGGCGATGGTCCATTATCCGAAGATCGACTACCAGGACGCATATTACTACGCGGCGCCGAAGGGCGCGGCGAAGTACAAGTCGATCGACGACGTACCGAAGGAAATCCTCGAAACCTACGCCAAGCTCGGCATTCCGCTGAAGGAGCAGGAAGTGCTGCTCGGCGTGGAAGGCGCGATGGAAACCGCCGCCGCCGCGCGCGAGACACCGCGGGTTGCCGTGGATGCGGTGTTTGACTCCATTTCCGTGGCGACGACGTTCAAAGCCGAGCTGGCGAAAGCCGGCGTCATCTTCATGTCGATCTCGGAAGCGATCCGCGAGTATCCCGAGCTGGTGAAGCAGTATCTGGGCAGCGTCGTGCCGGTGACGGACAACTTCTTCGCGACGCTGAACTCGGCGGTGTTTTCGGACGGGACGTTCGTCTACGTGCCCAAGGGCGTGCGCTGCCCGATGGAGCTGTCGACGTATTTCCGCATGAACGCCAAGGGCACGGGCCAGTTCGAACGGACGCTGATCATTGCGGATGAAGGCGCCTACGTTTCCTACCTCGAAGGCTGCACCGCGCCGATGCGCGACGAGAACCAGCTTCACGCGGCGGTTGTCGAGCTGGTTGCGCTGGCGGATGCGGAGATCAAGTATTCGACCGTGCAGAACTGGTGGCCGGGCGATGCGGATGGCAAGGGCGGCATCTACAACTTCGTCACCAAGCGCGGCGACTGCCGCGGCGCCCGGTCGCGGATTTCTTGGACGCAGGTCGAGACCGGCTCCGCGATCACCTGGAAGTATCCAAGCTGCATTTTGCGCGGCGACGACTCGTCCGGCGAGTTCTATTCCATCGCGGTGACGAACGGCCGGCAGCAGGCCGACACCGGCACCAAGATGATCCACCTCGGCAAAAACACGCGCTCGCGGATCATCTCGAAAGGCATTTCGGCAGGTAAATCCAACAACACCTATCGCGGGCTGGTGTCGGTGCACGGCAAGGCAGCAAAGGCGCGCAACTTCACGCAGTGCGATAGCCTGCTGATCGGCCACGAATGTGGCGCACACACCGTGCCCTACGTCGAGAACCGCCGCGCCGACGCGCAGCTCGAACACGAAGCAACGACAACCAAGCTATCCGGCGACCAGCTCTTCTATGCGCGCCAGCGCGGGCTGGGCGAAGAACAGGCGGTGGCCCTGCTGGTCAACGGCTTCGTCCGCGACGTGCTGCAGAAACTGCCGATGGAGTTCGCTGTGGAAGCGCAGAAACTCCTGGAGGTCAGTCTCGAGGGGAGTGTGGGGTGACCGAGCCGCACATCATTGATCTCAAGCCGCAGTCTGGCGCCGGGATCGAGGCGTTCGCTCGCTGGCCCGATGTCGTTCCGACCATCCGCAAGACCTTCGACCGCCTCTACGCCCCGGGCGCGATGACGCCCGGGCATGGCCACAACTTTATCCTCTACTCGAACGAGACGAAGGAAGGCGGCGCGCTGCTGATCGGCGTGCTCGACAGGCAGCCGGGCGGCGCTGATCCGGAGGTGAAGGCAGCGCATATTCCGGGCGGCCGGGCGATCACCGCGGCTCATTTCGGCGACTATGCAAAAATGAAGTCGACCTACGACGTGCTCCACGCCGAGGTGAAGGCGAAGTCGCTGAGGCGTGCGCCGATGTCGCTCGAGATCTATGGTGACTGGAGCGACGATCCGACGAAGGTACGGACCGACCTCTACCTCTATCTCGGAGTCGCCATCTGACAGCGCCGTCGGGCGCCGCATTGATGCACTCAGCCCTGCGCCGGGCTGGGTGAGGGTCTAACGGAAGGTCGTTTCCAGAGAGGCTTCAAGGCGGCCATGGCCGGCTTTTCCACCAGCTGATAGCTGGCGATGGCGACGAGGATCGATCCCCCGATGGAGACCAGCAGGTAAGCCCACAACGGCAGATTGCCGCCGACCCGTTGGATCACAGCTAGGACGAAGCCGTGTGTGAGGTACAGCGAATAGGACGCATCGCCCAACAACGCTCCCGCGTTGGAGCGCGGCACGCGCCCGGCGCCTTCAAAGGCGAGGGCGCCGGCGACGATCAGGAAGGCGGGCAGACCCCAGTCCAGCACTCGGTGGCCGATCTGCGGGAGGACGCCCGCCTGCATCAGCCCGAAGGCGGCGAAGCCGGCGAGCATGGCCGCTGCGCCCAGGGTGGCGCTCTGCAGCAGCTTCTGCCGCCACGCTGCGGCCAGTGCGATCCCGCCGACGAATTCGAGCAGGAGCTGGCTGGAGTAGGTGCCCCACGGTCTCGTCAGGCCGGGCAACAGCAGGCCGATCGCGGCAAGCAGCACCAGCACGCCGCAGAGGATCTTCAGTCGATTGCGTTGCGGCAACCACAGCAACGCGAGCGCACACAGGGCATAAAAGAACACCTCGAATTCCAGCGTCCAGCCCTGCTCGATGACTGGTGCGCGGCCGCCAATGGCGCTCTCGTGTGGGAAGAAAAGGAGCGAGAGGGCGGTGTTTTCAATACTGCCGTCGCCCTTGTAAAAGAACGCGGGTTTCACAGCGATGATGGCTGCGGCCGCCAGCGTAGCCAGCCAGTAGACCGGGACGATGCGGATCGCGCGCCGCCACAGAAACAGGCCCGGTGACACCTCGCGCCCGAAGGTTAACGAGGCCATGATGAAGCCCGAGATCACGAAGAAGATATCCACCCCGGCCGCGCCGATGTCGAAACTGCCCTGGACCGTCGTCATGCTGTGGAAAACGACAACGGCCAGCGCCGCGAGGGCGCGCAGATATTGAATTGACCATATTCGGTCCATTCCGGGTCGCCCTTTACGCCTGCCCGGGCCGGGTCAGCGCGCTCTGGCCTTCTGGTGCAGGAACCGGACCTAACCAGTTTACCAACATTCCGAGTGCGGGAAGGGCAAAGGCCCACGTGCGGCCGAATACTTCGGCCGCCGATAGCTACAGCCTCGAGAATGTTGTCGCCTCGCTCAAAGAAGGGCGCACGATCCGCCGCTCGGCGTTGAAGCGCGCGCCGATGTCGCTCGGGATCCATGGCGACTCCGGCCAAGGTGCGTACGGACCTCTATCTCTATCTGGATGTCGCCATATGAATTGGCTGCCGGAAGATGCTGCACGGGCCCTGGCAAAGACGCTGAACTGGGAGCCGCCCAATCACGATGACTATCCGGGCTCGATACCGGATCATGCGTGGGAGGCGTGGCGCGCGTTCGAAGGGATCGCTGCGCGTTCGATCCAATGGCGCAAGGTCGATGCGACGAGCTGGCGCAAGGCGCATGATGCGGACTGGTCGCCCGATTTCGAAGCGGCAAGCGAGGGAGAACATCTACTTCTTATCCAGCATGACTGGCACGGCTTTCCCGATCCGCCGGAATGGGCGCTTCATGTGATGGATGGCGGGGAGAAGGTGGCGCGCTGCCTTGGCTGCTTCGACACATGGCCGGAAACGTGGTCAAGTTAGGCCATGGGCCAGCTTGATGCCTTCCGGATGATCATGTCGGAAGTTCCCGCGTCGACGACGCCGGAAAGCATCGGCAACCTGCTCGACATGTGCGTGACCCAGGCGTGTCGCCAGCTCGGCCTCACTGAAGCGGATATCCGTTCCGGCGGGCCGATTGTCACGATGTTGCTGACGCCGAAGGATGCCTGGGAGGCTGTGGTCGTGGGGCCGGACGCCTACCAGCTCTATCCCGGCTTCCTGCGCGACGATGGCGAGACCATCGTGTGGCCGAATATCTGGGTCGCGGACAACTACAGTCTTGAGAAGTTTGTGGCGTCACTTGAGGAAGAGCTCTCGAAGGCCGCGGCGACACGCTGATTAACCCGTCGTAAGCTGGTGCAGAGAGCGCAACTGATCTATGCGGACGCCAATATAGGGGATCGGATCATGAAACTCCGTCTTGCCGTCTGCGCGGCGGCTCTGCTGGCCGCATGTTCGCCCGAAGTCGAAGCGCCCGGCGAAGGCTCGGCCGCTGTGCAAAAACGCATGCCGTTGCCGGACTGCGCCGCTGTTGAAACGCAGGATGCGGGCGCCGACGGGTGGAAGCACCCCGATTGCCGCCTGATGTTCACTGACGAGTCCAGGCTCGCACTCGAAGCGCGCTACACGCCCGCCGAGGACGACTCCACCAAGATCAGCGTGCAGGTTGTTGCGCCCGGCGATGCGACGCTGCAGACGATCGAAGAGACGATGGGCAACACGTTCAACGGCGTGACGCTTCAGGACGTCGACAAGGACGGCAAGCTCGACATTCAGATCCCGCTCGAGACCGGCAACGTCAACACGAGCTGGGCCATCTGGCGCCAGCGCGACGACAAGAGCTTCATCCGCATCGGCGAGCCGAGCGGCGTGTCGATCGAGAAGACAGCCAGCGGCTACATCGCCGTGCAGGCGCGCTCCAGCGCCAACGAGTGGGGCGTTGCGTTCTACAAGCTCGAAGACGACGAGCTGAAACCCGTGGCCACGGCCGACGTGATCGCCCGGGGCGAACCGGACAAGATCACCCGCGTCGCCTGCACGGTGACCGACGATGGGGGCCTCGCCGCCGCCGCCCTGACGCCCGAGGCTGCTGAGGCTCAGTTCTGCGTCG
This sequence comes from Hyphomonadaceae bacterium, assembly GCA_030697555.1. Lineage (GTDB taxonomy): Bacteria > Pseudomonadota > Alphaproteobacteria > Caulobacterales > Hyphomonadaceae > UBA7672. Next base: position 9,976 of record JAUYPV010000062.1, read on the forward strand.
AGCCGGTGGTTGCGGATATCTTCAAGTAGGCATCAGCTGCCGCCACTGGACATTAACGCCACCAGGGACGAAAGAACCCGCAAGCCGTGATAGTCAGCCTCGAATAACGGGCGCTTCGGGCTTATCTAGAGGGTCCGGGGCCGCGAGAAGCTCCGTGTTTGCAGGCGTTTGATGCTCGAACTCGTGAATCTCCATGCGCGCGTCGTCCCCGAGGACGGCCCGGCGCGGGAAATCCTGAAAGGGGTTTCGCTGAACGTCCCCAAAGGCGAAGTGCACGCCGTGATGGGGCCGAACGGCTCGGGCAAATCGACGCTATCCTACGTGCTGACTGGCCGCGACGGCTATGAGGTGACGGCCGGGACGGCGAAGTATGAAGGCGAGGACCTGCTGGCTCTTTTGCCCGAGGCGCGTGCCGCCAAGGGCGTGTTCCTGTCTTTCCAGTATCCGCTGGAGATTGCAGGCGTGCCGGTGATGACCTTTGTGCGCGCCGCGATGAACGCGCAGCACGAGGCGCGCGGCGAGAAGGAGATTTCCGCTCCGGAGTTCCTGAAGAAGGCGCGCGAGACGGCGGCGCTGTTGAAGATCGATCCGGAGATGCTGAAGCGGCCTCTCAATGTCGGCTTTTCCGGTGGAGAGAAGAAGCGGCTGGAAGTCTACCAGATGTTGATGCTGCAGCCGCGCTTCATGATCCTGGACGAAACGGACTCAGGGCTCGACATCGACGCGCTGAAAGTCGTCGCCGATGGCGTCAACGCGCTGCGTGGGCCTGATCGCGCGATGCTGGTGATCACGCACTATCAGCGCCTGCTCGATTACATCAAACCGGATCGCGTGCATGTCCTCTCCGGCGGCCGCATCATCAAGTCGGGCGGGCCGGAGCTGGCGCATCGGCTCGAGAGAGAGGGCTATGACGGCGTGATGGGGGAGAAGGCGTAATGACGCCGGGCGCCCTGCCGAACCGGCGCGTCGAAGGCTGGCGCTGGAGCGATCTCAGCGCCGCGCTTGCCGGACGCGAGCCGCCGCTGGCTTCGGGCGATCGTCATGTGATTGCACGACTAGCGGAAGGCGCGGGTCAGTTCAAACAATTCAGCGTGGCGGCCGGCGAGAGTCACATCGAAATCGAGGCCATCGGCGGACCGCAGCTCGATGTCCGCGCTCTGGAGATCGATGTGCAGGTCGGAGGAAGCCTCACACTGGTGACCTC
>JAUYPV010000066.1 GCA_030697555.1 Hyphomonadaceae bacterium
CCAGTTTGCGCGTGAAAGTGCCTGGGTCATGGGCGGCATTATCCGATGGCCCGGGACCCAGCAGGATAAGTTGCACGTTTTTTTTGAGCGGATTCTCGCGGAAATCGCTGCAAGCGCTTGTCGGTCTTGCGAATCTTTTTCTGAAAAAGATTCGGACGCGGGTCCTTAACCTGCGGATTTCGTCGGTTTCATCCCCCTATTTCGGGATGCAAAACTCTTCTCCCGCTTGCGGGGGAAGTACGGCGAAGCCGGGATGGGGGCGAGTCTCGAGGGGACTCGTTGAGATTGTCCCTTGGGACTAGCCCCTTCGTCTCGGCGCTTCGCTGGGGCAGAGTTTCGCAAGACCACGGTGCATTTCGGCTTCGCCTCCATGCACCCTACGGGCCCGGGGGTCAGCTTGCCTCGTCCACCCGGCGGGAGATCGCTTCGATCCTGGCGGCGGCGTCGGCCAGCACGGTGGCGGCGCGTTGCTCGAGGCCGCGGATACGGTCGTCGAGGGCTTTCGTGCCCGAGCCCACCGCCTGGGCGTCGAGTTCGTCGAGGATGGATAGGCCGGCGGCAAGGAAAAGACGTTCGGGGCCGAGATCGCCCAGCGCCTCGACGAGCTCCTTCACGCGCTGATCGAAGCGCGCGCCGAGTTCTTCGAGCCGGGCTTCCTGGCCCGGAGCGCAGCTCAGCGCATAGCGCCGGCCGGCGATGGAAAGATCAGCCTTGGCCACGGACATGTCCGCCTTTCTTCTTCAGCATAGCCCGATCTCCCCGATTCTCCAGACCTTGCCTGCTAGAGACTCACCTGATCAGATTCTGGCCAGATCAAATCCTGCCCATCAAACCTTGCCGAGCGCTTCCCGGACTTCGCTGATGGCGGCGCCCAGGGCCTCGGAGGCCTCGTCGGCCAGTCGTTGCAGTTCCCGCTCCCTTGCCCTCGCGGCGTCGAGGTCGCTGGCCAGGCGGGTGCGGTCGATACGCAAGGCGTCAGCCTCCCGCACCTGGCTGCGGTGGCCGTCCAGCCGGTCGAACAGCCCGTCAAGGCGGCCTTCGAGGCGGTCGATCGCCTCTTCCAGCCGCTTGAGAGCGCTGTCCATTTCCGGAGTTGTTTCAGGTCCCTCGCTCATCCCCGGACAATGTGAGGCAGCGGCTGCACACAGGCAATGGCGAGATGCTGTCGGGAATCCCCTTTGACGGGAGCCGCAAAGTCTTTAACCAGCCCTCGAACCGGTCCGGAAGGCAAAGAAAGCCATGCCCACCCCCTCGCCCCTCGCCAACGCCATCAGGGCGCTCTCCATGGACGCTGTGGAGAAGGCCCAGAGCGGCCATTGCGGCCTGCCGCTGGGGTTTGCCGACGTCGCGACCCTGCTGTTCCAGGAATTCATCCGCTTTGACGCCTCCGCGCCAGACTGGGCGGACCGCGACCGGCTAGTGCTCTCCGCCGGGCATGGCTCGATGCTGCTTTATTCGCTGCTCTACCTCACCGGCTATTCGGGCATGACGATCGACGAGATCAGGAACTTCCGGCAGCTCGGCTCGAAGACGCCGGGGCATCCGGAGTATGGGCATACGGTCGGCGTCGAGACGACGACGGGTCCTCTGGGCCAGGGGCTGGCTAACGCCGTCGGCATGGCGATGGCGGAGCGGCACCTCAACGCCCGGTTCGGCGACGATCTCGTCAATCACCGCACCTATGCGATCGCCGGCGATGGCTGCCTCATGGAGGGCATCAGCCAGGAGGCGATCACGCTGGCCGGGCATCTCCGCCTGAGGAACCTGATCGTCTTGTTCGACGACAACGCGGTCACCATCGACGGCTCGACTAACTTGTCGGATTCAACCGACCAGTTCCGGCGTTTCCGCTCCGCTGGCTGGACCACGGTGAGCGTCGACGGACACAACATGGACGCGGTACGCGGCGCGCTGTTGGCCGCGCAGAACGCCGACCGGCCGACGCTGATCGGCTGCAAGACCATCATCGGCTATGGCGCGAAGATCGCAGGCACCGGCCCCGCCCATGGCGGCCCCTACGGGGCGGAAGAGATCGCCACCATCCGCAAGGCCCTGGAATGGACGCATGAGCCGTTTGTTGTGCCGGAGAAAATCCTCACCGAATGGCGCAAGATCGGCGCGCAGGGCGCGAGGCGCCGCGAAGCGTGGGAAAAGCGGCTGAATGCTTCGGGCAGGAAGGCCGAGTTCGAGGCGTCGATTTCAGGCAAGCTGCCGGCAGGCGTCGGCGCAGCCATCACCGAGCACAAGAAGAAGATTGCCGAGGCGCCCAAGGCTGACGCCACCCGCAAATGGTCGGGCGCCGCGCTGGAAGTGCTGACCGGCATGATCCCCGAAATGGTCGGCGGTTCGGCCGACCTCACCGGCTCCAACAACACGCGTACGGCGACAGCGAAAGCTCCGCTGACGCCCGAGAACTATGGCGGCCGCTATGTCCACTGGGGCATCCGTGAACACGCCATGGCGGCGGCGATGAACGGCATGGCGCTGCATGGCGGCGTGATTCCGTACTCAGGCACCTTCCTTGTCTTCTCGGACTATTCGCGCCCGGCGATCCGCCTCGGCGCCCTGATGGGCCAGCGCGTGATCCATGTAATGACGCACGATTCCATCGGCGTCGGCGAAGACGGCCCGACGCACCAGCCGGTCGAGCATGTGGCCTCGCTGCGCATGATCCCCAACCTGCTCGTCTTCCGTCCGGCGGATGGCGTCGAGACGGCGGAAGCGTGGGAAGTGGCGATCAACAATTCCAGGGGTCCGTCGCTGATCGCGCTGACCCGCCAGAACCTTCAGCCTGCCCGCAAGACGCATGTGGCGGAGAACCTGGTCGCCAAGGGCGGCTATGTGCTTGCCCCCGCCACCAAGCCCGAAAAGGTCGTGCTGATCGCGACCGGTTCCGAAGTCGAGATCGCCCTTGAGGCGCAGGCCAAACTGGAATCCGAAGGGATCGGCGCGCGCGTCGTCTCCCTGCCGTGCTTCTCGCTCTTTGCCGCGCAGGCGGCGAAATACCAGGACGAGACGCTGGGCGGGAAACTGCCGCGTGTCGCGGTCGAGGCCGGAGTGCGCGATGGCTGGGACCGCTGGATCAGGCCGGACGGCGGCTTCGTCGGCATGACGGGCTTTGGCGCATCGGCCCCCTATAAGGCTCTCTACAAGCATTTCGGCATCACGTCCGACGCCGTGGTGAAGGCTGCCAAGGAGCGGCTTTAACCACGCCTGCTTTCGTCTTGGGCCGCAAGATCACGAAGTGCTGCGCCGCGTTGCAGCATTTCCATTCGCTATCGGCGAAAAATCGTCTATATGCGCGGCCACAAATGGATGGGCCCGGTCCCGTTCGTGCATCCGGGGCCGCAATTGAACAATTGAGGTAACGGAATGGCTGTGCGTGTTGCGATCAACGGGTTTGGCCGGATCGGTCGGTTGGTTCTTCGCTCCATTCTGGAACATGGCCGCAAGGACATCCAGGTCGTCGCCGTCAACGATCTCGGTCCGGTGGAAACCAACGTCCACCTGCTGAAATACGACAGCGTCCACGGCCCCCTGAACATGGATGTGAAAGTCGAGGGCGACACCGTCTCGGTCGGCGGCCAGACCTTCAAGGTCACGGCGGTCAAGAACCCCGCCGAGCTGCCGCACAAGGACCTCGGCGTCGACATCGCGTTCGAGTGCACGGGCATCTTCACGGCGAAGGACAAGGCCGCGGCCCATCTCCAGGCAGGCGCTAAGCGCGTTCTGATCTCGGCCCCGGGCGAAAATTCGGACCTGACGGTCGTCTACGGCGTCAACCACCAGAAGCTCACCAAGGAGCATATGGTCGTCTCGAACGCCTCGTGCACGACCAACTGCCTCGTCCCCGTCGTGAAGGTCCTGCACGATGCGATCGGCATCGAAAAAGGCATGATGACCACGATCCACTCCTACACCGGCGACCAGCCGACGCTGGATACGATGCACAAGGATCTCTATCGCGGCCGCGCGGCTGCGCTCTCGATGATCCCGACCTCGACCGGCGCCGCCAAGGCCGTCGGCCTCGTCATGCCGGAACTCAACGGCAAGCTGGACGGCATCTCCATCCGCGTGCCGACGCCGAACGTCTCGGTCGTTGACCTGAAGTTCATCGCCAAGCGCGCGACGACGGTGAAAGAGATCAACGACCTGATCAAGGCCGCGGCTGACGGCCCGATGAAGGGCGTGCTGGGATACACGAACGAAAAACTGGTCTCGAGCGACTTCAATCACAACCCGCACTCGTCGATCTTCCACATGGACCAGACCAAGGTGATGGACGGCACGTTCGTGTCGATCCTCTCTTGGTACGACAATGAGTGGGGCTTCTCGACGCGCATGAGCGACACCGCCGTGGCGTGGGCGAAGCTGATCTAGGATGTTGAGGAAGGCCGCAGCGGTTCTGTTCGCGGCGGCCTCTCTTCTTATCGGCCATCTGTTAGGCGCCCACCTCTACTACGACTTCACGCCCGACATGGGACCGGGCCATGTGCTATGGTGGCGGATTGTCGTCGCCATACTCGCGGCCGGATGGATCATCGTGTGGGCCCGCTTCTGGCTGCCCAGAGCGCTTGATCTCCGAAGCATCATTGGCTGCGTTCTTCTTGTTGCATTCATCGCGGCTTTCGCGTTGGGCTGGACAGCAAGCGAGCACTATCTCGACGTGGACTGATCCGCTGAAAGCCGGTCTGCCTGGCGCCCTTGGAGCAACGATATTGGCGAAGCCAGCGAAATCCCGGGAAACCGACGCCGCAAAATCTCAGAGGGCCGTCGCTTCTGCTCCAGTTCCAGCCAAGCGCGGCAAGGCCGAGGTGATGCAGGGCGTGGTCGAGACGGCGGGTGTACCCGCGACGGCCGAGCAGAAGCCGTTCGATCCTTCCGCTTGGATGCACGAGCGGATCGTCCACCAAATCATGGAGTTCGAGAAGAATCTCGGCCCCGACCACGAAATCGGCGGGCGCTTTGTCGAGGGGCCGAACAACGAACCGCTGCACATCACCAATGTTGCAAGCTGGGGACCGGACATGGTCATGTTCATGGGCGAGTACCCAGACGGCCGGAAATTCGAACTGATGCAGCACTATTCCCAGGTGAGCATGCTGCTGGTCGCCGTTCCCAAGATGAACAAGGAGCCGCGGCGCATCGGCTTCGAACTGATCAAGACCGTCAAGGAGCAGGATCATCCGTGGGAGGATCCCGTGAGCTAGTCGGCGCGAACAATGCAACCGTGGCCGACTGCCTCTCCTCTGTTAGATTCAGAATTATCGTAAACGGGACCTACTCCGATGACCTTCCGCACGCTTCAGGACGCAGACCTCAAGGGCAAAACCGCGCTGGTGCGCGTCGATTTCAACGTGCCGATGGAGAACGGCCAGGTGCAGGACGATACGCGCCTTTGCGCAGCCCTGCCGACCATCGAGCTGCTTTCAAAGGCCGGCGCGAAAGTCGTTCTGCTGGCGCACTTCGACCGGCCGAAAGGCAAGCGTGTGCCGGAGATGAGCTTGAAGCCGGTGCTCGATCCCCTCTCCGCGCTGGTACGCAAGCCGGTGGCGTGGGCGGACGACTGCATCGGCGATCCGGCGCGTAACGTCATCTCGGCGATGAAACCCGGCGACGTCGCGCTGCTGGAGAACCTCCGCTACCACGCGGGCGAAGAGAAGAACGATCCGGCATTTGCGCAAGAGCTGGCGAAGCTCGGCGACATTTATGTCAACGACGCGTTCTCGGCCGCGCACCGCGCCCACGCCTCGACCGAGAGCGTCGCGAGGCTGCTACCGGCCTATCCGGGGCTGTCGATGGAGCGCGAGCTCAATGCGCTCAACGCCGCGCTGGGCAATCCGCAGCGGCCGGTGCTGGGCATCGTCGGCGGATCTAAAGTCTCGACCAAGCTGGACCTGCTCAAGAACCTCGTCACCAAGCTGGACAAGCTCGCCATCGGCGGCGGCATGGCGAACACGTTCCTTTACGCCCAAGGCCACGATGTCGGCGCGTCCTACTGCGAGAAGGACCTCGCCGAGACCGCACGCGAGATCATCCGTCTCGCCGGCCAGAGCAAGTGCGAGCTGCTGCTGCCAATCGACATCGTGGTCGCCGAGCAGATGGCGGCCGGTGCGCCGACGCGCGTGCGCGGCCTCGGCAATGTCGACGACCATGAGCGCATCCTCGATGCCGGCCCGGAAACGGTCGCTCGCCTCAAGCGCGCCATGGCGCACTCGAAAACCCTGATCTGGAACGGACCGCTCGGCGTCTTCGAAATCCCGCCTTTTGACAAAGGCACCGTCGAAGCGGCGAAGGAAGCCGCCAGGCTCGCCAAGGAAGGCAAGCTGGTTGCGGTGGCGGGCGGCGGCGACACCGTCTCGGCGATGCACCATGCGGGCGTGGCCCAGGACCTCACCTTCATCTCCACGGCAGGCGGCGCTTTCCTCGAATGGATGGAAGGCAAGGTGCTGCCGGGCGTGGAAGCGCTGAAGGTCTAGCGGCTCCAATCTGCCACCTTGCCAGCCGCATTGGCCTGCGCCATCGGAGGCGCGCGTGCAGCAACGAGGACCCACATGACCATTCGATTTGACGGCAAGGTCGCCATTGTGACCGGCGGCGGCAACGGGCTCGGACGGCAGCACTGCCTGCAGCTGGCGGCGCGCGGCGCGAAGGTCGTGGTGAACGATCTCGGCGGTGCGGTGGACGGCTCGGGCGGGTCGGTTTCGGCGGCCGAGGCCGTGGCCAAGGAAATCCGCGACGGCGGCGGCGAGGCCATCGGCAATGGCGCGGACATCACCAGGCTCGACCAGGTCGAGGCCATGGTCGGCGAAGCGAAGGCCAAATGGGGCCGGGTCGACATCCTCATCAACAATGCCGGCATCCTGCGCGACAAGACCTTTTCCAAGATGACGATGGACGATTTCCGCAAGGTGGTAGACGTGCACCTGTTCGGCACGGCCAACTGCACCAAGGCGGTTTGGGAGACGATGCGCGAGCAGAATTATGGCCGCATCGTCCTGACCTCGTCGTCCTCCGGCATCTATGGAAATTTCGGCCAGTCCAACTATGGGGCCGCCAAGGCGGCGATGATCGGCTTGATGAACGTGCTGAGCCAGGAAGGCGCGAAGAACAACATCCGCGTCAACACCCTGGCGCCGACCGCGGCGACGCGGATGGTCGAAGGCCTGGTGCCCGAGCCGGTGGCAAAACTGATGGGGCCGGAACTGGTCTCGCCCGGCGTGCTCTTCCTCGTCAGCGACGATGCGCCGACCAAGACGATCCTCGGCGCGGGCGCGGGCTCGTTCTCCGTCGTCCACATCTACGAGACGCCGGCCGTGTTCCTCGGCGGCGAGGCAGCGACCTGCGACGACGTGGCGGCCAACTGGGCGAAGATCAGCAATCCCGCCGGCGAGGAAGCGCTGGAGGGCGCCTTCGTGCAAACCAACAGGTTCGTGGCGGCTGCAGCAAAGGCGCTGGGCGTGAAGCTGGGCTAGCCGGGCCTTACAGAGAGCTGGGATTACACCCAGCTCTCTTAACCGTATCCCGCATTACACAGCCTTCGCCTAATCGCCGAAAATCCCTTTGTTGGAACGCCAGTTGCTGCGTGCCGGTTGACCGCAATTCGCTGTGCCGCCACAACGCGGAATACAGCTCTTAGGGGATTTGTAGATGGCTCGTATCACGCTCCGGCAACTGCTCGATCATGCCGCTGAGCAAGGCTATGGCCTGCCGGCGTTCAACATCAACAACATGGAACAGGCGCTCGCCATCATGGAGGCGGCCGAAAAGGTTGACGCCCCCGTCATCATGCAGGCCTCGCGCGGCGCGCGGTCCTACGCCAACGACATTGTCCTCAAGCACATCATCGACGCCTGCTCGGAGATGTACCCCTCGATCCCGATCTGCATGCACCAGGATCACGGCAACGGCCCGGCGACCTGCGCCACCGCCATCCAGTTCGGCTTCACCTCGGTGATGATGGACGGATCGCTCAAGGAAGACGGCAAGACGCCGGCCGACTATGACTACAACCTCGATGTCACCCGCCGCGTCACCGTGATGGCGCATTCGTGCGGGGTTTCGGTTGAAGGTGAACTCGGCGTGCTCGGCTCGCTCGAAACGGGCATGGGCGACAAGGAAGACGGCCACGGCGCCGAAGGAAAGCTCGACCATTCCCAGCTCCTCACCGATCCCGACCAGGCCGTCGATTTCGTGCGCGCAACGGAAGTCGACGCCCTCGCCATCGCGATGGGCACGAGCCATGGCGCCTACAAGTTCTCGCGCAAGCCCGACGGCGCGGTCCTTGCCATGAACGTGATCGAGGAAATCCACCGCCGCCTGCCCAACACGCACCTTGTGATGCACGGCTCGTCGTCCGTGCCGCAGGACCTGCAGGACGAGATCAACAAGTACGGCGGGAAAATGCCGCAAACCTGGGGCGTGCCGGTCGAAGAGATCCAGCGCGGCATCAAGCACGGCGTGCGCAAGATCAACATCGACACCGACAACCGCATGGCGATCACCGGCGCGATCCGGAAAGTGTTCGCCGAGAAGCCTGGCGAGTTCGATCCGCGCAGCTACCTGAAGCCCGCCAAGGAAGCGATGCGCAAGGTCTGCATCCAGCGCTATCAGGAGTTCGGCTGCGAAGGCATGGCGAGCAAGATCAAGCCGGTCGCGCTGTCAGTCATGGCCAAGCGCTATTCGACCGGCGAGCTAGCCCCACGCATTGCTTCGAACGCGAAGGCGGCGGAGTAGCTATCCACAGTCTGTGAATTTCAAGACGGCGCGATCCGGTGGATTGCGCCGTTTCCCGTTCGCATTGCGCTTTTGGAGGATTTTTCGCTGTGGGGCGCCTTGTGAAGAATCGCGAGCGGGCTAGTCTCGGCGCATGCTGGAAATGCGCCCCAACTGCGAATGCTGCGACAAGGACCTCGATCCCTCAGGCGACGAGGCCCGCATCTGTTCGTTCGAGTGCACGTTCTGTGCGGCCTGCGCTGATGTCACGCTGAAGGGCAAATGCCCGAACTGCGGCGGCGCACTGTTCGTGCGCCCTTCGCGCGCGGCGGCGCTGCTCGGCAAATTCCCCGCCTCGACCACGCGCAAGGTCAAGGCACAGGGCTGCAAGGCCGCCTGACCTCCTCTTCTGGAGGCCCCAATCGGAGGCCAATGTGCCCCGCTGCCGCCTCTACCTGATCACTCCGCCCGAAATCCCGGACCTCGGCGCATTCGCGCATGAACTCGACCTGGCGCTGGACGGAGGCGATGTCGCCTGCCTGCAGATCAGGTTGAAGTCTCGCGATGGCGTGCCGGCGCCGGATAGCCACGTCCTCGATCTCGGCCGCCACATCATCCCGCGCGCGCAGGACCGTGGCGTCGCCGTGCTGATCAACGACCGGCCGGATCTGGCGATGGAGCTCGGCGCGGACGGCGTCCATATCGGCCAGCAGGACATGCCTTACGATCGCGCGCGCAAGCTCATCGGCGCGGACGCGATCGTCGGCGTCACCTGCCACAACTCGCGGCACCTCGCGATGGAAGCGGGCGAAGCCGGGGCCGACTATGTCGCCTTCGGCGCCTTCTACCCGACCGAGACCAAGGATCCTTCCACCACGGCTGAACCAGAACTCCTGAACTGGTGGCAGCAGATGATCGAGCTGCCCTGCGTCGCCATCGGCGGCGTCACCACGGAAAACGCGCGCCCGCTGGTGGAGGCGGGCGCCGATTTCCTCGCCGTATCATCGGGCGTGTGGAAGCGCGTTGGCGGGCCCGCCGAAGCGGTCCGCGCCTTCAACACGCTGTTCGACGAACTCGGCGCCTAGACGGGCGGCGGCGTCGGAGCGGCGACAACCGGGGCGCCGCCGGCGATAGACTTCCTGACCTCGCCAAGATCGTTCGAGATCTTGAACAGGACGATCCACATCTCGCAGACGAAGCGCCAGAACAGCAGATAGATCACCGCGAGGATCGGGCCGACGACGATCGTGCCGATGCCCTGCAGGAAGCCGAACTGGAAGCCGCTAAACATGATGAACAGGCATCCCAGCGCGATGCCGATAATTCCGACGTAGTAGATGAACTTCACAAGCGCCGTGCCGATCAGCTTGTCGAAGTTCAGGAACATATTCACGAAGTTCATGAGCCGCCCCTTTTCCGTGTCCAAACCGGGGAAAGCGTCTCAGGTGGGCCTAGCCTGCGTCAAGCCGCCGCACGGGGCAGGCGAATGCCGTTTTGCTTGCTCACCCGAGCTATCCACGACTATGGAGTGCCCCCAAGCCAAGGCTACCCATGTCCCGTCCCTCCCCTACTGTCAGCGTCATGATGGAGGCCGCCCGCGCCGCCGGTCGTCGCCTCATTCGCGATTTCGGCGAAGTCGAGAACCTGCAGGTCTCGCGCAAGGGGCCCGCCGACTTCGTCTCGGCCGCCGATCAGAAGGCCGAGGAGATCATCCGCAAGAGCCTCGAGAAGACCCGTCCCGGCTATGGCTTCCTCCTCGAGGAAGGCGGCGAGGTGAAAGGCACAGACAAGACGCACCGCTTCATCGTCGATCCGCTCGACGGCACGCTCAACTTCCTGCACGGCATTCCGCACTTCGGCATCTCCATCGCGCTGGAGCGTGACGGCAAGCTGCGCGCCGGCGTCGTGTTCGACCCGATGCGCAACGAGATGTTCTGGGCCGAGGAAGGCGAAGGCTGCTGGCTGGAGAACAGGCGCCTGCGCGTCGCCTCGCGCCGCAAGCTCAATGAGGCGGTGGTGACCACCGGCATTCCGCAGCTCGGCGTCGACGGCTTCGAGAAATTCACGGGAGAGCTCGCCGCCGTGCGCAACGAAGTCGCTGCCGTGCGCCGCTTCGGCTCCGCCGCGCTGGATCTCGCGTGGGTCGCCGCCGGCCGCTTCGACGGCTTCTGGGAACGCGGACTTTCGCTGTGGGATATCGCAGGCGGCTTCGTACTGGTTCAGGAAGCCGGCGGCACGATCCTTGGACTCAATAAAAAAGAACCGCGACTAGGCGACTTCGTCGCCGCCAACCCAAGCCTCGCGCCGAAACTCGCCGAGCGCATCGAAGGCAAGATCACCAAGAAGACCACGCACCGCCTGTTGCGTCCGGAGTAGCGCGCCTCAGGTCGCCTTCGCCGCCGACGCTCCAGCGTCGATCTGCGCGACCAGGCCCTCATCGAGCTTCAGCGCGATAGCGAGGTTCATCAGGAACGCCTTCTCCTGCATGCTGTTAGCGTCGATGGCGATCCGCGCGGCAGTGTAGACCTGCGCCGCAAGCGCAGGCGTCGTCGCCACCGCAGCCAGCTCCGCGACCGACGCGGGCTTGGTGAATTCCGCATCGAGAAACTTCGCCGCGTGTACATCGAGCCCGGCATTCTGCAGCCCGCCGACAATGCGCGAGCGCTCTTCATTGTCGATGATGCCATCGCTCGCCGCCGCCGCGATCATCGCGCGCAGGATCAGCATCGATGTCGCATTGTCCTGCGCAGGATTGCCGGTTTCGCCGAACGGGCTTTCCATGGGCGCCGCTTCGATCAGCGCCTGAGGCGAGGGCTGCGCCTTGGCCTGATTGTTCTGGAAAGCCTTATAGGCAAGGCCGCCGACCATCGCGAGACCGCCGAGCGTCGCCGCGCCGCCGAGAAGGCCGCGCCCGCCCTTGCTGCCAAGCAGGAGCGCGCCGAGACCGCCGAGCGCCGCTCCCGTCGCCAGCTTGTTCTGTCCGGCAAACTGCTTGGCTTGTTCAAAGAGATCACCGGCCGACTTGCCGCCCGTTACGCCCTTCAGCGCATCATCCGCTTTGGCGCCGATGCCGGTCTGCTTCTCGATGGCGGCCGCGCCGTCCTGTATTCCGCCGACGGAATCCTTCAGCAGGTTACCAAGTAGTCCACCGACCTGGCCCATGGCGCCCTGCGCCTGTTTAGCGCCATCCGCTCCGAGCATCTGGTTGAGAAGTTTGCTGGCGTCGAACATGGGGAGTCCTCCAGAAAGGGACGAGGCACCCTATACGGTTTATGCCCGCGCGACAGGCCGCGCGGGCAATTCATGTCTGTCCGAAAACCGTCATCCCTCGAACGGCCAGAAGGCCCGCAGCTCCAGACGCCCGGCGCGCGCCATCGGATGTCTGGCCGCGATGGCGATCGCTTCCTCCATGCTGTCGCATTCGAGGATGTCGAAGCCGACGATGACTTCCTTGGCCTCCGCGAAAGGCCCGTCGGTGACGATCACCTTGCCTTTGCGGACGCGCACTGTCCTCGCGTCCTTGTTCGGCCGCAGACGGTCTCCCATCAAGCGCTTGCCATTCTTCTCAAGCGTATCGACCCAGGTCTCGACCTCGCCGGGCGTCTCGGGTTTGTCGTCGGGTTCGCTGTCCGAACAGACGAACATCATGAACTGCATGGAACGGCCCTTTTCTGCTGGTTCCGCCCACAGGACGAACGGGGACACCGGCATCCGACAATTTTGAAGCCGGAAAAGATCAGCCGCTCGTGAACTGCATTTCCGCCAGCTTGGCGTAGAGCCCGCCTGCGCGGACGAGGCTTTCGTGGTCGCCCTGCTCCACCACGCGGCCCTGTTCCATCACGACGATCCTGCTGGCGCGGCGCACCGTGGCGAGCCGGTGGGCGATCACCAGCGTCGTGCGGCCCTGGCTGGCCTGGTCGAGCGCCTTCTGCACGAGGCGTTCGTTGGCCGCATCCAGCGCCGAGGTCGCTTCATCCAGCAACATCACCGGCGCGCCCCGCACCAGCGCGCGCGCAATGGCGATGCGCTGGCGCTCGCCACCCGACAACGCCCTGCCCTTGGCGCCGACTTCCGCCGCCAGTCCGCCGCGCGGTTCCAGGAAGGCGTACGCCTCCGCCTTGCGCAGCGCCTCGCGAACTTCCTCGTCGCTCGCCGCCTGCCGCCCGAAGCGGACATTTCCGGACGCATCGCCCGAAAAGATCGGCGCTTCCTGCGGCACATAGGAGAACCGTGCACGCCACTCGGCAGGATCGACCTCGCGCGCATCCATGCCGTCGAGCGTGACCATGCCTTCCTGCGGATCGAAGAAGCGCAGCAGCATGCGGAACACGGTCGACTTGCCCGCGCCCGACGGGCCGACAAGCGCGATCATCTCGCCCGGCTTCGCCTCGAACGAGACGCCGTTGAGCGAGACACCCTCCGCGCCCGGATAAGCGAACGATACACGCTCAAGCTTCACATGGCCCTTGGCGGCCGCCGGCATCGGCTTGGGGCTTGCCGGCGCCGCGATGTCCGGCTTCTGGGCAAGGATCTCCATAGAGCGCTCGGCCGCGCCGGACGCGCGCATCGCATCGCCGAACACTTCCGCCACCGTCGCAAAGCCGCCGACGCCAAACATCGCCAGCAATACAAATTGTATGAAGGCGCCCGTCGTCATGTCGCCCGACATCACGCTGTTCGCGCCCAGCCAGACCACTCCGGCGACGCCGCAGAACATCACGGCGATAACGATTGCCGTCAGCAGGGCCCGCACGCGAATGCGCGCCAGCGCCGCCTGGAACGCCGCCTCGATTGCAGCACGGAACCGCCCTTCCCGCTCGCGCTCCATGCCATAGGCCTGCACGAGATCGATGGCGTCCAGCGTCTCGGTCGCTTCCGCCGCTGCATCCGCGATGCGGTCCTGTGCATTGACCGAAAGCTTCCGCACGCGCCGGCCGATCGCCATGATCGGCAGGATGAGGACCGGCGTGCCGATGATCAGGATTCCGGTGAGCTGCCACGAGGTGATGAACATCAGGACCAGCGCGCCGAGCGACGTCACGCCCGAGCGCACCGCCATCGAAAAGCCCGAACCGAAGAATGACTCGATCAGCGTGATGTCCGCCGTCAGCCGCGAGACCGCCTCGCCGGTCTTCAGCTTGGAGAAGTACGCCGGCGACAGCGTCATCAGCCGCGCATAGACGTCGGCCCGCAGGTCCGCCGCCAGCCGCTCGCCGAAGCGCGAAAAGAAATAGAACCTCACCGCCGAGAACAGCGCGAGCAGAAGCGCGATCAGCATGATGGCGAGGAAGCCGGCGTTCACCGCGCCGGGGTCGAGGCCGGCGGCGCCGGAGAACCCGGTGTCGGCCAGCCAGCGCGCCGGGAAGGTGATGGCGAGGTTCAGAGCCGCCGCGATGAACAGGAAGACTATCGCCAGGGTCGCCGTCGTCCGCTGCCGCCTCACATAGGGAAGGAGCCCCATCAAGGGCTTCAGCGACTTCGCCTTGCCCCGCTGCGG
Organism: Hyphomonadaceae bacterium; assembly: GCA_030697555.1. Taxonomy (GTDB): domain Bacteria; phylum Pseudomonadota; class Alphaproteobacteria; order Caulobacterales; family Hyphomonadaceae; genus UBA7672. The sequence continues at coordinate 14,213 of JAUYPV010000066.1, forward strand.
CGCGCCCTCTCCCCAGCGCTGGGCGCCGGCGGTACGGTCGAAAGCAGCATTTTCCGGGGCGGACCCGTCGCTCATGTTTCGCTCCCGGGACGCTGATAGGCCCCGTTTTCCGGTTTCTGGCGTCCCGCCTTGCCATAAAAGCCGCCTTCGGGTATGAGCCCCGCTCCCGAATTCAGCAAGGCTTTGCGGGCGTTAACGACGCCCCCGGACCGCGCTAACAGCCAGAGACTTCGCCATGAAGAAAGAAGGCCATCCCGACTACCACTTCATCACGGTCACGATGACCGATGGCACGTCCTTCAAGACCCGTTCGACGATGGGTAAGGAAGGCGCGACGCTGGCGCTCGACATCGACCCGAAGACGCACCCGGCCTGGACCGGCGGCAACGCCACCATGCTCGACCGCGGCGGCCGCCTGACGCGCTTCAAGGACAAGTTCAAGGGCTTCATGAAGTCCTGAAGACTTCCGACCTTCAGACCTACCGAAGGCCCGCCTCACGGCGGGCCTTTTGTTTTGCGCTTCCGCGCGGCGGCCCGGCGGTCTAGCGTCAGTCAGCCGGGGCGCGGCGATGGCCAGTGATCAACCAGTACAAGGACGGCGGCTTCTTCTCGCCTACGCGGAAGCAAGCCGCGACCTCGTAGCCCCGCTGGCGCGGGCGCTCGAGGCGGCGGGCTTCGCCGTTGACTGGGCGCCCGCGAGCCCAGCTTCGGCGCCAGGCCTGATCGACACCGCCAAGACCGTCGTCGTGTGCTGGACGCCCGCGGCCGTCGCCAGCGACGCCGTGAACCTGCAAGCCGCCCGCGCGCGCAAGGCGAACAAGCTGACGCCGGTGATCCTCGCGCCCTGCACCCCGCCCGCAAACCTCGGCGGACGATTCCACATCGCCGACCTCTCCGGCTGGCGCGGCGACAGCACCGATCCTGAATTTCTCGCCTTCGTCCATTCGCTGCACGGCCGCCTGTCCGGCGGCTTGTCGGGCCGCATGCTGGACGGCGGCGCATGGAAATCGCGCCTGCTCTCCTGGGGCGGCGCCAGCGCGGCGGGCCTTGCGGCGATCGCGCTGATCGTCAATTTCGGCGGCCTCAAGCAGGCCTATGACAGCCTCTTCAACCCGTCGGCATCGGAAAAGGCGCTGGTCGCCACCGACGCCAAGGTCGACGAAGTGCTGACCTTGCTGAAGTCGAAGTCGGGCGCGCTCGGCCCCGGCGCGGAGAACGCTCTGCGTGAAAGCATCGCGCGCCTGTTGTCGGCGCAGGATGGCGCGCGCGGCGCCGCGGCCGAGAAGCTGTTCAACGGTGATGTCGACGGCGCGCTACGCGATCTGAACGAAGCCGCGCAGGAAGGCGAGAAGGCCGCCGCCGGCCTTGCTGAGACGTGGAAGGAGATCGGCGCCCTTGCCTATCCGCAGCGCACCTGGGACGCCATCGACGCCTACGAGCGGGCCGTGGAGCTTGTCCCCACCGACCCGGTTGCGCGCAGTCAGCTCGGCAATCTCTATATGCGCGCGGGCCGGCTCGACGATGCGGAACTGGCGTTCATGCGCGTATTCGACGATGCCGGCGAGGAAGATCTAGACGTGCAGGCGCTGGCGGCAGGCAGCCTCGGACAGGTCGCGATGCGGCGTGGCGCGATGGAAGCCGCCGAGGATTTCCTGAACCAGGCGCTCGAGATCGACCAGCAGATCGGCAGCCTCGAAGGACAGGCGGCCGACCTCGCCGACCTCGGCCATCTGCGCCAACAGCGCGGCGAGATGAAAGCGGCCGAGACGATGTTCCGCCAGGCCATCGACCTGCAGGTAAAAGCCGGCAACCCGCAGGGTCATTCCGACGCGCTCGGCAGGCTGGGCTACCTGCTACTCGAACGCGAGAAGACCGATGAAGCCGAAGCCTCATTCCGCGAAGCGCTCGCCATCAGCGAGCGGCAGGACGACGTCGAAGGCCGCGCTTTTGCTCTTGCGGGGCTGGGCAACGTCGCGGGCAATCGCAAACAGGCAAGTGAGGCGGCAGCGCTTTATCTCGAAGCCCTCGCCCTCGCCGAACAGATAAGTTCGACGGAAATCCAGGCGACCACGCTGACGGAGCTCGGCCTCCTTGCCGAGAACCGCGGCGACAAGACCGAAGCGATCGAGCGTTTCCGCTCCGCGATGGAAATCTATCGCCAGATGGGCCTGCAGGATGACGTCAGAAATATGCAGGACCGTCTCAAAAAGAACGGCGCGACGCCGGCGCCGGAAGGCGCGGAGCGATAGCGCCGGCCAGGCCAGCGAAGTCTCAAGCGGTGAAGTTTAGTCCCTGCGCCACACGGCGAGCGGGTCGAACGCGCCGCCTTCAGCGGCTGCGCGAAGGCGGTCGATCTGGCGCATCACCGGATTTTCGGTAGGCTGCGGAGATTCCGAATAGAGCGCGGCATCGAAACGCGAGACGCGCTCGTATAGGGCGCGGCTGCGGTCGACCAGGATCATCAGCGGCGCGGGCATCACGGCGCGGTCGCACGGATGCGGCTCGCCGGGGCGTGCGATACGGTATTTCTCGTCGCCCGCTTCCTCGACGCCCATGTCCTTCTCTCGGACGGCGCGCTGCACGACCAGCCACGACGCGGCCTGCATCAGGCGCGTGGTTACTTCCATCGACTCGGCGGCGTAAACCAACGCCAGCTCGCGGTTCAGCTTGCGCGAATCCGTGCGGCCAGGGCCGTCAAGGTAAGTGGCGGCCTCTTCGACCAGCGCCATGCCCTCCTTGAACAGGCGATCAAACATCTCCGAAGACGCGAACTCCACGACCCGGCGCTTCCAGTCTTCCCGCGCGGGGTCCGTAGAGTGAATGGCGTCACGCATGTATCCCTCGAATTACACCCGCCCGGCGAAACAGTCTCGTCCCGAGACCTTGCCCAAGCCTTTACCACCGTCTTGCCCGCTTCCGGATGGTATCACGCAAGACCCTTGCCGGAGAGCAAATGTGCGGCGGTGTAACGCGGCTTAAGCGCCTACGACTTGAAGAATGCGGCTTCGGCTGCCTTTCGGGTTGCTTCCTTCTTCGTGATCATCGTTTCGCAGGCCGATATTTCGGCCCTTAGCGTCTCGATACGTTCCTTGAGGTCCTGGAGCGACATGTCTTCCAGAAGCTTCTTCACCACCCTTACCGGCTCGTCATCGAAGTTCATGGCCGCCTCTCCTCGGTCTTGCGCCCCAACCCTGCTTGACCGCAACCGCCCGTCGCGCCCAAGTCAGCCCCGAAGCCCTCCTGTCCGCCGATTAAAACCCCGGAAGCCGTAAATGTCCAAACCGATGATGCAAGCGGTCAAATCCGTGGTTGGCGAGAAGCTGATCCTGCATGAAATCGCAACGCCAACGCCCGGCCCGGGCCAGGTACTGATCAAGGTGGCGGCTGCTGGCGTGAACCGGCCGGACCTGATCCAGCGCGCCGGCCGCTATCCCCCTCCCCCCGGGGCGCCCGAAACACTGGGACTGGAGGTCGCCGGAACGATCGAGGCGACCGGACCCGACGCCGGAAAGTGGAAACAGGGCGACAAGGTCTGCGCCCTCCTGCCTGGCGGCGGCTATGCCGAATACGCGATAGCCCCGCATGGTTCGGTCATGCCGATCCCCGAGCCGCTCTCCTTCATTGAGGCAGCGGGCCTGCCGGAGACCGTTCTGACGGTCTGGAACAACGTGTTCGAGATGGGCCGGCTGAAAACCGGCGAGACCTTCCTCGTCCACGGCGGCGCCAGCGGCATCGGCACCACCGCGATCCAGATGGCCGCGGCCTGGGGCGCCAAGGTCTACGCCACTGCCGGGTCCGACGAGAAATGCCGGCTCTGCGAGAAGCTCGGGGCGACCAAGGCCATCAACTACAAGACCCAGGACTTCGAGGCCGTCATGCGCGACGAGGGCGGCGTCGACGTCATCCTCGACATGGTCGGCAAGCCGTATTTCGACAAGAACCTCACCATCCTCAAGGACCTCGGCCGTCTCTGCTACATCGCCTTCCTGCAGGGCTCGAAGGTCGAGGGCGACCTGCTCCGGCTGATGATGAAGCGGATCACCGTTACCGGCTCCACGCTCCGGATCCGCACCGAGGCCTACAAGGAGAAGCTGGCCGAGGGGGTCGTTACCCATGTCTGGCCGATGATCGCCCAGGGCCGGTTCAAGCCCCTCATCAGTCACGTCTTTCCGCTGGGGGAAGCAGACGCCGCCCACGCCCAGATGGAGGCCAGCGACCACGCCGGCAAAATAATTCTGCAGGTTGACGGCTAAAGCCCTGATTCTGGGTATCCCGATAGCGTCATCCGAGGTTCACAACCCGGAAAACCTGAACTATATCAGCGCCTGCTCAGGACTATCCATCCGTACAATTTCGGAAAGCCCGGCCCTAAGCGCCGGGTTTTTCGTTTTCAGGACTACAGAGGCGCCCCCATGGCCAAGATCCTCATGCCCAAAGCGACAGCCGTCTGGCTGATCGACAACACCACGCTCACCTTCGAGCAGATCGCCGATTTCTGCGAACTCCACCCGCTGGAAGTCAAAGGCATCGCCGACGGCGAAGTGGCCGAGAACATGCGCGGCGCAGACCCCGTGGCTTCGGGAGAGCTGACCCGCGAAGAGATCGAGAAGGGCGAGAAGGACAAGACCTACCTCCTCAAGATGCCGCCGCTGAAGCACGCCAACGTGCCGGAGCCCAAGAAGAAGGGCGCCCGCTTCACCCCGGTGTCTCGGCGCAAGGACCGTCCCGACGCGATCGCCTGGTTCCTGCGCCACCACCCGGAAATCACCGACGCGCAGATCTCGCGCCTGATCGGCACCACCAAGTCGACCATCGAGTCGGTCCGCTCGCGCCAGCACTGGAATGCGCCGAACCTCAAGCCGGTCGATCCCGTGACGCTGGGCCTTTGCTCGCAGATCGAACTCGACGCGCTGGTCTCGAAAGCCGCCGCCAAGAAATCGCAGACGCGCGACGAGAAGGAAGCCAGGCTCTCTGGCCCGACGCTCCGCAAGGTCGTGACGCCTCCCCCGCCGGCGGCGCCTGAGCCCGGCACGGAAGACGAAAACGCGCCGCGCCGCGAAGTCTCGGCCGCCCAGGTGTTCGCGAATTTCGGCAAGTCGAAGCCGGTCGGGGAATAGTCTCCTACTCCTCCGGATAGTTCGGACCGTCATCGCCTGCGCGCAACGCGCGGGGGCTTTGCGGCGGCAGACGCGTCGCGGCCTGCGCCATGCCGCTGAAGCGCTCTTCCAGCGCATCGAGCCGGTCATACGACCGGTTCAGCACGGTGAGGATGTCGGCCAGCATCTTGAGACCGAGCCAGATCGCGAAGGGCAGCGCGATGCCGCCCGTGACCTGGAACGCCGCGAGCAGGTACTGGCCCCGCACGATGCTGACGATCCCCTGCACCACAACAACCAGCGCCAGCGTGGCAAGAAAGCCGCCCACCAGCGCCAGCGCCGACCGCAGCAGGCTGGGCGACAGCGGCTGTTCGTGATCCCAAAGGCCTCTCATCCGGCGCCTCGTCCTGGCCAACTCAGTTGTGTCCCGCACAATTGGGTTCGAGGCTGCGAAGTCAACCACAGCACAGGTTCATGCCCGGCCCTTCGGCCTGTGCTAGCGTTTCCGCCAATCCGGAGGGGATGCTCACAATGCGGTTCAACCTGTTCCACCTGGCCCTTGCCGCCGGTCTGGCGGTGCTTTGCCAGGCCATGCCTGCCCATGCTCAGGCGACCCGGACCTGGGTCTCCGGCGTAGGTGACGACGTCAATCCGTGCAGCCGAACGGCGCCCTGCAAGACCTTCGCTGGCGCGATCTCCAAGACCGCCGCGGGCGGCCAGATCAGCGTGCTCGATCCAGCCGGCTTCGGCTCAGTCACCATCACCAAGTCGATCAGCATCGTCGCCGAAGGCGCCGAAGGCGGTGTACTCGCCTCGCAGACCAATGGCGTCACCGTGAATGTCGGCCCGAGGGATGTCGTGATGCTGCGCGGCCTCATCATCGAGGGCGCGGGCAACGGCCTTAACGGGATCAGGATGATCGCCGGCGGCGACCTTCATGTCGAAGACAGCGTCATCCGCGGTTTTCAGGCCGAGACCACAGGCGTCGGCGTCTTGGTCGAATCCTCGGCGGATTCACGCGTCTTCATCTCCAACACGGCCATCTCGAAAAATCTGCGCGGTGTCGTCGTGAAGCCTGCGGCAGGCGCATCCGTCTTCCTCGATCGGGTTCAGATGATCGAAAACACCAACGCCGGCGTTACGGCAGACGGCGCGAAGGCAACGGTGCGCCTCAACCAGTCGACCGTCACCGCCAATGGGACGGGCCTTGCCGCGCTCAATAGCGGCCAGATCCTGTCCTTCGGCAACAATGCGATTGCGGGGAACACACAGGACGGCGCACCAACCGGCGCGATCTCGCTTAGGTGAGACGCGTCAGGCCGATGGCCTGAAGTTCAGCGCGAGAGAATGACGGACAGAGCTGGCCTCAGGCCGGCCCCGTCTGAAGCTGCGTTATCTCGTCCTTTATTCGAAGTTTCTTCCGTTTGAGCTCGTGGATTCTGACCTCGTCACCAGCCGGGTGTTTGAGTTCTGCGGCGATCGCCGCGTCGAGCCGCTTGTGGCGCTCGGCCAACTCCCGAATGCGTGCTTCCAGGCTCATCAAGTCTCTCCTGTTCTGGGGCCCACGGAGACCTGGCTGGTTGGGATTCCAGCCTTCCGCAGCCCACCCCGACCGCGAGCGCGCCGGACGGCGTCCGCTCCGGTCCAGAAGAGACCGTTACGGCTCGCTGACCAGCCGCGAGGAGAAGTGAAACACGAACAGAATCGGCAGTCACGCCTTGAAAACCCCGAAAGGCGGACGGCCATGAAAAAAATGTCAGATTCCTGGTTTGGGGGCGCCCACCGCCTCTGCGGAAGGCGCCGACTCGCCGATCGGCGAGGCTCCCTCCGCCTTCCGGGGCGCCCCGGAATTTGGTACACCAAAGCTGCGGCAGGAGGCCGGACCGGTCCCGTCGGTTTGTTGGCTCCCGCCTATGTCAGTGCTTTGAATCGGCGCCGGATTCCGGCATCGGTTCCGGCGGGGACATGGATGCTGGAGGGCGCGGGTGAACGAAGACGTCTTCGATACCGGAGACATCGACAAGATGGTCGAGCGTCTCGAGGAGCTGCGCGCCCGTCACCGCGAACTCGATGCCGAGATCGACATGCTCGAACGGGACGGCGGCCAGGATTTCCGTATCATGGGGCTGAAGCGCGAGAAGCTGCGCATCAAGGACCGCATCGCCTGGCTCTCTTCGCATCTCACACCGGACATCATCGCCTAGGCATCCAGAGATCCGCGCGCTTTCCCCTACGCACTCGCGCGCGGGGCGAACCGCCCGGTTCCGTGGCGCGGCTGCATCGCGTGTAAACAATCTGTCGTAGACGGACGATTTGCACGTACCGGGGACAAGACACATCAACCATCTCGCGGCAGGTGTAGGCATCGCATTCGTGGGGAGCCCGCGCCGATGTCTCAACATACAATCTCTGCACCGAAATTCGTGGCCGCGCTTATGGCCGCAGCTTCAGCCGTGGCGCTGTTCGCCTCGCCCGCCGTCGCCCAGGCGCCGCCCGAGAGCGGACTGGACGTCGTGATCATCACCGCCAACCAGCGCGAAGAAGACCTGCAGGACGTCGCGATCTCCGCGGCGGCCCTGCCCACCGACCAGATCGAGGCGCTGTTCTCCGGCGGCGAAGACGTGCTGGCGATCGCCGCGCGCGTGCCGGGCGTCTATGGCGAAAGCTCGAACGGCCGTGTCGCTCCCCGGTTCTACATTCGCGGCCTAGGCAACACCGACTTCGATCTCGCCGCCTCGCAGCCCGTCTCGATCATCATGGACGACGTGGTGATGGAAAACGTCGTGCTGAAATCGACGCCTCTGTTCGACCTCGACCGCGTCGAGGTCTATCGCGGCCCGCAGGGCACGCTGTTCGGCCGCAACACCACGGCCGGCATCATCCGCTTCACATCGGCAAAGCCCACCGAAGAGTTCGACGCCCGCGCGCAGGCCTCGTTCGGCTCGTTCGGCACTGTGACGTTCGACGGCGCTGTCGGAGGCCAGATCGCCCCGGGCGTTTCCGCGCGCGGCTCGGTGCTCGTCCAGCACCGCGACAACTGGATCGACAACACCTTCGTCGCGACCGACGACGATGAACTTGGGGGCTTTGACGAAGTCGCCGGCCGGGCGCAGCTTCTGTTCACGCCCAGCGATGATCTCGACATCCTGCTCAACATTCATGGCCGTCAGCTCGACGGCACGTCAGCGATCTTCCGCGCCAATGTGATCACGCCGGGAACCAACGGCCTCAACGCCAACTACGATCGCGATCGTGTCACCTTCAATCAGGGCGGCGGCAACCCGCAGCACTATGAGGGCTGGGGCGCCTCGGCCAATGTCGGCTGGGATATCGGCGAACTGACGCTGACCTCAATCACCGGCTACGAGACCACCAACGGCTCCAGCCGCGGCGACATCGACGGCGGCGTAGCCGGTGTCGGCCCGGGCTTCATCCCGTTCGACAGCGATACCCGGGACGGCCTCGACGATCTCGAACAGTTTACCCAGGAAGTCCGGATCGCCGGTGATACCGGCGGCCGTCTGGTCTGGCAGGCCGGCGCCTATTATTTCAACTCATACTTCAACATCACCACCGTCGGCCCGTTAGGGTTCCCGCCCTCGACGACCGTGACGCACGAGAACACGTCATGGGCCCTGTTCGGCCAGGCGAGCTACGACATCACCGATGCGTTCAGCGTCACCGGCGGCCTGCGCTACACCGACGACGACAAGGATTTCGCCGTCGCCGGCGCCCCCGCCAATAACCGCACGGTCTCGGACGATCATGTGAGCTGGGACGTCAGCGCGATGTACGACATCACGCCCGACTTCTCGATCTATGGCCGCGTCGCTGACGGCTTCCGCGGTCCCTCCATCCAGGGCCGCGATGTCGCCTTCTTCAACCCGCCGTCGGTTGCGCAATCGGAAACGGTCACCTCGTTTGAGGTCGGCGCGAAATCCAGCCTGCTCGACAACACGCTGCGCCTCAACGGCGCGGTCTACACCTACGAGGTCAACGACATCCAGCTCACGGCTGTGGGCGGCGGCGGCAACCTCGTCCAGCTCGTCAACGCCGACAAGGGCAAGGCGACGGGACTGGAAGTCGACGCCGAATGGCAGCCGATCGAGAACCTCGTCTTCACCGGCGGCTTCGCCTGGACCGACACCGAACTCGACGATCCGGGCCTCGCTGTCGGCATCTGCGCGCAGTGCACGGTCACCGACCCCATCGTCGTGATCAATGCCACGAACCGCGCCCTGGTCGACGGCAACCCCTTCCCCAACGCACCGGAAATGACCGCCGACTTCACCGCCCGCTGGTCCGTGCCGCTGGGCGATGACGCGGAGTTCTTCGCCTTCACCGACTGGGCCTACCAGGGCGAGACCAACCTCTTCATCTACGAGTCGACCGAATTCCAGACGGACGACCAGTTCGAGGGCGGCCTCAAGTTCGGCTGGGCGAAAACCGATGGCTCGCTCGAAGTCGCAGCCTTCGCCCGCAACATCACGGACGAGGACAACATCAAGGGCGGCATCGACTTCAACAACAACACCGCCTTCGTCAACGAGCCCCGCATCATCGGCGTCTCGGTGAAGATCACCAACTAGACCTTCGCGCATACGCGCTGAACAGGGCCGCTCCGGTAATCCGGGGCGGCCTTTTCGGTGTGCCTCAGACCACCCGCGTCGAGACGATGTCGTGGATCTCGACACCCGTTGAACTGGTCGACAGCTTCCGCAGCATCGCGACCATCTCGCGACTGTAGTCTTTGGCGAAATGCTCCTGCACCGCCGCCATGTCGCGCCAGCGCTCGACGAACACGAACGTGCCCCGTGCCATCACGTCCTCATGGAAGCCGTGGCTGATGCAGCCCGGCTCCGTCCGCGACAGCATCACATGGCGGCTCGCCGCTGCGATCAACTCCGCCCGGTTCTCCTCCGGCGCCACGACCGTCCCGGTGATCAGGATCATCGCACCCTCCTCTGCAGCGGCCACAACCTGCCCCCTCGAACGCCGAAACGCAAAGCGCCGTCTCCCGAAGGAGACGGCGCACACAACCCGGTCAGGTTGTAGTTGGTAGACTTAGAACGACGACTGAGCCGGCGTTTCCGTCGTCGTCGGCTGGGTCACCACGGCTTCGGTCGGCGGGGCTTCGGCGCCGGCCGAGCAGCAGCGGAGCTGCATCTCGAGAACCTGGCCCTGGAAGCGGCACTCATTGTCGTCGATCGCGCGCATGATCGTCGGCGCGCCGGCGCGGAACGTGTAGCGCGTCTGCGTGCAGGAGATCAGCTTGTAGCCCGGCGAGCACGATCCGATCTTCTGGCGCTGCACCGTGCGGGTCTCGCAGTGCAGGGCGGTCTGCTTGGCGGAAGTGGCGGCCGCATCAGCCGAAGCCTGCGCAGCGTTGGCGCGCGACAGGGCGTTCTCGGCGATCTGGCGGGCCTGGCCCACGCTCATGTTGGTTTCGGCAAGCGCACGCTTCTGGCCGTCGATCTCGACGTTCACCTTGCACACGTCTTTCTTCAGGTTGTCCGGGTTCGAGCAATACTCGACGACTGTCATCTCGTCGGGGATCTGCTGACATGCAGTCGCCGCGGCTGCGAGCACGATCGCCGACGCAATAATTTTCAAATTCATTTTGTGAAGCCTCCAATCACCTGAGACGAACATGGATCAGCCAAGCGTCCGGGCAAGTGAAAACCCCGCAAACCTTCACGCAAACAGCAGCTTGGCTCTGTCACACCTCGCCCCGGACGCGACGTTCGTTCCGATTTGCGATATGCGCGCGATTACATCGAGTTCATCCGCATTCGGACGTTCCTGAATCTTGTGAGAATCTTCCGCGGAGTTCCGCCCGATCCCTGCGAGGCGCCAGCTCACAGCGACAAGCTTTGCCAATCCGTAATCGATAAGGTTCACTGCGCACCGGTCGAAGGGGACGGTTGTGTTTCAGAAAATTTTCCGCGCAGGCGGCCTTGCCGCCATCGCAGCGCTCCTGCTCGCATCCTGCAACACCTACCCCACCTTGGCGGCGCGCACCGCCATGCTCTCCGGCAACGCGCAGTACTACGCGCCGCCTCCAGCTTCACTCGAGGCGCCTGGACGCGCGCCCTTGGTGATCCTCGTCTCCGGCTGCGGCGGACTCGTCGGGCTTGAAGGTCCCAAGACCGTGATGAGCGACTATGCCGCCGCGGCCAACCGCGCCGGCGCCTATGCCGTCGTGGTCGATAGCTTCGGCTCGCGCGGCATGGATTTCGAGACCGCTGTGAAGACCACCTGCAGCGGCCTGCGGCTACGCGGCAATGCCCGCGCCGGAGACATCCTCGCCGCCGAAGTGCTCGCCGAGAAACACTGGAACATCGACTTCTCCGCCGTGATCGTTGCCGGCTGGAGCCATGGCGGCTGGACGGTGATGGAGCTTCTCTCCGCCGGTCGCGATGCCCGCTACGTCGGCAACTTCCGCGTCGAAAAGCCGGCGCCACGCGCGCTCACGCCCGACGCCGTCGCTCTCTTCTATCCCTATTGCGGCTTCCTCAACACGACCGCCTTCCGCAGGTGGGACTTCAAAGGCCCACTGCTCCTCCTCACCGCTGGCCTCGACAACCGCAGCCCGCCAGAACAATGCGTCTCGCAGGTCGAGGACGCACGTGGCGGCAAGGAAAACATCGAGGCGGTCAACTACGCGGAAGTCACCCACGCGTTCGACGAGTCCGACCAGATCCCAGGCTCGGAATTCAGATACGATCCTGAAGCCGCCGCCCGCGCCCTCTTCCAGCGCTTCGTCGTTGATGAAGTCGCACGGCTGAACTAACGTCGGCAGCCTGAGCTGGAACCCCTGGAAGGGCTGATCGGCGCCCCTGCGGAAGGCTTCACAACTCCATCCCCTCGCTTGACTGGCCGCCCAAATGGACGGCCATTTCGCCTCCACACCTCCTCATTGCCCGGCGCCATTGGCGCCGCGCGATGCCGGAGCAGAGATGGCGGGGAATTCATGGGACGGTTACTGGCAGCGGTTCTCACGATCGCGAGCGCCGTTTGTCTCTACTTCGCGCTGACCCAGCCCATCGTGATTTCGAAGCTGGCCAGCCTCAACCAGATCATCCGCGTCATCTATCCCGAAGAAAACTTTGTTGCGGCCCAGGCCGCACGGCCCGCCCAATCCGCGCCCGCTGCAGCGGCGCCTGCTGCGCCCGCCGCCGCCGATCCCGCGGCGCCGGCCGAACCCGCCCCGCTCAGCCCGTACGAACTCAGAGTCACTCAGTACGAAAAGATGTTCACCGCGCTGGTGCTCAATACGGATTCCGCGAAAAAGACCTTCGCCGAACTCACCCAGGCGAAAGGCTACACGGCCTGGCAGAGCGCCCGCGTCCTCTACGACGCCGGCGACACGCTGTCCGCCACTGCCATCATCGCCTTCAGCATCGTCTATCCCATCGTGAAGACGCTGGCGCTGATGGTGATCATCGCGCTCAACGTCCGGCAGAAGACCGCGCTGAAGCTTGCCGAGTGGACCCACAAATACACGATGCTCGACGTCTTCGTCGCCGCCGTGACGGTCGTCGCGGTCTCGACGCAGCAGCTCCTGGTGATCGACACCGGCCCGGCGATCTGGTGGTATGTCGGTTATCTTGTCGCCGGCTTCGCAGCGGTCATGGTGCTGGTCCGCGCCGGGCAAGAGAAAGCGCCGGCAGCGAGTGCGTGAGCAGCGTACGCAGTCTGGGCTAGGGCCGGTCAGCTGTTTTGCGTGCTCAGCGGCTGTCGGGTAGTATCGGTGATGAAACTCGCGCGCCGCACCGCCGTACTCGTCTTTCTCGGTGTTGCATTGTTGTGCCTGGCTGCATGCAGCGCTGCCGACCCGCAGAACCGCAAGCCGCCAGCGGATGCGGACATCCTCTTGTTTGTCGGCAGTGGAACATCGCCGGGCGATGTCGCTGCGGTCGAACGAGTCCTCCGCGACAACCGCTTCAGCTATTCCACGGCGAATTCGCGGCAGCTCAATGCCATGAATCAATCTCAGCTTCAGGCATACCGCCTGCTGATCGTGCCGGGCGGAAATTTCGAGGTAATTGGCAAGACCCTGACGCCGGACGCCTCGGCTAATATCCGTGGCGCCGTCAGAGGCGGCGTGAACTATCTCGGAATTTGTGCAGGCGCATTCTTTGCCGGGAACTCACCCTACAACGGCCTCGACCTCACCGGCGGCGTAAGGTTCGACTTCTACGCCCTTGAAGCTCAGGGCATCCGCAAGAGCGCGGTGCCGATCGCCATCGCGGGCATGCCGACAAGCGACCATTACTGGGAGGACGGCCCGCAGCTTTCAGGCTGGGGCGACATCGTCGCCAAATACCCCGACGGGTCTCCCGCGATTGTGGAAGGCAGCGCCGGGGCCGGATGGGTCATCCTCACCGGAACTCATCCGGAGGCGCCGGAGAGCTGGCGGCGGGGAATGACCTTCGCCACACCCGCCAGCGAAACCAACGCCTACGCGGCGGTGCTCGTCGACGCCGCGCTGAACGGCACGCGCCTCCCACACTATTGACCGCCCGGGGCGCAGATGTTCCCTCCTCGGGGTTGCGCCAGGTCGGCTTTGCGCCCCGCCGCGATCACCTATTTCCCCTCGATCAGCTTCCTGGCGAGATACGTGTATTCCAGCGCCGCCCTGCGCGCCGCTTCGCGCTGGTTGGCCGCTGCCGAGTGACCGCCGTCGATGTTCTCATAGTAGAAGAACGGCTTGCCGAGTTCTTCGAGCCGCTTGGCCATCTTGCGCGCGTGTCCCGGATGGACGCGATCGTCCTTGGTCGAGGTCTCGAAGTAGATCTCCGGATACGCCACGCCTGCCTTCACGTTGTGATAGGGCGACGTCTTCTCGAGGAAGGCGCGTTCCTCCGGCACATCCGGATCGCCATACTCGTCCATCCACGATGCGCCCGCGAGCAACTGGTTGTAGCGCAGCATGTCGAGCAGCGGCACCTGGCAGACGATTGCCTTGAACAGGTCCGGCCGCTGCGTGAACATCACGCCCATCAAGAGCCCGCCATTCGACCCGCCCATCGCGCCGAGTTTCTCGCTCGACGTGATCTTCCGCGCGATCAGATCCTCCGCGACGCCGATGAAGTCGTCATAGACGACCTGCCGCTTGGTCTTCAGCCCCGCCTGGTGCCAGGCTGGGCCGAACTCGCCGCCGCCGCGTATGTTGGCGAGCACATAGACCCCGCCCTGCTCCAGCCACAGCTTGCCGGCCGTGCCCGAATACGCCGGCGTCTCCGACACCTGGAAGCCGCCATAGCCGTAGAGCAGCGTCGGGTTCGAGCCATCGAGCGCGATGTCCTTCTTATGCACCACGAAATACGGTACCTTCGTCCCGTCCTTCGACGTCGCCTCATATTGGTCGACCTGATACGGGGACGCATCGAACCACGCCGGCAGCGACTTGATCTGTTTCAGCGCGCCCGTATCGCTCTCATACTGGTAGAGCGCATCCGGCTGCAGGAAGCCTTCGAAGCCGAGATACGCCGTCTTCTCGTCCTCGTCCGAGAACACGACCGACGCCGCGCCCTTCTCCGGCAGCGGAATTTCCTTCGAACTCCACGCCGCCCCCGCCTTCGTATAGGCCAGCACCTTCAGCACCACATTGTCCGACAGGTTCACCAGCACCGCGCCCTTTGAGATGCCGACGCCCTGGATCGCCTGGCGTTCGTTCGGCCGCACCACCAGCTCCACCTTCGGCAGCTTGCCCGACGCCGCAAACTCGCTCCACCTGAAGCCGATCAGGTCGCCGACCTTGAACGCGCCCTGTCCCTCGGGCTGCCAGTCCTGCTCCAGCGTCACCAGCAGCGTATCCGCGAACACGCCCTGCGGCGTCGCCTTCGGCGGCAGCGGGAATTTCACTGGCGCGCCGCCCGTCTCCGGAAAATAGAAATAGCTCGACGTAAAGAACGTCTCCGCCTGCACCGCGCCGAAATGCCGCTTGCCCGACGAATCCTCGATCACCAGCGGAAACGCACCGACATTCTCCTTCGTCCCGCGGAACACTTCGCTTGCCTCGGCCAGCTTCTGCCCGCGCTTCAGCCGCTTCACCACGAACGGATAGCCGCTGTCGGTGAGCGTCGCCTGTCCGCCTTCCGGGCCCCAGTCCGTCGCGATCAGCAGCGTATCCTTGTCCTGCCACTCCGCGCTCGTCTTCGCCTCGGGAATATCGAACCCGGCCACAAAGCTCTTGGTCCCCAGATCGAACTCGCGCTGCCGCGCCGCATCCTTGCCGCCATCCGACAGCTCGACGATGCAGTCGCTATAAGCCGGCGGCAGGCAGCTCACGCCTTTGTAGACCCAATTCGCCCCCTCGGCTTTCGCCAGCGCATCCACATCCAGCAGCGTCTCCCACACCGGCGCCGCGCTTCCATACTGCGCCACCGTCGTGCGCCGCCACAGCCCGCGCTCATGGCTTTCGTCCTGCCAGAAATTGTAGACGAAGCCGTTCCTGATCGACCCGTACGGAATTCGTTCCTTCGACGTCGCGATCTTCAGCGCCGTGTCGTAGTAGCCCTGATAGCGCGCATCCTCCTGCAGCACCTTCAGCGACCGGTCGTTCTGCGCCCGCACCCAGTCGAGCGCTTGGCCGCCCTCGACCTCCTCGAGGAACATGTGGCTCGCCGGGTCGAAACTATCCGTCACTACTGTCTCCTTCGGCGAACACGCCGCCACAACACTCAAAGCCAGAACCGCCGCCGCCAAACGCCTCATCAACCGCTCCTGCCCGCGCCGCCGCAGCGTTAACGGGCCGATCTGAAAAGGGAATAGGGTGTGGGGAATCGGGAGTAGAAACAGGGTGAATCGCCACTCCCTACTCCCCATTCCCTACTCCCTGGCCACTAGCGTCCGCCCCGCCAACCCCCCAAATCGAGCCAATGAAGTTCTGGAAGATGAATGGGGCCGGCAATTCGTTCGTCATCTTTGACGACCGCAAGGGCACGCTTGGCCTCAAGCCGGAGCAGATCAAGGCCATCGCCAACCCGGAAACCGGCGCCGGCGCCGACCAGGTCATCGCCATGGAATCCACCCTGCGCGGCGACGTCTTCATGCGCATCTGGAACAAGGACGGCTCCGACGCCGAAGCCTGCGGCAACGCCACGCGCTGCGTCGCCTGGCTGCTGATGGAAGAAACGGCCAAGGACAAGCTCGTCATCGAGACCGTCGCCGGCCGCCTGAAAGCCACCCGTATCGGCCCGACGCAGATCTCCGTCGACATGGGCTCTCCCCTGCTCAAGTGGGAAGAGATTCCGCTTGCCGAGCGCATGGACACGCGCGGCATCGATCTCAAGATCGGCCCGATCGATGCGCCCTATCTCCAGCTTCCCGGCGCCGTGAACATGGGCAACCCGCACATCGTCTTCTTCGTGCCCGACCTCGACAAGGTCGACGTCAAAGCCGTCGGCTCCCTCGTCGAATGGCATCCGCTCTTCCCGCAGGGCGTCAACACCGGCTTCCTGCAAGTGCTCTCACGCACCGAAGCGCGCCTGCGCACCTGGGAACGCAACGCCGGCCAGACCCTCGCGTGTGGCAGCAACAACTGCGCCGCCATCGTCGCAGCCTGCAGACGCAACCTCACCGACCGCAAAGTCCTCGTCCACAACGACGGCGGCGACATCGAGATCGAGTGGAGCGCGGAGACCGACCACGTCATCATGACGGGCCCGATCGAGCTGGAGTATGTGAATCAGGTTTGAGCGCTTAAGGTCGCTTAGAGTCCAGCGCTAGTGTCGACCAAAGAAACGAAGCGCCCTGCCCAGTGAAATTTGGGGGTGGCAGATCATCCTCGCCGCTGCGGATCTTCTGATTGAGAAAACCAGCAATATTGTCTGCCAAGCCGCTTCCGGCATCGACGCTCGAATCATGCAGAGTCGACGTCCTGATATTGCCTACGATCTGTCCGGCCGCAGTCAGGCAAGATGTCAACGCGTGAAAGAGCTCCGCCATGTCGCCCTCAATACCTCCGGCGAATTTGTTGGGCATCAAGAACCAATCGATCCATTCAATATTTGGATCGTATCGCTTTTCGAGTAGCAGGCACTGCCTGTGCATCTCGATTAGCCACCAGCAGAGATAGACGACGTAGCCACCTCTATTTGGATGGATACTCAAATACCTTTCTTGTTCGAGGCCGTCTTGGCTCACAACTTGAAACGGACCAAATCGCAGTTGCTTCTTTGGTTCTCTGACTTCGCTGACGACGAGGGCCAGCCCAAGATCCTCCAGAATTTTTGGCAGCAGCCGTCTGATTGTCTTAGCTTGGGCGCTTATTGCCCTTACGTGAATTGGATTCGCGGCAATCGACTCGAAAAGATGCTCGGCGAACCTTTTGCGATAGCTTTCGCCGCCGCGACCTGACCATTTTCGTAAACGGCCGCTAGTCATACCCAGCTTTGCAGCGAGCTGCTTCGAGCACTCCCAGTGCTCGTTGCCTACAGAAAAGATTGCGACGCTGGTATGCCAGGACTCGTCATTACCAAGCTGTTCGCTCGGACTATGATCGAGCGAAACAACAAACGCCTGCACTTTTGCGCGCGTCACATCAATATCGACGGTTTCGCTGTTGCATTCGAGATATCGCGAAAGACTACCGACGCATGAGTTCGATTTGCCATGATAGCCCTCTCCCGAGTTGCTGTTGCTGAGCATACACACGGTTACGGAAACACCTCCCCTTGGAACGGGGTGGTCGGAGCATGCGAGGCCGCAGGCCGATGCTCGCGACGGGTGGGGATCACTTCGTCCCGCGCTCGCTGATCGAAGTGATCCCCACCCATCTTTTGCTTCGCAAAAGCTGACCTCCCCTTTTCAAGGGGAGGGGTTCTGCGTGTTGCGCCTTTTCGGCCTTGGTCCGCGCGCCTTCTTCTCCGCAAGGCGCACCTGCACCTGGTCGTGGATCGTCTCCAGCACACCCCTGAAATTCGTGTCCATCTCCTGCACGGAAAAGCGCAGCACGTCGTAGCCGCGCGCCGTCATGAAGCGGTCGCGCGCCGCGTCGCGGCGCCTGTCGTGAAGCGGCCCGTCGACTTCGACGACAAGCTTCAGCGACACGCAGCAATAGTCCGCGAAGTACGGCCCGATCGGATGCTGCTGGCGGAAGGACGCGCCCATCCTGCCTTTGCAGAGACGCGGCCAGAGCTTCGACTCGGTCGCCGAGACGTCCTCGCGAAGATCGCGGGCGCGTTCGGTGATGTCTTCGGTGCGCGAAAAGCGCGAGTCGTCGTCGTCCTGCATAATCGTTCCCCCAATCGAGGAAACCAAGCACATCGACGACGGACAGACCAGCGGGGCAATCCCCTCCCCTTGGAAAGGGGAGGTCGGAGCATGCGAGGCCGCAGGCCGAAGCTCGCGACGGGTGGGGATCGGTTAGAGGGCGAGTGCAGGACGAAGTGATCCCCACCCCGATTTCGCTTCGCGAAAATCGGACCTCCCCTTTTCAAGGGGAGGGGTTCTGTCCCCTCGCCGCTACCTTGGCGGCAGCTTCTCGAAGCTCGCCACGCCTTCCGCGACGAGGTGGTAGGGCTGCTTGTCCTCCATGAAGATCGCCATCTGCGGCGCGCCGAACAGGCTCGGGTCGTCGAGCGTGCCGACCTTCAGGATCACGGCGTTGAGCCCCGGCCGGCGCGTGGTGAGGTGCGTGCCGCATGTCTCGCAGAACTCGCGCGTCACCGCGTTCTCGAGGTCGGGGCGCCGATAAGATTTCGGCTGGCCCCTGGTGTAGCGAAACCCCTCGGGCGGCATCAGCATGAACATGTTCGGCGCGCCGCCCGTGATGTGCTGGCACGCGCGGCAATGGCACTGCGCCCGCAATTGCGGCTCGCCCTCCGACACATAGCGGACCGCCCCGCAATAACACCCGCCCTCAAGCTTCATGTCCCCGCCTCCGTACTGACGCGAGACCGTCGCAGGATCGGAGGCGTTGTGTAAATGGGGCGAGCCCGCCCGCCTGGTTCAGGGCCTACCCTGACCGCAATCCAGCATATTTCGGTGCGCGTTCGCGATCATCTTTCCAGCAGACTCAAGCGACTAGAAAAAACTGATCGCGATTTTGCCCCCACCCCTCCGGAGCTGGCGGATACTCCTCGCTATGACAGAGGCTGATCCCATCACGGAGGAGACCGACCCGGCCGGCCCCCTGGCCTGGCTGATGCCGCTGCCAGTGCTAGCGGGCAATGGTGGCGGTGGCGCTGCTGCTGCTGCTGCTGCTGCTGCTGCTGCTGCTGCTGCTGCTGCCGCCGCCGCTGCCGCTCGCAGCGGGATGCCGCCGCCGCTGCTGCTGTCGCTGCTGCCCTTCTTCACCGGCGTCCGCCGCCATGCAGAACGGATCGCGCGTTCGGCCGCTCGCTGTTTCCCGCGCGCCGTTGTTGGTGTTGTTGGTGTTGTTGTTAGCGACGATCTTCCGGAAAGGATCAGCCGCCCTTCGCCCGCGCCACCGCTTCGCGGATCAGCTCGTGCGCACGCTCCGGCCCGTGCAGGCCCTCGATCTTCACCCACTTGCCGGGTTCGAGGTCCTTGTAGTGCTCGAAGAAGTGCACGATGCGCTCGACCAGGATGTCCGGCAGGTCCTGATAGTGGTTTATCTTCTCGTAGTAGCGAGTCAGCTTCGGATGCGGCACGGCGAGGATCTTTTCGTCCTGGCCCTTGTCGTCCGTCATCATCAGCACGCCGACCGGCCGCACGCGGCAGACGCAGCCGGGCACCAGCGCGCGGTTGCCCACCACCATCACGTCGATCGGATCGCCGTCGAGGGAGAGCGTGTGCGGAATGAACCCGTAATTGCAGGGATAGCGCATCGACGTGTAGAGGAACCGGTCCACGAACATCGCGCCCGATGCCTTGTCGATCTCGTACTTGATCGGCTCGCCGCCCAGCGGCACCTCGATCACGACGTTGACGTCCTCCGGCGGGTTGGGGCCGGTCGGGATTTTCGAGAGATCCATCAGCTAGTCCTGTCTGGGGAGGGCGCCCTGCTTTCAGGGTCGCGGAAGGGTGGGAAACGGGGCTGCAATATCGGCGCCCTGCGGCCAAGGCAAGTAAAGGGGCGGCAGGCCTTATGCCGCTGCCGCATGCGTCGCCGCCGCCACCGCCTGCAGCATCTTCCTGATGTCGATGGGCTTGGCCAGCACGCCCACCGTGCCCGCGCGCTTGTAGCTCTCGATCTGGTCCGGCAGCACGTTCGCCGTGCACGCGATCACCGGGGTCTCCCGGTTCACCGTGTTCATCCGGCGCAGCCGCTCCAGCACGCCGAACCCGTCAATGTCCGGCATCACCATGTCGAGCAGGATGACATCGAACTTCTGTTCGCGCAGCGTCGCCAGCGCCTCCGCCCCCGATCCGACCTCAACCACGCGATGCCCCGCCGCCCGCAGCATCGCGCCCAGCACATAAAGATTCCGCGGATTGTCGTCGACGCAGAGAATGTCCTTTCCCGCCGGCGCGCCCTCGTCATTGGCCGCCACCGGCGTCACCGGCTCCGGCGCCGCCGCTTCGCTCAGCGGCGCATCGATCCGCAGCGTAAAGCGCGAGCCCTGTTCCGCCTTCGACTCCAGCTCGATGTCGCCACCCATCGCCATCGCCAGCCGCCGCGCCACATGCAGCCCCAGCCCCAGCCCGCCATGGCGCCGCTTGGTCGAGACATCCACCTGCTCGAACGGCGAGAATATCCGCTCCGCCGCCTCCGGGGGGACCCCGGGGCCCGTATCCTCCACCTCGATCGCGATCCGCCGCGCGCCGCTCTGCCTCCCTTGCGGCCACGCCTGGATGGTGATGCCGCCAACAGTGGTGAACTTCACCGCGTTGGCCATCAGGTTGCCGATGATCTGGAGAAGACGCGCCGGATCGACATCGCGGGGCGCCACCAGCGCCGGATCGATCATGACCTGCAGCGACAGTCCTTTCGCCTTGATCTCCGCGGCCCAGATCACCGCGGCATCCTCGATCAGCCGCACCAGCGACACCGGCTCCCGCTCGATGCGCACCTTGTCGGCGTTGAGGCTGGAGACGTCGAGCAGGTCGTTGAGCAGCGCCAGCATCTGCCGCCCGGCGTCCTCCAGAACGCCCAGCGTGCGGCGCTGCACCGGGTCCAGCTTCGATTGCGACAGCAGCAGCGCGCAGCTCAGCACGGCGTTCATCGGTGTGCGCAGCTCATGGCTCATCACGCCCATGAAGTCGGTCTTGGCGCGGTTCGCCTTTTCGGCCTCAGCCAGCGCATCGCCGAGCCGGGCGTTGTGCTCCGTGATCTGCAGCTCGGCGCCGTATTGGGCGGTGATGTCCTTGAAAGTCATCACCGCGTGGGTGATCGCGTCGGTTTCCGGATTGTGGACAGGCGCGGCGTTGACGCTGATCCAGCGCCGCTCGCCGTCGGGAAGCTGCACGCCGAGCTGGACGTCGCGGACCGTCTCCCCCTTCCGCAACGCGCGAAGGATCGGATACTCGTCCTCCGGAAACGGCGCGCCGTCGAGTTTCACGATTTTCCAGCGCGGATCGCCGGTGATCCGCCCCATCTGCTCGTCGCGGGTGAGGCCGAGGAACTGCATCGCCGCCGGATTGGATTCGACAATCTTCCCGTCCGCCGAATAGACGCTCACGCCTTCCTGGATTGCCTGGAAGATCAGCTCGAACTGCTGCTGGCGGAAGCGTTCGGCGCCGGTCATCGCCGCCGCGCGGTTGGCGCGTATCGCGTCGCGGCGCTGGCGCAGGAACCCGTTCACCAGCTCCGCGACGCGCTCGAGCCTTTTGATCTCGCGCGGCCCGAAGCGTCCCGGCTCGGTGTGGCCCACCGCCAGCACGCCGATCGGAATCCCGGCCTCTGCGCCGACAGGCGATCCGATGAAGCTGCGCACGAATGGCGCGTTCACGACGTAGCGGGCTTCAGCCAGCCGGCGATCGACCCGGCAATCCGCCGCCACGATCGTCTGGTTCCGCGCCAGGGGAACCGAGCAGAGACATTCTGCTTTCGGCATCGTGTCGCGTACGCCGTAGCTGGTGGAGATCTGATAGGCGCGCTGTTCGTCATGGACGGTAAGGGCCGCGATATTCGCGCCGCATATGTCGTTCGCCAGCGCCACCAGCCGGTCGAGATCGGGGAAAGCTTCGCCGTGCAGGAGATCGAGTTCGAAGAGGGCCGCCAGCGTTTCGCTTTCCCGGCGGGGATCCTGTATCGCCATCTGCCCCCTCTACTCCCGGTACAAACCAACGCGACGCGCGCGCCCGCGCCGGCATACTGCAGAAAAAGGAGTCACAGTCTGATTTCGTCAGACCGGCGCTCACGAACGGGCGCGCGCGCAACGGCTAGTATCAGGCTGGCGGTATCTATGGGCTTGCCGACGATCGCTGAAATTCCCGGAAAATCTTCAAACTGCTGGCGCGCGATCGTGACGTTGGCCGTGCAGATGATGACGGGCGTGCGACGGTTAAGATGGCCGCCCCGCATCTGCTCAGCGACGACCGCGCCGCTGATCTCCGGCATCACCAGGTCGAGCACCACGACATCGAAGCGGCGCATGTCGAGCCGGCGCAACGCCTCGGATCCGGAGCCGCAGGTTTCAACGTCATGGCCGACGCTGGAAAGGATGGTGGAGAGAATATCGAGATGGCGGTCATTGTCGTCGACCACCAGGATGTTCCGAGACGCCGCTACACAAATCCAGTCTGCGGCGGGGTCGGCGCGATCAGTGGCGCCTGTCGCGCTGGAAACGCCTTCGGATGCGGCTTCTGCAGGGGCAGAGTCGTGCAGGCCTTTGTGAGGGAGCGGAGGCGAATGCATCGCCACCTCCCTGCCCTGGAGTGACCAATTCGCCCGGAAAGCGAATCGCTAGCACCGATGTGCTTCTAGCATCATTAACCATTACGGGGCCGATGCAATAGACATCTGGCCCGCCAGGTTCACTTTCGGGCGATGGATTTGGGGAATTCTCCGGGTTTCCCCGGGAGTCGGCGGGTTCTCCGCGAGCGGGAGCTAGCGTTTCCGGTTCAGACCGAGCAGGCGAAGCCGGAGTGCGTTGAGGCGGATGAAGCCTTCCGCATCCTTCTGGTCATAGGCCCCGGCATCGTCCTCAAACGTCACGTGTGCAGCCGAGTAGAGCGAGTGGGGAGACGACCTGCCGGTGACGATCACATTACCCTTGTAGAGCTTGAGCGAGACCGTGCCGGTGACATTCGACTGGCTCGCATCGATCGCCGCCTGCAGCATCTCGCGCTCAGGCGCGAACCAGAAGCCGTTGTAGATGAGCTCGGCATAGCGCGGCATCAGCTCGTCCTTGAGATGCCCTGCCCCGCGGTCGAGCGTGATCGACTCGATCGCGCGGTGAGCCTGCAGCAGGATCGTGCCGCCCGGCGTCTCATAGACGCCGCGCGATTTCATTCCGACGAAGCGGTTCTCGACCAGGTCGAGCCGGCCGATGCCATTGTCACGGCCAAGGTCATTCAGCTGCGCAAGCAGTGTCGCGCCAGAAAGCTTCTTGCCGTTGATCGACACCGCGTCGCCGCGCTCGAAGCCGATCTCTATGTCGGTTGCCTTGTCCGGCGCTTCCATCGGCGAGACTGTGCGCTGGTAGACATAGGGCGGCGGCTCGACCGCCGGGTCTTCCAGCACTTTGCCTTCGGACGACGAGTGCAGCAGGTTGGCGTCGACCGAGAACGGGGCTTCGCCACGCTTGTCTTTCGCCACCGGAATCTGGTGCTTCTCGGCGAACTCGATGAGATCAGTGCGCGACTTGAAATTCCATGTCCGCCACGGCGCGATTACGCGGATGGACGGGTTCAGCGCATAGGCCGAAAGCTCGAATCGCACCTGGTCATTGCCCTTGCCGGTTGCACCATGGGCGATGGCGTCGGCGCCGGTTTCCTTGGCGATCTCGACAAGACGCTTGGCGATGAGCGGACGAGCGATCGAGGTGCCCAGCAGGTATTGACCTTCATAGACGGCGTTGGCGCGGAACATCGGGAAGACGAAGTCGCGGACGAATTCCTCGCGCACGTCCTCAATGAAGATGTTCTCGGGCTTGATGCCCATCATCTCGGCCTTCTTGCGGGCCGGCGACAGCTCCTCACCCTGGCCGAGATCGGCCGTGAACGTCACCACCTCGCAGCCGTATTCGGTCTGCAGCCATTTCAGGATGATCGAGGTGTCGAGGCCGCCGGAATAGGCGAGCACGACTTTTTTCGGCGGGGCTTTGGCGACAGCCATGGACGTTACTCCCGGAACGGATCGGCTGCGCTTATAGCGGCGCCCTGCCCGCCCGCAAGCATTCCGTCAGCGCCCAGCGCTGGGTGTCAGAAGAAGGCCCAGTTGTAGTGCTTGGGATGACGGTCGTGGCTGCCTTCGCAGATTTCTTCAACAATCTTGGCGTTGAATGCGTCGAGATCATCCGGCGTGCGCGAGGTGACGAGGCCGTGGTCGACCACGACCGCTTCGTCCTTCACATCGGCGCCAGCATTGGCGAGATCGCGCTGGACCGACTTCACCGCCGTCATGGTGCGACCTTCGACCAGGTTGGCCGAGATCAACACCTGCGGGCCATGACAGATCGCGAATACGGGCTTGCGCTGGCTGACGAAGCTGCCGGCGAATTTCAGGGCGTCGCGTTCAGTGCGCAGGCGATCCGGGTTGAACAGGCCGCCGGGGATGAGGATGGCGTCATAGTCGTCGGCATTCGCCTGGCCGATCGTCTTGTCGACATGGATCGATCTGCCTTTCTCCATGTGGCGGAAGCCCTGGATATCGCCCTCCTTCAGCGAGATCACTTCGGCGCGGCCGCCAGCCGCCTCGATCGCCGCCTTGGGCGAGAACAGTTCGCTTTCCTCGAAACCATCCGTCGCCAGGATGGCCATGATCTTTCCCTGCGCCTTTTGGCCGTCTGCCTTCGGCGTTCCTGATTTTGTTTCCGGCATCACACGTCTCCTCGATTTTCAGGCTTGTCTGAATTAACGGACGCGGCAGGCCATCGTTCCGGTTGCAGACGCATCGATTTTATTTGCAGCAAGCCACTAGTGCGCCTCCCTGCCCCTCCCATGTCCTCCGGGCCTGAGGGGGCACACCTAAAAGGGGACATGCCTATGCACGCCTACATCCTCCTCGACCGTTCCGGCTCGATGCAATCGCTCTGGGTCGAGGCCCTGTCCTCCGTCAACGCCTATGCAAAGGAACTCGCGAACAAAAAAGACGGCCCTGCAGTCGATAGCCACATCACATTCGCAGTCTTTGACGGCCAGGAAGGCCTGCAGTTCGACGTGCTGCGCAAGAAACAGCCGGCGCTGCACTGGGAGACGGTGACCGACCGGGAAGCTTCCCCACGCGGAATGACGCCGCTGCTCGACGCCATGATCCGCATCGTCGCGCTGGCGGATGCCGACAACCCGGAGAAGGCCGTCATCGTGGTGATGACAGACGGCCAGGAAAACGCTTCGCGCGAGGTCACGCGCGATGGCGTAAAAGCAGCGCTCGAGCGTGTGAAAGCCAAGGGCTGGGAAGTCGTCTTCCTCGGTGCGAACTTCGACAACATCGAGGATGCATCCTCGGTCGGCGTCGGCGCGGCGAAGCAGATGGCGATGGCCGAAGGCACGATCAGCGCCTCGATGCAGCGACTCGCGAAAAAATCGCGTGCCTACGGCTCGCAGCCCGCCGGCGCGGCGCCCATCAACTTCGACAAGGAAGATCGCGAGGTCGCGCAGGAGTCAAAGTTCAAGAAGTAAGACTCACGCCTGAAGGCCAGACACCTGACGGCCGACAACAATGGCGAGCGGGCAACCGCTCGCCATTTTCCTGCCTGCCTAGTGCCGGAAGTGGCGCATGCCGGTGAAGACCATGGCGAGGTCGGCCTCGTCGGCCGCCTTGATCACTTCATCGTCGCGCACCGACCCGCCCGGCTGGATCACCGCCGTCGCCCCGGCCTGCGCTGCCTGCAGCAGTCCATCGGCGAACGGGAAGAAGGCGTCCGACGCACACACAGATCCGATGGTCTGCGGCTCGGCCTTGCCGCCGGCTGCAGCCGCCGCGTCTTCCGCCTTGCGGCGGGCGATGCGCGCTGAATCGACCCGGCTCATCTGCCCCGCGCCGATGCCGACCGTGGCGCCGTTCTTGGCGTATATGATTGCATTGGACTTGGTGTGCTTGCAGACTTTGAAGGCGAACAGCATGTCGGCGATTTCCTGCGGGCTCGGCTTGCGCTTCGTGACGACCTTCAAGTCGGCAGCCGCGATGCATCCGCTGTCGCGGTCCTGCACCAGCAGTCCGCCCGCGACCGTCTTCACCGTCACGCCGCGCGCGCCTGGATCCGGCAGGCCATTCGTAAGCAGCAAACGCAGGTTCTTCTTCTTGGCGAACACGGCCAACGCTGCGTCGTCCGCACCGGGAGCGATGACCACTTCGGTGAAGATGTCAGAGATCGCCTCCGCCGTCGGACCATCTAACGGCTGGTTCACCGCGATGATGCCGCCGAAGGCCGAAACAGAATCGCATGCGAGGGCGGCGCGATAAGCCTCCACAACCGTCTTCGCTGTCGCGACGCCGCACGGGTTGGCGTGCTTGATGATGGCGACAGCGGCCGACACCTTCGGATCGAACTCGGCAACGAGTTCGTAGGCCGCGTCCGTGTCGTTGATGTTGTTGTAGCTGAGCTCCTTGCCCTGCATCTGCTTCGCCGTCAGCACGCCGGCGCGCGGCTCGGGCCCGGCATAGACGGCAGCCTTCTGGTGTGGGTTCTCGCCATAGCGCAGCGTCTGCTGCAGCCGGCCGCCGAAGCCGCGCCATTGCCCTGCTTCCTCGTCGAGCTGACGCCAGTACCATTCGGAGATCGCCGCATCGTACGCAGCCGTGCGTGCGTAGGTCTTCGCAGCAAGCCTGCGGCGCAGGTTCAGTGTCACACCGCCCTGCTCCATCTCGGCCAGCGCCGCATCGACATCGCCGCCATCCGTGCAGACGGAAACGAAATCAGCGTTCTTCGACGCCGCGCGCAGCATAGCCGGCCCGCCGATGTCGATGTTCTCGATGCAATCGTCGAAACCTGCGCCCGCCTGCACCGTCGCCTCGAACGGATAGAGGTTGATCCACACCAGATCGATCGGCTCGATGCCGTGCGCCGCCGCCGCATCGCGATGCTCGGCTAGGTCACGCCGGAACAGCAGGCCGCCATGCACCTTGGGATGCAGCGTCTTCACGCGGCCATCCATCATCTCGGGAAAGCCCGTGAGATCTGCAACATCGCGAACCTTGAGGCCGGCGTCCTTGAGGACCCTCGACGTGCCGCCGGTCGACACCAGGTCGACGCCCAGCGCCGCCAGTTTCTTCGCCCGCTCGACCAGCCCGGTCTTGTCGGAAACCGAGATCAGCGCGCGCTTGACGGCGATGCGGTCGGGCACGGATTTCGGGGCGGCTTTGGGCGGCGACATGACGTGCTCCAGCGCTGGCTGGCGCCCGATAGCATCAAGACGCTTGTCTTAAAACCATCAACCTGCTGCATCCTGGGGAGTGTTCCGCCTAGCTGGTCATCTCGAAGGTCGACCAGTCCAGCCGTGCGCCGAACGCCTCCCAGGCATTCTCGAGGCCAGTCGCCTCGACATGGCTCCACAGGCCCCGGATGGCGACGGAATCCCCGCTGACAAGGAACATGGCCGCCCCGCGATCCACCGACAATTCGCTGGCTTCGAGCGTGGCGCCGCTTTTCCGGATCGTTTCAAGCGTGCGCCGGACGAGCTCGTCCTGGCGGTCGCTATCGCAATACGGTTCTCCGTTGAACATGAGCACGCGCATTTCCATCCCGAAGAAATGGCGATGGCGCGGCGGCGATCAATACCCCGGCTAGTGCACGTTCATCGCAGGCTCGCCCCAGGGATCCTCGGCGAAAACCTCGGGCGCGAGCGCCTTGAGCATGCTGAGGGAGGCCGCTGGATCGCGCCGGGCGGCATAGGCGATGATTGCATCCAGCCGAGCCTGCACTTCCGCGATGGGCGGGGACCTCGACCAGGCGACTTCCAGCACGCCGTCGATCGGCGTCGCGGCGACCTGCTCGCGGTCGTAGAACACTGTCTCGGTGAGCTTCTCGCCCGGACGCGGGCCAGTGACGCGGATCAGGATGTCCTGGCCGGGCGTCAAGCCCTTCATGCGGATCATCTTCTCCGCGAGTTCCATGATGCGGACCGGCTCGCCCATGTCGAGCACGTAGAGCGTCGCGTCCTTCGACCTGGAGGTGGCCGACAGCGCCGCCGCCTGCAGCACCAGCGCGGAGGCTTCCTCGACGCTCATGAAGTAGCGCGTCATGTCCGGATGGGTGACCGTAACCGGTCCGCCTTCGGCGATCTGCCGTTCGAACAGCGGCGAGACCGAGCCTTTGGAGCCGAGCACGTTGCCGAACCGCACGAGCGAGAAGCGGGTGCCTGGCGCGGTCGGAGCGAACGCCTGAAGGAAGAGTTCGGCAGCGCGCTTGGTGGCGCCCATTACGTTCTGCGGGTTCACCGCCTTATCGGTCGAGATGAAGGTGAACGACTTCACGCCGAGGTTCGCCGCGATGGTGGCGGCGCGGCGCGCGCCCAGCACGTTGGTGAGGATCGCCTCGTTGGGATTGAGCTCCATCAGCGGCACGTGCTTCAGCGCCGCCGCGTGGATCACGAGGTCAGGCGCCGATTCACGCATCGCCTGCTCGAGACGCACTTCGTCGCGCACATCGCCGATGATCGTGCGGCGCACGACGTTCGGGAAGGCGCGGCTCAGTTCCTGGTCGATCTCGAAGACGTTGAATTCGGAGCAGTCATAGATAGTGAGCTCGGCCGGCCCCAGCGCCGCGCATTGCCGCGCCAGTTCGCCGCCGATCGTGCCGCCGCCGCCGGTGATGAATACGCGCGCGCCCGAAATCAGTTCGGCCACGGGGCCCATGTCCAGGCGGCGTTCCGGCCGCGCCAGCAGGTCGGCGGGCCGAATGGCTTCCAGACGCGCATTGCGGTTCGAGACGATGCGCAGCAGCGTCGCCTTGCGCGCCGATGCAACGGCCAGCGCCGCTTCCATGGTGCGGCGGTCTTCCGGCGGCGCGGCGATCGCGATCCACGGCAGCTCGCCGAAGCGGGCGGTATAGTGATCGAACAGCGTGGCGAACTGGTCGAGCCCACCCATCACCTGCACGCCCTCGATATCGCGGCCGACATCGGAGCCGGTCGTCTCGATGATGCAGATGGCGCGAATCGGCGGGCCGGAGGGCGATTTGCGCGCAGCGCGCAGAGCTTCGGCAACCGAAGCCGCGGGGCCGATCACCAGCGCGCGCGGCGCATAGGGCGGCTCGCGGCGAATGACGGCGGAGAGGTCTCCGGTCGCGTCCCCTCTCGCCCACAGGCGAACGACCATCAGGAGCGAGAACCAGATCGGAATTTGCAGATAGATGCTGGCGAGCGGGAAATCCTGCAGCGCCTTGGCGAGGATCAGGATGGGCAGCGACATCAGGTTGGCGAGCGCCACGCCCTGGAAGATCCGCACCACATCGCGAAGCGAGGTGTGTCGCCACACCTGGCGATGGACGCCGCGCAGCCACATCGAGAATGCTGCCGCTATGCCGAATGCGATCGCGACAAAAAGGTCGAGCCAAGTCGGCGCGCCACGGCCCGAAAAGAAGTAGACAATCTGTGGGGCGAAATACATGGCCGCCACACCGGTGACGACGTCATACCCGAAACACAGAGCCTTCGCTTCGATAGCCGCCCTGCGGGCGGTACTCTCGGCAGTTCTCACGCGCTGTCCCCTATAACTCCCGGCTCAATCCGCGACAGGGCCCATCGCACGCGGTTAGGCGCTTGCGAGCCGTCTGCTCCCGGATTGGCAACTCCCCGGATCACTAGCTGCCGCGTCTTCCGCGCGATCTCGCTTCCCCAATAGCGCGAAATCTCGACTGAAAGCAAAGTTTCACTGCGAAATCTCCAGACCCGTTGCCGTCGCGCCAGGCCTAGGAATACGGTCCTATCATCGGGTCCGTCCGCGACCTGCACGTCGGGGTGCAGGTGGAAGCGGATTTCAAACGGAATCAGCGACGTATGCGGCATGGACGCGGTCTCCGACATGGGTCTGGACAGGCTGTCTTCGCCCGTTATTCGCGCCCCGTTCTTTGCTACATAGAGTCGTCGCCGATAGATCAAGCCATGTCGCACGCGCCAGCCGCCATGCTGGCCTTCGAGCAGATATTGATCACCCTCCTCCAGTCTTCGGATGGATAATTGGGCAGGTCCTTCTGGCGCGCGCAGTCCGGTAACGGGGTCAGGCGTGAATACCGCCGAATCTTCACCGTTAAGCGACAGTACGGAATGCGCCGCCGTGCGGCGCGCTGCATCCTTCAGGGCCGGTTCGAGATCGGGGTTGGCGCCGCAGGATGTTATTATGCGGTCCGCGCCGTCATCGACGGTGATGGCCAGCGCCGAAGCATGCGCCTTTCCGCCATGCGGGCGCGGCGGGCCTTCACCGGCATCGACATAGACGGTGAGTTCCTCCGCCTGAATGCGCTGCCAGGCCGACAGGCGCGCGAAGGCAAATTTGGAATTTACCCCGCCATGCGGACGCAACGCTGCGCTTGCGACGCCGTTCGAAGCATCGCCCCCGCCATGCGCCTGAAGTATCCCGCCGTCCGACAGCTGGAAGAAACTCAGCATCGCCGCCATGCGAGGCTGCAGCCGTGTGAGGAAAGCCGGCGCCACAAGCCCGAGCCTTAGCAGCAGCTCTTCCACAGCCTGTATGTCGATCAGCGCCTCGGCCAGCGCTTCGGGATTGCGGTTGGCGTGTCCGCCGTCCGCGAGGATCTGCGCCGTACACTCAGCGTCGAGAATCTGCAGCCCGGCGTCGAGCGCCTTCTGATTGTCCTCGATGGCGGCGCCCGCAAGCGCCAGCGCGACTCCCATGCGGAAACGGACGCTGGGATCGTTCTCGTCGATCGAAGACGCCTGAAGATGGCGCAGCTGGCGGCCGAGCGAATCCAGCACCGCCGTACGCGCCTCGCTCTGAAGGCCGCCGAGCAACCACGGGCCCGCCGACATCCAGTTGATCACCCGATCCGCCGTGACGCCGAGGCGCCACGCAAAGCTCTCCCATTTCCCGAACGACTCCACCCATGCGACCGTCAGCGATCGTGCGCGCGCCTCGCCATTGGCGCCGTGGGCCGCAACATCGCGCAGCCAGTGAAAGCGGTGAATGCGGTCGGCGAAATGAAACGATGGAAACGGCGGGCCCCATGGCGCATGGCCGGGCGGCGTCTCCACCGCATGCGCGCCGAAGCGCCACTTGCCGTTGATGATCGCCTCGCCGCGTTCGCGATTGGGCGGACGGTTGTCCTTGGGAAGCGCGGTCAGTCCTGTCGGCGCCGGGCCCGAGATGCGCATGCGGTAGACGGGCGAGGCCGCCGGCGAGACGCCGGCCTTGCCAGCGAGTTCGAGCCAGAGCGCGTCTTCGGTTTCGCGCTCCGTGGCGCCGGGTGGGGGATGCGCCATCGCGCCCTCACCTGCCCCGAGCGCTGCGCAGGGCGCTGATGGCTTCGCGATATTTCGCAGGGCCTTTTCCGAACACGGCGGAGCCGGCCACCAGCGCATTCGCGCCTGCCGCGATCACCGCGCCGGCATTCTCTGGAACGATGCCGCCATCGACTTCGAGAATCGTCTTGAGGTTCTTGGCATCCAGCTTCCTGCGGATCGCCTCGATCTTGCGGAGCTGGCTATCGATGAATTTCTGTCCGCCGAAGCCGGGGTTCACACTCATCACCAGGATGAGGTCGAGTTCCTCGAGCACGGGATCGAGCACATCGGCATGCGTCGACGGATTGAGCGCAGCCCCTGCCTTCTTGCCCAGCTTCTTGATGACCTGGAGCGTGCGGTGGAAATGCGGACCCGCCTCGGGATGCGCCGTGATAATATCGGCCCCTGCCGCTGCGAAAGCTTCGAGGTAGGGATCGACCGGCGAGATCATCAGGTGAACATCGAACGTCTTCCGAGTGAGCGGGCGAAGCTTCTCGATCACCGCCGGGCCTATCGAGATGTTCGGGACAAAGTGGCCGTCCATCACATCGACATGGATCATGTCGGCGCCGGCCTCGTCGACGGCGCGGATTTCCTCGCCTAGCCGGGCGAAATCGGCCGCCAGAATCGAGGGCGAGATCAGGATATCCGACATGAGACTCGCCTAGCAGCGGCCCTTGGGCGGTGCAAGGCGAGCCTGCTCTCGCTAGGGTAAGCCTCAGGCCCTGAAACGAAACCGCCCGGACTTTGGGTCCGGGCGGCTCGAATTCAGGTTGCTGGCTGGATCAGTAGCCGCCGGATCAATAACCGCCGGATCAGTAACCTATTGAGGCGTTCTGCGGGATCACCCGGGCGCGGGCGCCGTATTCGACCAGCACGGGCGTGCCATTGGCGATCGCCATGTCGCCGCCTTGCGTGATGGTGACCAGCTCGCCCGAGCTCAGGCGGACCGTGTAGGCATAGCCCTGCTTCTCGGTCGCGGCGTTGCCCACCGCATTGCCGAGGACGCCGCCGGCGACAGCGCCGACAACAGCGCCAGCCGTGTTCGCGGCGCGACCGCCGCCGATCTGGCCGCCGGCGATGCCGCCGAGGACGGCGCCGGTGGCTGTGCCGACGGTCGAGCCGGATTTCGAACCTTCGATGACGATGGCGCGGGAGGCCACGACACGACCTTCTTCCACGCGGGAGACAGTGCCGACCTGGCTGCGCTCATACGAGTTCGCGCCAAGGCCGCTGGCGCAACCGGCCAAGGCAAGCGCGAGCACCGCGAAAGCGGCCGCAAATGATTTCTGGGGCTTCAGAACGGCGGGAGAGGAGTATTTCGACGTGTCCATCTGTGCAGACTCCGAATTGGGCGGCAGGTCCTGGGTAGGTCCGCCCTACACACAAAGTTATACGACATCCGGCTGAACCCGGACTGAACCCAAACGTTCGGTTTCGTTGCTTATCGGAGGCGGAATTGTGTCACTGCCGCCCCCCCAAGACGACCCGCGCTTGGACACTACGGGAATGGGGTTAGAGCTTCGTGCGTTCAAGCCGCGCGATGTAAAAAACGTCCGATTTGATGGGCTCTGCGACAATTTTTTCAGCGTCCGCGACTTTCGAGTCACGCATCGGCGGTGCGGTAATTACATCGCCGTCATCCGTTAACGCATGGCCGAAGCCGGGTAGCTCCCCGGCCGTGATTTTAACCCGCCGCCAACCTCCGCCGGCGAAGGCCGCCTCAATCACCTCACGGCCTTCCTCCGCCGCCGGCGTGGAGACGCAATAGACCAGCCGCCCGCCCGGCCGCAGCATCTCGCCCGCCGCATCCACCAGGCTCCGCTGGATAGCCGGAAGCCGCGCGAGGTCTTTCGGGTCGCGCCGCCACGCCCCTTCGGGATACCGCCGCAGCGTCCCCAGCGCCGAGCACGGCGCATCCAGCAGCACTGCATCCAGTGGCGCCGCCGGCCGCCATTCACGTGCGTCCGCCTCCACCACCTCCATCGGCAGCCTTGTGCGCTGCA
Source organism: Hyphomonadaceae bacterium (assembly GCA_030697555.1). Lineage (GTDB taxonomy): Bacteria > Pseudomonadota > Alphaproteobacteria > Caulobacterales > Hyphomonadaceae > UBA7672. The sequence goes on from JAUYPV010000066.1 coordinate 47,793, forward strand.
TGGTCTCGCGCAGGAGCGCCAAACGCTGCCGCGACATGTCCACCGCCGTCAGCTTCGCGCCGGCCGCCGCCAGCTGCATGGCTGCGCCGCCAGGCGCCGCGCACAGGTCTGCCACTGCCTCGTCCGCCTTGGCGTCCAGCAGCACCGCCGCCAGCGCCGCCGCCGCGTCCTGCACCCACCAGTCCCCCGCCGCATAGCCCGGCAGCTCGCCCAGCTTCATCCCCGCCTTCACTCGCACCGTGCCGGTCGGCAAGACCTCGCCGCCGAGCATTCCCGCAAGTTCCACGGCATCCACGCCTGGTTTCAGCGAGAGGTCGACCGGCGGCTCCTCGAGCTGGAGTTCGGCCATGGCGTCGGCCCGTTCAGGGCCAAGCGCGGATTTCAGCTTTGCCGCCAGCCAGTCCGGCCAGACCGATGCCGGAGGAGCAGTCTGGAAGGCCTCCATTTCCCGCCCGGCCCGCCGCAGCACCGCGTTGATCAGCCCCCCGCCCTTGGTTGCGCCCGGCCAGTTCCGCGCCGCCTCGACCGTCGCCGACACCGCCGCATGGGGGGCGACGTCCAGCATCCAGAGCTGCGCAGCCCCCGCCCGCAGCAGCGCCCGTACTTCCGGTTGGATGTCGGCCATGGGCCGGTCGAGCATGCCACTCAGCGCCCAATCGATCCGGCCGACGCCACGCAGCGCCGCGCCCGCAATAGCGCGCGCGAAGCCGCGGTCCGGCCCTTCGAGGCGATCGAAATTCCGGCTCTTGCCCTGCGCAACTTCAAGATCGACGCCCTTGTCGAGCGTGGCATGCAGAAGCTCAGCGGCAGCCAGCCGGCTCTGCCAGCCGGCGGCTTCTTCGCGAGGTTGCTTCGGAGGTCGCGCCATGGGCGGGTCCCTACCCGCTCATCGCTGCGCTGTCATCCGGATTGGACGATCAGGCGAACGGTCTAGTCCGAACCTTCCATCTCGGCCGACTGCCTGTGCAGGCGGGCGATGCGGCGTTCGGTTGGCGGGTGAGATGCGCTAGCTGTGCGGCGGGGACCGTGCAGCGGATCGATGACGAACATGTGGGCCGTGGCGGGCGAACGTTCCGCCAGGGGGTTGAGCAGCGAGGCCGTGTGGCGCTCCAGCTTCAGCAGCGCGTTGGCGAGGTTGATCGGCGATCCGCAGATCTCGCCGGCCTGCTTGTCGGCGGCGTACTCGCGGGCATGGCTCTGGCCGATGCGGGCAACGAGACCGCTGATGACCTTGGAGACAAGTTTGCGCTGGCCGAACGGATAGGCAAGCGAGCCGAAGATCATCATGAGCAGCGCCGCAAGCGCGGAGCTGACGCCCATCGCCAGGGAATCGCCGCGCTTAACGTGGGCAAGCTCGTGCGCCACCACCGCCGAGACTTCGGCGCGCGACAGCGTTTTCAACAGGCCGTCCGTGACGGCGATCGAGGCGTGGTTGGTGTCCCTGCCCGCGACAAACGCGTTTGGCTGGAAGGCGTCGACGATATAGGTGCGCGGACGCGGCATGTTCGCGCGCATCGCCAGCTTGTCGCAATCGGCGACGAAAGCGCGGATCATCGGGGACGCATCGTCCGACCCGACCTCGCGTGCGTTGTGCAGCTTGAGCACGATCTTCTCGGCATACCAGAAGACGATGAGGTGGAAGGCGAGCGCGATCACCGTCGCGATCAGTGCGCCATCCCTCCCAGCGATCCACCATCCCAGCCCCGCGAAGGCGAGGTGGATCAGCAGCATGTACCCGGCGGCTTTGAAGTAACTCATCGGTCCTCTCGACTGCTCTCGGGGTGGCGTCCCGGGGGCCAAAACTGCGCTGGAATCGCGTCCCGTTCGGGTCGCGCCTCCACCAACCACCGAGCCTTGGCGGTTATGGTGAAAGCTTCCCTTCCAAATCGCTGAGAAATCGTGAACGTAGAGACCGATGATGAACGAAACCGCTGATCCCGTTGAGACTCGTGGCGAAGATGCCGCAGACGCCGCAGGTCCTGTCGCCAGCGAAACGGAACCGCCGGCCATTCCGGGCGCCGCGCCAGGGAAGACCCTGTCGCCGGAAGCAATAAGGGCCCTGCAGGAAGCCGAAGCGCGCCGCCAGGCCGCGCCGCCACAGACCCTGCCGCCGGAAATCAACGGCCGCGACGGCGAAGAACCCACCCGCTACGGCGACTGGGAAAAGAAGGGCATGGCCGTCGACTTCTGACGGCAGGGAACCGCGCAAATTAGTGGGATTTCAGGCAGCGAGACGTTCTCCTTTTAAGGGCCGGGCAAGGTTGATTGGCTATAAATCGCCACATGACAATCACCGATCGCCCGCAACAAATTCGCCGTCTGCTGGATGGCTTCGAACGGATCGCGATCAGCCTGCTCTTCGCATGGCTGGCCTACAGGCTCGTCGGCAGCCTTACGGAACAGCCCGCCAACCTCCTCTATCTGGCATCTGAAGGGCTCGTGGCCTGCTTCGTGATCTTTCGGCGGTCCACCGAACAGATCAGCGTGCGCCCGATGGATTGGGCGATCGGTATCACCGGCACGATGCTGCCCATGCTCGTCGTGCCGACCGGCGGAGGCTGGATGGGCGCAACGGTACTGATGCTGGCCGGCCTTGCCATCAGCCTCGGCGCCAAACTATCCCTGCGCCGCAGCTTCGGCGTTGTCGCGGCGAACCGCGGCGTCAAGAGGACCGGCCTCTACGCGGTGGTCAGGCATCCCATGTATCTGGGGTATTTCCTCGTCAACGGAGGAATGATCCTGCTCAATCCTTCGTTGTGGAACGCCGCTTTGCTGGCGGCCTGGACCGCCTGCCAGATCTACCGCATCCACGCCGAGGAACGCATGCTGATGCAGGCCGTGGAATACCGCAGCCATGCGGAGAAGGTCCGCTTCCGGCTCGTGCCCTTCGTCTACTGAGCCATGACGCCTGCCGACCTCCTCTTCCTGTCCGGAACGGCGGCGGCGCTGATTGTGCTGGAGCGGTTGCTGCCGCTGCATCCCGGCCAGGTCACGCTTCGCGCCGGCTGGATGACGGACATCCTCCACGTCTTCGTCAGCGGCGCGATGATCCGCTTCGGCGCCTCGGTCACGACGGTCGGCGCCAGCCTGCTGGCCGTGTCGCTGGCCCCCGAGTCCATCCGAGAAGCTGTCCGCAGCCAGCCTGATGTTCTGGAATTCATCGAGTTGCTGATCCTCTCGGACCTCTGCTTCTACGCAGCCCACCGGCTCTGCCACGCTGTGCCATTCCTGTGGCGCTTCCACGCTGTCCATCACAGCAGCGAGACGATGGACTGGCTCGCGACCTATCGCGTGCATCCCGTCGATCAGATCCTCAACAGCGCAATGATCGCCCTGCCCGCGATCGTACTCGGCTTCTCACCGGGCGTGGTGATCGCCTATGCGCTGATCTACCGGCTGCACGCGCCGCTCCTGCACTCCAACGTGCGCATCGAACTCGGGCCACTGCGTCACGTGCTGGCGACGCCGCAATACCATCACTGGCATCACGGCGATCATCCCGAGGCCTATGACAAGAATTTCGCGGGCCAGCTCGCCTTCATCGACAGGCTGTTCGGCACTTACCACTCAGCCGGCGACCGTACCGTTCCGGCGCGCTATGGCGTAAGCGGCGGCATTCCGAAGGACTATGTCGGCCAATTGCTGCAGCCGTTCGGCTGGAAGCGTCCGGTCGTCTCGCCGCCACAGCCGCCGGCGCAGCTCGATAGAGCCTGAGACCAATACTCAATCGGAACGGCCGCTAGACCTCCGCCCACCGCCGCAGCAGGTTGTGGTAGACGGCCGTCAGCCCCAGCACCGCCTCGTGCGTATCGCCCAGCTCGGCGCGGGTTTTTGTGATCGACTGGTCGAGCTGGTAGAGCAGCCCCCTCGCCCCGTCATCCTTCACCATCGACTGGATCCAGAAGAACGACGCCCAGCGGCTGCCGCGCGTGATCGCCTCGACGCGATGCAGGCTGGAAGCGGGATAAAGCACCATGTCGCCTGCGGCGAACTTGACGCTCTGCTCTCCATACGTGTCCTCGATCACCAACTCGCCGCCGTCATAGTCGGCGGGGTCGGTGAGGAAGAGCGTCGCCGAAAGGTCCGTGCGCACGCGGATGTTCGGCCCGGCGATGAAGCGGATTGCATTGTCGACATGCGCGCCGAACTTCATGCCGACATCATAGCGATTGAACAGCGGCGGGAAGACGCGGAACGGCACCGCCGCGGAATTGAACGCTAGCGAACGGCCGAGCGCCCGCAGCACCACTTCGCCCAGCGCCCTCGCCTGCGGCGCGTCTTCCGGCACCTGGAGATTATGCTTGGCCAGCGCCGACTGCGCGCCCGCCGTCACGCGACCGTCGATCCATGTCGTACCTTCGAGGACAGAGCGGGAGTGCGCCACCTCCTCCTCGCTCAGCACGCTTTCGATTTTCACCAGCATGGATCGCTCCTAGCAGCGCCCAATCTTATCAGGCATGGGGCCACAAAAAAGAAGGGACGGACCTTTTGGGTCCGCCCCAGTCAGGAAGGCGTGGTCCATTGGGGAGGACTAGAAGACCACGCCGAGGGTTCCGATGAAGGTGCGGCCCTGCCCCGGGGTCAGGCGGTTGCCGTGCACCTGCGGGAAGTAGAGCTCGTCCGTGAGATTGTAGGCGTTGAGCGAGATCAGAAACCGGTCGAAGCCGTAGGAGACCAGGGCATCGAGCGTGGTGAAGCTCGGCGCTGTCGCGGTGTTGGCCGCGCTGAGCCAGACATCGTCCTGGTAGGTCAGCCCGCCGCCGATCTCGAGGCCGGCAAGCGCGCCAGTGAAGTTGTAGGTCATCCACAGGCTGGCGGCGGTCTCCGGCGTGAAGGCGATGTTCTTGCCGATGTTCGGGCTGGGGCACGTGGTGGCCGGGGCGACCGGCACGCACGTCGCGCTTGCCGGGACCCGCGCCGCGTCCGTCGTCTCGGTGTCGAGGTAGGTGACGTTGGCGTTGATCGACCACTGGTCGGTAATGGCGCCGGCGATGCCAAGCTCCACGCCCGTGATCTCCTGCGCATCGCCCGAAAGCACGATATTGTTGGAGACGGGGTCGGTCTCCTTGGCGTTGTCCTTCTTGGTCTGGAACACCGCGCCCTGGAACTGGAACCGGTTGTCGAGGAAGCCAACGCGTCCGCCCACCTCGATGTTGGAGCTTTCTTCCGGATCGAGGGCGGCGTTGGTGACCTGGTTCGGCTGGGTCGGCCCCGTGACGGTGTCGCCATTGGCGACGGAGACGCCCGGCGGCTTGGCCGACTGGGCGTAGTTGATCCAGTAGCTCTGGTTGGCCGATGGCTCCCAGATCACGCCGGCCTGCGGCGTCACGAAATCTGATTCAGATGTCACCGCCGTATAGCAGGTCTGCGGCGTCGCGGGGACCGGACCACCATTGCACGACGTGGCCTGGTTGAACGTGGTGGTGTTCTGGTCGACCTCGTACCAGGCCATGCGCGCGCCGAGCACCAGCGAGAGCTCTTCGGTGAACCACAGCCGGTCGCTGGCGAAGATCGACACATCATAGGCCGTCGTATCGCGGATGTTGGACTTCGCCGCGCTCACCGTCGGACGCACGACATGGTCCGGGTTCAGCACGTTCTGCGTCGTCGGACGCGAGGTGTAGGAATACTGGTTGCGGTCATTGTTCTGCCAGGACGCATCGACGCCGACGAGCAGCTCGTTGCGGAGCGGGCCGATGGGCGCGGTGATGCTGGCCGTGGTGATGTTCTGCACCCCGCGCGTATCCTGGTCGTAGGGACCCGGGCCGCCGGGCGAGCCGAGCGGCGCGGTTGCGGGGTTGCCGTCCGTTAAGTTCGTCACGCACGCCGCGTTGCAGCTTACCGGCGTGAACTGCGAGTAGCGCTGGTAATAGCCATACTTGGTGTCGTTGGTGATCGACAGCCAGTCATTGACGGTATGGCGCGCACGCACGGTAAACGTGTCGACCGTGGTCTCATCCTTGTCCGTGATGAAGCCGAGGTAGGTCTTCGAATCGACGCCGAAATCCGTGATCGGCCGGATGACGCCGTTCACGGTGACGGTCGGCAGGCCGTAGTCCGGAACCTTGTCTTCATACTGGTGCAGATAGGCGACGGTGACGGTGGTGTCGCCGTCGAGACCGAAGCCGACGGACGGCGCAACGCCCCAGCGCTCCGACTTCACGATGTCGCGCCCGGTGTTCTCCTGCTGGTGGACCATGCCGGCGATGCGCACGGCGACGCCGTCGCCCAGCACCTGGTTCCAGTCGCCGATGACACGGCCGTACTCAGCATCCCCGATCGAGCCGTTGATGCTGCCGCCGTTCTCGAGATACGGCGTCTTCGATGTCGTGTTGATGCCGCCGCCGGCAGCCCCGCGTCCGAACGCCGAGGCCGAGGGTCCCTTGAACACTTCGACCTGGCCGTAGTTGAACGCATCCCGCGTGAACACGCCGAAATCGCGCAGGCCGTCCGTGAAGATGTCGTTCTTGGCCGAGACCCCGCGAATGAAGAACTGGTCGCCGCTCATCACACCGCCTTCGCCGATCTGCGTGGTGATGCCCGGCACGTTGCGCAGCGCCTGCTCTAGCGAGGTGACGCCCTGCTCCGCCAGCGTCTCGCCGTCGATGATGTTGATGACCTGCGGCGCGTCTTCCGTGTTCACGGTCGCGACCGAAGACGGCGCGCGCTTGCCGAAAACGTAGACGCGCTCGCGGTCGGCCGCCTGGTCGTCTTCAGCGGCGGGAGCGGCGTCAGTAGGAGCTGTTGTCGCCTCGATGGCTTCGGGCGCCGACTGGGCGGAAGCCGGAAGCACGCCGGCGGCTGTTGCGAGCACCAGGGCTAGAGCTGCGCCTGTGCGCAGTTTGCCGAGACCCGCCGGCTGGCCGCCGAATTCCACTGACATTCCATTTCCCCGACTGCTCAATGAGATTGAGAACGATTTGCAAGAGCAGCGGCTTTACGTGGGAGTCAGCGAGATTGCAAGCGGTTCGCAACTAGGTCGCAGGAATTTGTCGTGAGGAGCCCGAGAGGCGAACTTCAGCCTGTAAAACCTGAGCTTTCCGGCAAACAAAAAGGCGCCGGCCTTGAGGGCCGGCGCCAGGTAGCGTCGAGAACGAATGGGGAGGAGAGCTTCGTTCCGCGCGAGACGCCTTGCGGCGTCCAGAGAAGTAACGGGAGGCGGCGCCTGTGGTTCTGGGGAGAGAACCGGCGGCCAGCCTCCCGAAAGTCCTTAGATGGCGGCCGCGCGGCTGCCAGCTTCGAGGAGGAAGAAGAGGAAGCTTGTGCCGACCAGCGACAGCGGGATGGCGATCAGCAGGGTCACGAGTTCCTGGCGAGCTTCGGCGGATTTGGGGAGGAAGGTCATATGCAGCTCCATTTTATTGCCCGAGGTCTCTAGCGGCCTCGTGGGGGTTCTTGTTTTCGGCGGGGGTTTCTCTGTTCCCGTCCATACGCAGACATATACGGGGTCCTGATTGGAATGCAATGAACAAAACCTAAATCGTTCATTATTTTTGCTGCACGAGCGATCACGGACGCGCGATGTAATGCTGCATCTGCGAAGACAAATGCCCGGCAGGTATGTAGGAAGTCTTAATCCGAGGAGAAAACAGCGCCTACTTTCGGGCAGAAAGGCCTGTGAAAATAAGGTGCAGGAGGCCCTCAAGCTCGATTCTCAGGGAATTGAGCTGCTCGGTTGTCCACAGATGAGGGATCCGGAACTTCATCATGGCGCACTGAACCAGGTCGGCCGTGATGGCAAGATCCTCGGTAAGTGCGAAATCCCCTGACTTTGCGCCCTCATCGAGGATTTTCTCGATCAGTAGGCGCTCCTGAGCCCGTTCCTCTGCCAGGTAATCCGGCCGCTCCCGGCCCATGATCTCGGCCAGCTCCATTAGCTTCGGGTTCTTTTCGAAGACTCTGAAGGTGAGCTCGAGCCGCGCAATGAAGAATTCCGACAGCTTGCGCGACGGCGACTTCGCTGAATCCCTTATGATATTTGCGTAAACAGCGTGGGATTCAGCGGTGAACCGCCGGGTCATCGCCTCGGCGATGTCGATCTTGGACGGATAGAACCTGTAGATGTTGCCGGCCGACATCCCGCAGTCGGCGGCGATCTCCGACATCGTGGTCTTGTTGTATCCGTAGTGGAGGATACGTTCGGCCGCGGCCTTGAGGATGGTCTCGCGCGGATCGGCTTTTTCAGTGGTCGGGGCAGGTGTCATGAGCCATTCTTGGCTGGGAACGCTGAACGTTCAATGAAATCTTCAACCGATATAACTCATTCCGGCTCCGTATTCCAGAGAATTGGTGTGGCCGGCGCCGGCGCGTGGGGAACTGCCCTCGCCGTATGCGCCATTGCCGCCGGCCGCGACGTAAAAGTCTGGGCCCTCGAGCCTGAAATCGCCGAGGCGCTGACAAAAGGCCGCGGCAACCCGGTTTTCCTGCCCGGCGCGCAGCTTCCGGCGATGAGCGCATCGACCTCGATGGCGCACCTAACCGACTGTGACGCCATCCTCGCGGTCGCGCCCGCCCAGCATCTTCGCGCCACGCTCATCTCTCTCTCCCCTCACCTCAAACCCGGCACACCCATCGCACTCTGCTCCAAGGGCATAGAGCGCGGCTCTCTCAAGCTGATGACGGAAGTGCTGGCCGAGGAAGCGCCCGGCGCCGTGCCCGCCGTGCTCTCCGGGCCGTCTTTCGCGTCCGACGTCGCCAAGGGCCTGCCCACCGCCGTTACACTGGCGACGCCGGACAAGGCCGTGGGCGAGACCTGGATGCGATCCATCGGCCGTCCGCACTTCCGCACCTACTGGAGCGACGACCTCATCGGCGCCGAAGCCGGCGGCGCGGTGAAGAACGTTCTCGCGATCGCCTGCGGCGTCTGCGAGGGCATGGGCCTCGGCCGCTCCGCGCACGCGGCGCTGATCGCGCGCGGCTTTGCCGAGATGACGCGCCTCGGCGTGAAGCTCGGCGGCCGCGCCGAAACGCTGGCGGGCCTCTGCGGTCTTGGCGACCTCGTCCTCACCTGCTCGTCGCCTCAGTCGCGCAACATGAGCTTCGGCATGGAACTCGGCAAAGGCCGCGCCGCCGCCGAGATCCTTGGCGCCAGAAAAGGCGTCACCGAAGGCGCGGACACCGCGCCTGCCGTCGTCGAACTCGCACGCAAGCTGAATGTCGACCTGCCGATCTGCGAAACGGTGCTCGGCATGATCGAAGGCAAGCTCGACGCCCGCGCCGCGCTTGGCGCCCTGCTCAACCGCCCGATGAGGGAAGAAGCCTAGCGCGACTCACAGACTCAGTCCGCGGCGGACTCTCGGTCCGCGTCCCCGGCGAAGGCCGGGGCCCAGCAATCACCACAAGGCTTTTCTTGCCTTGGAGCTGCAGCCACAAACCGGAACAAGCCTTGCCGCCCGCACTGGGCCCCGGCCTTCGCCGGGGACGCGGCTAGCGCTCCATCCGCGCCCTCGTCTGACGCGGGCGACCGAGTCCTTCCGGGAGCGATATGTCCTGGCGTCAGCACGACTTGCGACGGTCAAATCCGGGGGTCAGACGTCCGAGAGCCCCTGCATACCCAAAAAATCAGCGCTTTAGCGCCCGCGGGAGGCTGCCCGGGGTTGCACATTTCACGGACGCACGTTGGACTCGCGAACAGGGCGGGTGCGGCGTTCTTTTGACGGGGACGCGGTTGATCCAACGCGTGTTGATCGGTGTCGCGGCGCTTTGGCCGCTGATCGCCTTTGCGGGCGGCCTCGGCTTTTCGCCGCTGATCACGCTAGCGGCCCTGCTGTGCCTGCCGTTCACGATCATGCGGCTGCGGCCGCAGATCTACATGATCGGCATCCTCGCCTTCCTGGTGTTCGCCGCCGCCTCCGTGACGTGGTCAGACCGGGACATCCAGCTTTTCCATGTCGATCTCGCCGCCGGCAAGTTCGCGGTCACCTTCGAGGTGCTGCCTCTTTCTCTTGTGCTGCTCTGGTCCGGCATCCTCATGTCGGCCGCCGGCAAGCTCGATCCGGACGAAGCGCGCAACATCGTCAGGGTCGCAACCTGGGCGATCCTCGCCCAGCTCATTATTGTCGCTCTCCTCATCCTGTTCCAGGACCGGGCGCTGGAGCTTTTCTCCTTCGCGATGTCCGATCCCGGCGAAGGCGTCCAGAACATCGCCCGCAACGGCATCATCATGGCGCTGGCGGCGCCTTTCCTCATCGTCGGCTTCGGGCGGCAGCTTTCGTTTTCGCGCGCGCTTATCGTCGAGATCGCGGTGTTCGCGGTCGTGGTCGCCGTGCTCGCGATGGGCGACGTCATCGGGCCAATCATGTCGGTCGGCTTCGGCATCGCATCGGTCGCGATCGTGCGCATCTTCCCCAGATCGGGCTTCAAGCTGCTAGGCCTCGGCATCGCGATCTATGTCATGACCGCGCCTTTCACCTTCGGCATCCTGTCGGCCAGCGCCGACCCGGCCGCCATCTCCAACTCGGTCGACTGGCGCCTCGCCATCTGGAAGCGCGTGATCGAGATCATCCAGGAAAACCCGATGACCGGGCACGGCCTCGGCGCCTTCCGCACCATCGACGAGATCATCCCCTCCGGCGAGTTCGCCGGGAGGCTGCTGGCGCCAAACCATCCGCACAACATGGCCCTGCAGATATGGGTGGAGCTTGGCGCCTTCGGCGCGGCGATCTTCGCGCTGATGGTCATCCTCGTCTCCCGCCGCCTGCCCGAGCCCAGCCGCCTCGGCGTGCCCGGCTTCCTTGCAGCCGCGCTCGCCGGCCAGTTCGTGGCCATCAGCCTTTCCTTCGACCTCTGGAACAACTGGCTGTGGGCGTGCGCCGGCATTCTTGCCGCCATGTTCGTGGTCGTCGCCCGCACCGAGGCGGAAGCGGACGTCTAGCCCGCGTTGCCGGCGAAGGCCGGGATCCAGCCCACTTGGAAAGAAGCCGGACAAAGTCCGCCAGAATAGTCCAGCAGCGTCTGCACGGGGACACGCGTTCCAGCGAACACAGCGGCGGCGCTCAAGAAACAGGACTGTGTGAAATGGCAGGCTTGTCCACTGCGCTAGAATAGGTTCAGCGTCGGCGGAGAAAGCCTCGCCAATCGCCGGAAGCAATGCATGCCGCTTTTCGTCCTCTACGGCCTCGACAAGCCCGGCGGCTTCGATATCCGCAAGGCGACACGCCAGAGCCATCTCGACTGGATCGCGTCGCTGGCGCCACGCGTGAAGATCGCTGGCCCCATGTTTGCGGACGACGGCGCCACCCCGATCGGCTCGGTGATGGCGCTGGAAGCCGACAGCCTCGAGGCCGCGAAGACGGAGTTCGCGAAAGACCCCTACGCTGCTGCCGGCCTCTGGCAGAGCACAAGCGTGCGTCAGTTCAACTGGGTCGTGAAACAGTGAGACGCGCCGCGATCATCGTCGCGATGCTGGCGCTCGCCGCGCCGGCAATCGCGCAGGAGACACCTGCACCGCGCACCGACATCGTCGAACTGCAGAAACAGGCAATGGCCGACCCGGCCATCAAGGCGGCGCTTGACGACAAGACACGCTCCATGGAGTCGCGCCTGCGCGATGATGGCCGCCGGGTCGAACTCATCCTCAAGGCAGCCGGCGCAAAGCCCGGCGAGCGCGTGCTCGATGTCGGCTCGGGCGGCGGCTATCTCGCCCTGCTCTTCTCGAAGCTGGTCGGCGAGACGGGCCATGTCGACATCCACAACACGCCCGGCTGGATCAACCAGTTCCCGTCGATGGATCCCGACGTCCAGAAGGCGCGAATCAGGCAGCCCAATATCGGCTGGGTCACAACAAGCTGGACCAATCTTACCGCCGCGCCCAACGGCTACGACGTCATCATCATGGGTCAGGTCTATCACGACGTCTTCCTCGAAGGAGAAAGCAACGACGCGATGAACGAGCACCTCTTTGCCATGCTGAAGCCCGGCGGCCGCGTCGTCATCGAGGATCATGACGCCATCGAGACCATGCATCTTGCCCAGCAGGTCGGCCTCCACCGCATCAGCCATGGAGATGTCACGGGCCAGATGATCCGCGCCGGTTTCGAGCTGCGCGAAATGATCCTGATCGAAAGCCAGTATGACGACCGCCGCTTCAACGTCTTCCGCCCCGGCGTGCGCGGTCGCACCGACCGCTTCATCGCTGTGTTCGTGAAGCGTGCTAGCCCCTGAACACGAAATCGAGGAACACCGGCTCGCAGTCGCCAAGGCGCTTTTCCTGGTAGCGCGTTGTCACGTGATCGGCGGGCGGCGCACGCCAATCGCCGGCTCGCTCGGCCTGCCAGGCGAAGCGACCGTCACGCAGGAAATCCGCCAGCGCCCGTTCCGCATAGTCGGCCCAGTCGGTAGCGAAACGCACCCTGGCGCCCGGCTTCATCACGCGCGCGAGGTCACCCACGAAATCCGGCTGGATCAGCCGCCGCTTGCGATGGCGCGTCTTTGGCCACGGATCGGGAAACAAAATGAAGACGCGGTCGACCGATTTCGCCGCGAGCTGATCGACCAGCTCCCGTGCATCGCCACGCCGCACGCGGACGTTGGCAAGCTGCCGCTCCTCGATCTCGCTCAACAGCTTGGCGACGCCTTCGAGGAAAGGTTCGGCGCCGATTATGCCGATGTCTGAGTTTTTGGCCGCCTGCCCTGCGAGGTGCTCGCCCCCGCCAAAACCGATTTCGAGCCACGCCTCGTGCGCCTTGCCGTCGAAGAGCGAGAGCGGCTCGAGCGCGCCCTTCTCCGTCTCCGGAACGGCAAGCTGCGGTAGCAGTGTCTCGATCCGCCCGGTCTGGCGCTTCGACAGCGGCTTGCCCGCCGCACGGCCGTAGAGGCGGCGCTTGGAATGAAGCTCTTCGTTCATCGTGGGGCCTTTAGCGCGGGGGCGACGGCCACGCCACTGGCATTCAAGGATCACTCTTCCGCGAACGCAGCCCGCACGATCTCGGGATTGTAGAGGGAGCGCCTCTCGCCCTCCCCCAGGCTTTCCGCAATCGCGGGCCAGTCTGGCGCGATGAAGGTCAGCGGCGCGCCCGTGCGGACCGACTCGGCCATGGCGCCCAGGCCGTCGCTGAGCGCCAGCAGCTCCCGCCGCTGCGGCGCGAGGTCCGGACCAACGAACCGCTCATGGATGCGACTAAGCCGGAAGCGCGCGACACGAAGATAGAAGATGCTGGTTGCCTGATCGGCGCCGGGACGCGTGGCGATATCGAAAGCCGACTCGGCTGCCTCCATATCCGCTCCGAGCTTTATCGCCGTTGTCGAAGCGCCCTGCGTGCAGGCCGAAGAATCTAGGCCATCCATGTACGCGATCACGGCGTCGATCACCGATCGTGGCGGCTCCTGGCCGTCGAATTCCTCCGCGATCAGCCCGTGCACCTTGGTGAAGAATTCCGGACTCTTGCGATCGCGAATCTGCTTGCCGTCGCGCAGCGCTATGTCGGGGATAGGCGCGGGATTGAAGGCGTCGTCTCCCCGCACTTTTGACAGAAGGCTCGACGTGACGTCAGCCGTGCCGGGGCTGGCGGAGACACCCTCAAGAAAGAAATCCGGATTGCCGCGTCCGTTGATGTGGCAGGAGGCGCACGACAATTCCATGCGCGCAGCAGCGCCGCCCAGCAGCGCGGGGCTCTCGAAAGCGAGACGACCGCGATGACGTTGTTCGGCAAGCTCAGGAGAAGCTGGCGTTGTTTCGCAAGCCGCCGGCTGCGTCGTGAGAAACCTCACCCTGTCCGTATCCTTCGCCTGCCAGCGCAGCGAGCGGATGTCGGACGCACTCGGCGCGCTGTCGTCCGCCCCCGGCAGAGACGAACAGGCGGCCGCGAGAACCGCGGCCGCCAGCAATGTTCCAGCTATGCGCAGGACTCCTGCCCTTACGACTTGCCGCCGGAGATCCAGCGCCGCAGCTCCTCTGCTTCCTCGCATCCGAACTTGCAGATGCGGTCGAGCTTCGCGAGCTGCTGCTTGGCCTTCGAGAGATCGCCGATCTCGACATAGTATTCGCCGAGATACTCGTTGGCGCCGCGGTGGGCTGGATCGAGCTTCAGCGCCGCCGAATAATAGCGGATCGCCGTCTCGTAGTTGTGCAGCTTCCGGTTGGCGAAGCCCTGGTAGGTCAGCACGTCGGCATGCGGCCCCAGCGCCACGGCGGCCGCGCGCAGCGAATAGAGCGCGTCCTCATAGCGGCCTTCGTTGATGAGGCCGGACGCCAACAGATAGGCCGCATCGCCATCGTTTGCCGACGCAAAGCGCGCGAACTGGCCCGCGACCTGCAGCGGCGCATCCGGCGCCGTAAGCGCAGCATCGATCTGCGCGATGGCGGCATCGATATTGCCGGCATCGGGACATGTTCCCGCGCACGCCGTCTTGAGTTTTGTCAGCGCCGTCTTCTGCTCGTTGGCCTTGCCCGCATCGCCGAGCTTCGCCTCGACCGCGCCGAGCCATCCCATCGCCTGCGGGAAGTTGTTTTGGTACTTCACCGCGTTGCGGAAATACTTGCGCGCGTTCTTGTAATCTTCCTGCCCCGCCTGGGCGAGCGCCATCATGTAATTGCTATTGGGGTCCCGGGCGGCGACGTTGAGCACGTCATCGAAAGCCTTCTCGGCCTTCTTCCACTCCTTGGCCTTCAGGAGCTGCTTGCCCTCCTCGTAGCGCTTGGCAGGATCAAAATTTCCCACTGAGCCGCCGGAGCTGGGTCCACCGCCACCGCCGCTTCCGCCGCCGTTGGCGGCCAGAGCAGGCGTCGCGATCACTAGGATAGAAGCTGCCAGAAGCAGCGTGCGGCCGAACTTCATTGAACCATCCTCCCAACCATGGCCGCCGGCAGGGCGGCGGCGCGGGAAGACTACGCCTCCTGCATGCAATCGCCAGCCGGTTTTTCTTCAACTCCGCGCCAGCGCCTTACCCACACGTAAGACAGGGAGAAAACCGGTATGCCAAACCCCGAGAGAAGGATCAGGTCGACGAGAGAGCCTTCAGCACGCTCTCGACCAGCCGCCGCGAATAGACTTCCGGAACAGGCCCGCGCATCGCGATCAGCCGGTGCCAGACCGGCCCGAACAGAAGCTCGGTCGCAAGGTCGATGTCCCAGTCGCGGCGCAGCGTGCCCTTGAGCGCCTGCTCGGCGAGGATATGGCGCAGCGGGATCTTCACGCTCTCGGAAAACCAGGCGCGGAAAATCTCGCCTGCATCCTGGTCGTCCGCAGCCGCCAGCAGCGCGCCGCGCCAGGCATGCGCGCCATCGCCCGTGCGCACCGCAATCAGCATCGGCTCGATCAGCGCGGAAATCCTGTCGCGCACATCGTTGCTCGCCGGCGTGATCGGCTTTTCGGCCAGCGTCGCCAGCGCAGCGTCCACGGCAAGACACGCCGCCGATTTCCACCAACGATAGATGGTCTGCTTCGACGCCTTGGCGTTCTTGGCGACGCGGTCGACGGAGAAGCCACGCCAGCCATGCTCTGACAGTTCGGTATAGGCGGCGACCAGCACGGCGTTGGTCGACGCTTCGCTGCGCTTCGGCCCGACCCGGCGCTTCTCGGCATCCTCGGTGGTCGGCTCTGTGGCCTGCGGAAGCGAGTCGCTTTCACCCATGACGGCCCCTTGTTGGCGGATCGCCAGCGTCCCCCCAAAAACACTGACATGCGGGCGCTTCTGGCTGGTATAGCGGAACTGTCCGTACCTTGTCCGGCAATGCGCCCGCGGTCAATCGCTCTGCAAAAGGCTGCAAATGGAGGCGGTAATTGCCCCTTTCGTCTCATGCCTTTCCCCGCGTTTGCTTCGCCGCTGGTTCTTTTGTAGGCGAAGCCCACGATGATCGACTTCGCCGACGACGCTCAGGATCTCATCGCCGGCTATCGCCGCTTCCGGGCGCGTCGATATCGCGAGGCGCGCGACCTGTTTCACAACCTGCGCGATGGCCAGCAGCCCGCGACCATGATCATCGCCTGCGCCGACAGCCGCGCCGATCCCGCCATGATCTTCGACGCGGCGCCGGGCGAGCTTTTCACCGTGCGCAACGTCGCCGCGCTGGTCCCGCCCTATGACGAATCCGGCGGCCTGCACGGCGTCTCCGCCGCGCTCGAGTTCGCGGTGACGCGGCTCCAGGTGAAGCAGATCGTCGTCATGGGCCATGGCGGTTGCGGCGGCATCGCCGCATCGCTCGCGGCTGCCGCCGACCGGCCCATCGGCCGCTTCATCGCGCCCTGGGTCGAACTCGCCGCCGACGCGCGCGATGCAGTTCTCGGAGACCCATCCATTCCGCGTTCGGACTGGCAGGAAGCCGTCGAACACGGCGCCGTCGGCCAGTCGCTCAAGAACCTGACGAGCTTCCCCTTCGTGCGCTCGGCCTACGAACGCGGCGACCTCAGCATGGACGGCGCCTGGTTCTCCATCGGCAAGGGCGAACTCCATTGGCGCGATCCGGATACCGGCGCGTTCTCCGTTGTTGCTGCGGAAGACACGCAGATCGACCAGGACAACAAAATCTGACGGTGGAGCTCGAGGCTTCTAGCTTACCGGACACGCCAGCGGCTTGTCAGCCGCAACACCGCCTGCGCCGACCTTGGTGATCCGCCAGCCATCATTGAACTTCGTGAGGGTGTAGGAGCTGGCGCGATCCTTAGGCGGCAGCGGCTCGCCATTCGCCTTCAGTCGTGAGAATTTCATCCCGGCCCAGGCCGTATCCACACCCGTCATGCAGGCCTTGATCTCGAAGATGTCGGAGTGGTGATAGCCCTGCCCGCGCAGGTTTTCGAACCCACGCTCAAGATTGGCCTGCTGCTCCGCTACCGTCGGCCCGGTGCGATAGAAGTCGCGGCCGATCTTGGCCGAGTCATGCTTGTTCCAGGCTTTTGTATAGTCCCACATGAGTTGCTCGACGGCCTTTTCCGGCGCAGGCGGCGGCGCGGATGCGCAGGCAACGAGAGCCAGCATCCCAAGGCCGGAAAGAAATCTCATGAACGTTTGTCCCCGTGGATTTTGCGGCATGATATCGCTTGCCCGCCAACAGTCGCGCCGGAGGAAATCATGCACAGCCTCACCCGCCGTGGCGCTATCCTGTCCGCCGGCGCGTCGCTCGCAGCCGCCTGCTGCACCAAGCCGCCGGTGATCGAAGCGCCTGCGCACAGCGAAGTGATCTGGGCGCCCGGCCAGCCGCCGCTGCTCTTCGCCGTCCAGGAAATCTATCCCGCAGCACACCAGGACCGCATCCACATCGCTGGCGGCCTCTTGTCGGATGGTACACGCGTCACCGGCGTCTCCGACCGCCACATCGCCTATGCGTCCGGCGGCGTGGCAAACGAACTGGCCCCGCTTCCTGCAAGACGCCACCATCCCTATGCCGTCAGCCACAAGGGCAAACTCTATCTCCTCGGCGGCTTCGGCTCGGACCCCGACCACATCACCTGGGTCATGTCCACCGACACGCTGGTCTTCTCGACCTCGGGCGACACCGAAGCGAACGGCAAGTCCTACCCCGGTAGCTGGTTGCCACTCGCTCCGGCGCCTGAACCACACGCCGAAGTCGTCGCCGCCGCCATCGGCGACCACATCCACATCGTCGGCGGCCGCAGGCCGAAGGGCGACGCCAACGCTGCTTACGGCGACCATGAAGACGTCGACCGCCATCTCGTCTTCGATCCCGCCGCAAATGCCTGGAGCAAGGCCGCCCCCGCCCTCTCCGCCCGCAACAGCGCCGCCGGCGCCCTCATAAGCGGCCTCTGGCATGTCGTCGGCGGGCGCAGCGTCGCGAATGGCCCGACTGACGCGCACGAAGTCTATGCCCCACAAGAAGACCGCTGGCGCAACGCCGCGCCGATGCCCAAGGGCTCAGGCGCGGGCGGCAACGCCGCCGCGGTGTTGCGCGACACCCTCTACGTCTTCGGCGGCGAGTATTTCACCGGTGGCCAGGGCGGCGTGCATGCCGAGGTCTGGGCCTACGACCCGAAGACCGACGCGTGGACTGAAGTCGGCAAAATGCCAACACCGCGCCACGGCCTCGGCGCCGTCACTCTCAACAGGTCGATTTGGCTGGTCGGCGGCGCAAAGCGTCCGAGCGGCAGCGAAACCAGCAATGCGGTGGAGCGCTTCCAGCTCGGCGGCTAGCAGGCAAGCGGCTGGTCAAACTTCGTGTCGGTCTCGCCCTTGATGCGCCAGCCAGTGGGCGTCTTCACGAGGTCGAACAGCTTCGCCTCGTCGTCATTCATCTTGCCGCCGAATGTGAAGAGCTGAGCATAGCGCATCTCGACCTTCGCGGTGTCGCCCGCGACCGGACACGCCTTGAAGCCATAGACGTCGAGCTTGCCGAAGCTGTCAGCGCGAAGCTCCTTGAACTTCGCGTCGAGCGCAGCCTGGTCGCCATTGGCGTAGACTTCGCTGGCAAGTGTCGCCGCGTCGCCCTTGTTGAAGAGCTGCACGTATTTCTTCGTCAAGGCATCGATCTCCGGATCGGCGACCTGCGCGACCGCAGGCGCGGCCAGCGGCGTCAGCGCCAGCACAGCAGCGACACGCTTCATTGCGCTTCCTTCTCCGCAAGCCGCTTCGCCAGTCGCTCGCT
This sequence comes from Hyphomonadaceae bacterium, assembly GCA_030697555.1. Lineage (GTDB taxonomy): Bacteria > Pseudomonadota > Alphaproteobacteria > Caulobacterales > Hyphomonadaceae > UBA7672. The sequence continues at coordinate 66,325 of JAUYPV010000066.1, forward strand.
CGCCTTTTCCTTGACGCTCTCCGAGCGCAGCTGCCCGCACGCAGCCAGAATATCCCTGCCCCGTGGCGTGCGGATCGGGCTGGCGTAGCCGGCGCGGTTCAACACCTCCGCAAACGCCTCAATCGTCTCCCAGTCCGAGCACTCGTACTTTGTGCCTGGCCACGGATTGAACGGGATCAGGTTGATCTTCGCCGGCACGCCGCGCATCAGCTTCACGAGATCCTTCGCCTCGGCCAGGGTATCGTTGGCGCCCTTCAGCATCACGTATTCGAACGTCACCCGCTTCGAGTTCGACAGGTCCGGATAGGCACGGATCGCGTCGAAGAGTTCCTTCAGGTTGTACTTCCTGTTGATCGGCACGAGTTCGTTGCGCAGGTCATCGTTGGTCGCGTGCAGCGAGATCGCAAGCATCGCGCCCGTGCGCTCGCCCAGTTCACGGATCTTCGGCGCAACGCCGGCGGTCGAGACCGTGATCCGGCGCTTCGAGATCGAGATGCCGTCGCCATCGCCGATCGTCTCCAGCGCCTCGACCACATTGTCGAGATTGTAGAGCGGCTCGCCCATGCCCATGAAGACGATGTTGGTCAGCAGCCGGTCGCCGAGATTGAGCGGCTTCTCGGCAGTCGGCCATTCCTCCAGCGCATCGCGCGCGATCATCACCTGGTTGACGATCTCGGCCGCGGTGAGGTTCCGCACCAGCTTCTGGGTGCCGGTATGGCAGAAGGTGCAGGTCAGCGTGCAGCCCACCTGAGACGAGACGCACAGCGCCCCCGCCTTGCCGACATCGGGAATGTAGACGCACTCGGCCTCGACATTCGGCCCATAGCCGACCAGCCACTTGCGCGTGCCATCGACCGATTTCTGCGCCGCGCTGATCGCCGGCCGCTGCAGCACGAATTTCTCGGCCAGAACAGCGCGCAGCTCCTTGGCCACATCGGTCATCCTGGCAAAGTCGGTGACCCCATAGTGGTAGATCCAGCGCCAGAGCTGGCTCGCCCGCATCCGCGCCTTCTTCTCCTCGACACCTGCGGCGATCATGGCGAGGCGCAGACCCTCGCGCCCAAGCCCAGCAAGGTTGGCAGGCCCGGTCACGGCAGGTTTTCTGGAAAGGTCGAGTTCGACGGACATCGGGCGGCTCATACCCCAAACCGGCAAAAGGCGCGATACCCGGCGCTGCGGACGCGAAAACAGCCCTCAGCGCACCAGCCCAGCGCGATAGTCTCGATACCGCGGCGCCCAGCCCAGCGCCTCCCGAGCCCGCCGGTTGCTCACGCGGAACGAAGGAAAGCCCGGCCTGCCTCCGGTCGCTGGGGGCGGTCCACCCGCCACCTCCGCGACATAGGCGAACAGCTCCCGCCACTGCACCGGCCTGTTGTCGGCGATGATCAGCGCCCGGCCCGACACGCCCGCCCCGATCGCCGCCACGGTCGCGGCCGCCATATCCGCGATATGCACCAGCGAGACATAGTCCTCGCCCGTCCCCGGGGTCCGCAGCTTTCCCGCCGCCGCCCGCGCAAACCAGTCATCGTCGAAGCCGGTCCCGGGCCCATAGAACAGCCCGCCGCGCAGAATCAGCCAGTCGAGCCCCGACTCCCGGATCGCCGCTTCCATCGCGATCGACGCCTCGATGGCGCGCGTCGCCATCTCATTCTCTCCAGGCCGAAAGGCTGTGTCCTCATCCGCCAGCTCCGTGCCTGCGGCGTTCACCATGGCAATGCTCTGCTGCACGATGCGGCTTACGCCTGCCTGCCGGCATGCCTCCACCCACAACGGCGCCCCGTCGCGGCGCACGCGATCGTTGACGTCATAGTCTCCCCGGCCACTGGGGCCCGGAAGCGACGTCGCGAGATTAATTCCGATCTCGCACCCCTCGAGCCCCGCACGCAGCGAGGCGGCATCGAAGATGTCGGCGACCCGCACCTCCGCCCCACAGCCGCGCGCTACGCCCGCCGCCTCCGGCCGGCGCACCAGCGCGCGAACGTCAAACCCGGCCTCGACCAGGCGCGGCGTCAGATGGCGTCCATAGACGCCGTTTGCGCCCAGTATCGCGATCTTGCCTGTCATGCAGCCGCCTCCCCACCGGATCGTCAGCCGGAATAGCCCGGCTTTCGCTCATCCCTCATAGGACGGGACAAGCATGCTGACAGATGCTGACGTGAGGGTCGTTACGAACGCGGCCGCGCTATTCCTTGGCCTGCAGCTCGATCATCGTCTTGAAGCCGCCCCAGAACATGCGCTTTCCGTCGAACGACATCGTGGCCGGGTCCATCTTCATGGCCGGGTCGGCCATTACCTTCTTCATCACCTCGTCGCGGTGCTTGCGGTTCTTGTAGACCGCGAAGGCGAACACCACCGTCTCGCCTTCCTTCTTCTTCACCGCCCTGTGGAAATCGGTCGACTTGCCTTCCGGCACATCGTCCGCCACCGATTCCCAGTACTGCAGAGCGCCATGCTTCATCCACGCCTTGCCGGCCTTCTTCGCATCGCGCTTGTAGGCCTCCAGGTTCGCTTCAGGCACAGGAAGGATGAAGCCGTCGACATAGGCCATGGGGATCTCCTCGCTGAGTGAAAGTCGCGCCCATGACACTAGATGGCGGAACACGCGCGGCAAGCCGTCGCCTCCTATTTCATGCTGGCTGCGATCTCACGTATGCGTGGCAGGTCGGCGCGCGTGACGTGCCGCATATGAAACTCACCGGGCCTCGCCAGGCCGTCCGGCCGCTCGATGAACTCCGTCTTCGCAATGGGCACGAACTTGTCGAGCATGCGGTTGACTCCGGTGTTGGTCACCCGTGTCTGGTGCACCAGTCGCTCGACGGGAAAGAGATCGAAATACAGGTCGAGCCGGGTTGGATAGATGGTGGAGGAGATGCCGCCTGCCCTGTCACCCGGTGCGATGATGTGCCAGTGCGAATAGTTCTCCACGGGCGTCTTGCGCAGCAGGTTGGTGAAGCCGATCAGACGGCTTTCCAGGCCATTGGCCAGCCGCAGCGCAAAGACGCTGCTCATCTGCGCGGGATCGCCCTCGTATTTCCAGGACGCATAGCGAGCGCGAAGCGCATTCCGGTCGGGAAGCCGTGTCCTGTCGATCAGCGTGTCGAGATGCGGGTCCGGCCGGTGGAAATAGTCCGCAATGGCGTCGAGATCGGCTTCAGCGATGGTGTCGAACCAGACTTCGCCCAGACGCGTCGCAACGCGCCGGCCGAGGGCTGGCGCTAGCGGCACAACTGCCGCGCCTTGTCGATCGCCTCGGTCGAGCCCTTAAGCGAGAAGTGGTACGCCGTGCGCGCATCTTTCACCGATGCCGCCTCGATGCGCAGCTCCGAGCCCTTCTTGAGGGCGGCGATCAGTGACCTCTCCTTGTCGTCGGAGAAAAACGCCTCAGGCCCGGAGGCGTACATCTTGAAGCGTTCACGCCCAATGATGGCTTCCGGCACGATATCCTTGCGCAACGTATAACCCACCTTGAGGCTCGGCTGGTTGGCGCCTGCGCCCGACTTCCAGGTCGCAACGTAGAAGTTCACCTCGCCATGGTCGGCGCCCTTAGGCGCCTTGTCCGATGGCTCGACGGCGGCGAAGCACACCAGGTCCTTGCCCACATTCTCCGTGAAGACCCGCCAGTCCTTGTACCGCCCGATCGCTTTGGCCTGCGCCCCGGCATGTGGCGCCGCAACCAGTCCCGCCACGATCACAAGGGCTGCGCAAAGGCGCATTCACGAATCTCCGGTCCATCCCGACCTATGAACTGAATACGGATCAAATTTGACGCAAGCCTTAAAGCACTGCGTTTTCCGCAAAACGTAGGGTGCATGAAGCGGAGCGGAATGCACCATCGCGCCACATCCGCTAAAGAGGTGCATTTCGGGCTTCGCCCTCCATGCACCTACCTAGGAGCGCGTTTTGCCAGTATCCGCTGCAGCGTACGCCGGTGCATGTTGAGCCGGCGCGCCGTTTCCGAGACGTTGTGGTTGCACAGCTCGTAAACGCGCTGGATGTGTTCCCAGCGCACGCGATCCGCGGACATCGGGTTTTCCGGCGGCTCGGGCCGGTTTTCGCGCCCGGTCAGCAGGGCGTTGACGATATCCTCGACGTCGGCCGGCTTGGGCAGGTAGTCGATCGCCCCCGCCTTCACCGCAGCCACCGCCGTCGCGATGGCGCCATAACCGGTGAGGATCACCGCATGCGCATCCTCGCGGCTGCGCTGCAGCGCTTCGACGATCTCCAGGCCCGACCCGTCTTCAAGACGCAGGTCGACAACCGCGAAGGCGGGCTGCGTTTTTCGAAGATGATCGCGCGCCTCTGCGACGGAGCCCAGCGAGGCCACATCAAAACCGCGCTGGACCAGCGCCCGCGTCAGACGCGCTCGAAACGGAGCATCGTCGTCCAGCACCATCAGGCTGCGATCTTCGAGAGCCGCAACCCGTGGGTCAGATTCAACCGACTCTTCCACCAGCTTCTCCCGCAGAACCAAGTACGTCGCTTAATATATCGGTCGCGGCGCGCAAGGCCAACAATTGATATAACTTCTATCCCTCTATCCACCCCGGCGGGGCTTCCAGCGATTTTCTGGGCCAGACTATGCGAACAACGGCGCCTTTTGCCGGAAGCTGGCGGTTGTAGGGGGTTACCCTTGCGCCTGTGCGTTCCAGGAGCGTGCAGGCAATGAAAAAGCCCAGTCCCATACCCCCGCCACGCTGCTCGACGCTGCGTTCCGAGAAATAAGGCTCGCCCAGCTTGGCGAGCACGGAGGGCGCAAAGCCCGGCCCGTCGTCCGTCACGTAGATGCGGATTTCCTGGTCCGACCAGCGGGCGTTCACGCTCACTTCCTTGGTTGCAAAGCTGGCCGCGTTCTCGATGAAGGCGCCGAGCGCGTGAATGATCTCAGGCTTGCGGGTGACGACTGGCGCGCGATCGTCGCCCTCGCCTGTCCCGTTCAGCGGCGAGCTTGAGCACTGCACATGAATTCCGCTGCCCGCATGCGGCTCCGCCGCCTCTTCGATGAGAGATGGCAGCGGCGTTCTCGACATCGCCGCATCTGTCATGTGGCGGCGCTGCGAGATCTGCTTGAGGATGGCGCGGCAGCGTTCGGCCTGTTCGACGATCAGTTCGACATCCTCGCGCGAAGGACTGTCCTTCTTGGTCGAGCGGGCAAGCTCCTTCGCTGCGAGATGGATAGTGGCCAGCGGCGTGCCCAGTTCATGCGCCGTCGCCGCCGCCAGGGCGCCCAGCGCCGAGAGCTGCTGCTCGCGCGACAGCACGGCCTGCACTGCATCGAGCGCCGAGACGAGCTTGGCCTCGTCCCGTCCGGTGCGCCACGCAGACACAGCGAAGAACACCAGCCCGATGGCGACCGCCGCAAGCTGGCCTGCCTGGTAGAGCACCGGAATCTCGAAGCCCTCGCCCGGCCGCCACGGCAGGTCGAGCCCCCACAGCGCGATGCCCACGCAGCAGGCCAGCGCCACCAGGCACAGCAGGCCCGCATAGGCCGGCAGCAGGCGCGAGGCGCCGACCGTCACCGGCGCCAGCATCATCAGCAGGAACGGGTTCTGCAGCCCGCCGGTAAGGCCGATCAGCACCGCAAGCTGTATCGTGTCGAAGCCGAGCTGCCCGGCCGTCTCCGCCGGCGAGGACAGGTGCTGCGATGGAAACACCGCCATCAGCGCGACGTTCAGCCAGGCCGACGCGCCGATCGCGGCAAGACACGCCGCCAGCGGCAACTCGAAGCCGAGACCGTAGTTGACGAACAGCACGGCCAGCGCCTGCCCCGCGATCGCCATCCAGCGCAGCGACACCAGCGTGCGCAGCCGGGTACGCCCGAACGCCGAACGCACGCTTTGCAG
>JAUYPV010000069.1 GCA_030697555.1 Hyphomonadaceae bacterium
GAGGCTACGACGTCATCCGCTTCAGCGTGCAGGAGATCGATCAGAACCTGCGGGGCGTGGTCGATACGATCTATGATGAAGTGCAGATGCGGCTGATGGCCAAGCAGGTCAGCGAGCAGAACAAAGTCCAGAACTAGGTGAATCACCCCCCACCTGTCCGCCCCCCTCCGGGCGGGCGGGACCTTGTTGCTCCTGCTTACCCTGATCGTTCGTTGTCCAATTCGCGAAACGCGGTCCCGCCCGCCCGGAGGGGGGCGGACAGGTGGGGGGTGGTTGGCCTTGCGCTGACGTGAGTCAGAAGCGTCCCAATCAGATTTCCTGATTGTACGCGCCGACTTCCGGGAATTTGGCGAGGCGGGGTTTCACCTCGGTCCTGAACAGTGCGCGCATGTCGTCCTCGCTCTGCATGGACTCAACCACGGTCACCAGTTCGGGTTTGTTGGACGAGGCGCGGACCAGAACCCAGGAGCCGTCCTCCAGCGTCACGCGCACGCCGTTGACGGTGTTCACCTCGACGATCTTGCGCCCGAGGATCGAGCCGCCAGCCTTGCCCAGCGCCTGGTAGTCGGCAATCACCTTGTCGACCACGCCATACTTGGTCTCGTCGTCGCAATGCGGAGACATCGTCAGCGACGTCCACGCCTGCCCGAGTTCGGACTTCAGGTCCGACAGCGACCGTCCCGGATTGCGGTCGAGCATCTGCAGAACCGCCGCCGCCGCCACGAGGCCGTCGTCATAGCCATAGCCATAGGGCGCGCGGAAGAAGAGGTGCCCCGACTTCTCGAAGCCGGCCAGCGCGTTGAGCTCGTTCGTGCGCCGTTTGATGTAGGAATGGCCGGTCTTGTAATAGTCGACCTTGGCGCCGTTTTCCTTCAGCACCGGGTCGGTCTTGTAGAGGCCGGTCGATTTCACATCGACCACGAAGGTCGCGTTCTTGTGCAGCTTGGAAAGATCTCTCGCCAGCAGCAGCCCGATCTTGTCCGCGAAGATCTCCTCGCCCTTGTCATCCACCACACCACAACGGTCGCCATCGCCGTCAAAGCCGACGCAGAGATCAGCGCCATACTCGCGCACGGCCGCCGACATCGAATGCAGCATCTCGATGTCTTCCGGGTTCGGGTTGTATTTCGGGAAGGTGTAGTCGAGGTTGCAGTCCATCTCGATCACTTCGCAGCCCATCGCACGCAGCGCATCCGGCGCAAATGCGCCCGCCGCGCCATTGCCGCATGCCGCGATGACTTTCAGCTTGCGCGTCAGCTTCGTGTTCTTGGCGACGTCCGCGATGTACTTCTCGCGCATGCCTTCGACGCGGACCAGCTTGCCGCCCGGCTGCGGATTGAATTTGCCGCCCAACACGATTTCCTTGAGGCGGCCAATCTCTTCCGGTCCGAACGTGAGCGGCTTGTTGGAGCCCATCTTCACGCCGGTCCAGCCGTTCTCGTTATGGCTAGCCGTGACCATCGCCACACACGGAATGTCGAGCGCGAACTGCGCAAAATACGCCGTGGGCGACAGCGCCAGCCCGATGTCGTGAACTTCCATGCCGGCTTCCAGCAGGCCCAAGGTCAGCGCCTGCTTGATCGACAGCGAATACGACCGGTAGTCGTGGCCGACAACGATACGCGGGGCGACGCCAAACTCCCGGATCAGCGTGCCGAGGCCGAGCCCCAGCGCCTGCACGCCCAGAAAGTTCAACTCCGGCGCCTTGGGATATTGCGGCCCGCCAAACCACCAGCGCGCGTCGTACTCCCGGAACCCGGTCGCCTTCACCAGCGGCGTCACCTCGAACTCGTACGTGTTGGCCTGGAGGTCGGCGCGCGGTGTTTTCATAGTCAGAGGTCCCGGTATGTCCCGAAAAATTGCAGGAAGACGCCGGTATCACCCGGCGCCGTCATTTCCCAATGCGGAGAGCAAAGGCAGGGCCAATCTAGGCCAATTCGCCCAATAGGCGAGTGACGGAATCGAAAAGCGTGCAGATCGGGAACAAGGCGAGTCCATCCGGTCGCAAATGTATCCCACGTCGCGCGTGGCGCCTAAAATGCTCGGTAAAACGCCCGAACGAAGGGCGGCCGAAGCATGATCGCGAACATCCAGGTACTTCGCGCCGTGGCGGCGCTGGCCGTCGTGCTCCACCACACGCAATTCTGGCTGTCCTCGATCTACTACACGCCGCTGTTCGCGCTGGTCGGCCGCTCGGGCGTCGACCTGTTCTTTCTCATCTCCGGCTTCATCATGGTCCATACCACGCGTGACGGAATGAGGTCCGCCCCGCAATTCTGGACGGATCGTGCGATCCGCGTCGTGCCGCTTTACTGGCTGGGCACCACGCTAGTCCTGCTGCTCGTCCTCGCCGGAATGACGCCGCTCGGCGTACCGGGCGCCAACACGGTCGATGTCGTCACCAGCTATCTTTTCATCCCGGACCTCGACGCCAACGGCGAAGCACGTCCCATCCTCGATGTCGGCTGGACGCTCAACTACGAGATGTATTTCTACCTGCTCTTCGGCCTCACCCTCTTCATCAGGCCGCAGGCGAGGGCGCTTCTGCTGCTGACGGCGGCCTTCGCCGCGGTCTGGCTGTTCGTCAAACTGACACCGGGCCTGCCCTTTGTCGTCAGCCACTACGGCAGCGCTCTGACGTTCGAGTTCCTGATCGGCGGCGCCATCGCCCTCTGGTATCAGCGGCCGGCCGGCGAAACGGCGGTCAAGCGGCCCCTGCTGGGCGCGGCCCTGGTCGCGGCGGGCCTCGTGGCTGTGCTTCTGGCCGGCTGGAAGTTCGCGGTGATCGTCAACGACAATCCGGAACTAAGGGTCGCCGCCTTCGGCGGGCCTGCGATCCTCGTGCTGGTGGGCGCGCTGCTGCTCGAGCGGGCGGGCGTAAGGGCAAAATCAGGCCTGCTTCTCCTGCTCGGCGCGGCCAGCTATTCGATCTACCTCGTCCACCCGATCGTGCTACCGAGCGTCATGTCACTCTTCGCCGATACCTTCCCGGGATCGACGCGCGTCCACAAGCTCGCCGCCATGGTCGTCTCGTTTGGGCTCGCGTCCTCGGCAGGCGTCGCCGTCTACCTCTGGATCGAACGCCCGATGACCGCTTGGCTGCGCGCGGTCCTGAAGCGGCGAGCGCGGTCAGCGCTCGCCGCCTGAACCTTCGCTAGTACCGGTAGTGCTCCGGCTTGAACGGGCCCTGCTGGGTCACGCCGATATAGTCGGCCTGGTCCTTCGAGAGTTCGGTCAGTTTCGCGCCCAGCTTGCCGAGGTGCAGGCGCGCGACTTTCTCGTCGAGGTGCTTGGGCAGGGTGTAGACCTTGTTCTGGTACGCCTTGCCGTTGGTCCAGAGTTCGATCTGCGCCAGCGTCTGGTTGGTGAACGACGCCGACATCACGAACGAGGGGTGCCCCGTCGCGTTGCCGAGGTTCAGCAGGCGGCCTTCCGAAAGCAGGATGATCCGCTTCCCGTCCGGGAAGTTGATCATGTCGACCTGCGGCTTGATGTTGTCCCACCTGTAGTTGCGCAGCGCCGCCACCTGAATCTCGTTGTCGAAGTGGCCGATGTTTCCGACGATCGCCATGTCCTTCATTTCGCGCATGTGCTCGAGACGGATGACGTCCTTGTTGCCGGTCGTGGTGATGAAGATGTCGCCGGACTTGGCGACGTCCTCTAGCGTCACGACCTCATAGCCGTCCATGCACGCCTGCAGCGCGCAGATCGGATCGACCTCCGTCACCTTAACCCGCGCGCCGGCGCCGCGCAGCGAAGCGGCGGAACCCTTGCCGACGTCGCCATAGCCCAGAACGACCGCGACCTTGCCGGCCATCATCGTGTCCGTGCCGCGGCGAATGCCGTCGACCAGCGATTCCTTGCAGCCATATTTGTTGTCGAACTTCGACTTGGTGACGCTGTCGTTCACGTTGATCGCGGGGAAGGGCAGAAGGCCCTTCTCGACGAGGCGATAGAGGCGGTTGACGCCCGTGGTGGTCTCTTCCGTCACGCCCTTGATGGCGTCACGCTGTTTCGTGAACCAGCCCGGCGATTGCTTGAGGCGTTTCTTGATCTGCTTGAAGAAGTAGATCTCTTCCTCGGATTCCGGCTTCTCGATAATGGAGGTCTCGCCCGCTTCAACGCGCGCGCCGATCAGCACGTACATCGTGGCGTCGCCGCCGTCGTCGAGGATCATGTTGGTGAAGCCGCCATCCGGCCACTGGAAGATCTTGTCGGTGTAGTCCCAGTATTCTTCCAGGCTCTCACCCTTCACGGCGAATACCGGAACGCCGGCCTTCGCGATGGCAGCCGCCGCGTGGTCCTGCGTCGAGAAGATGTTGCACGAGGCCCAGCGCACATCCGCCCCAAGATGCTTCAGCGTCTCGATCAGCACGCCGGTCTGGATAGTCATGTGCAAGCTGCCGGTGATGCGCGCGCCCTTCAGCGGCTGCTTCTTGCCGAACTCCTCACGTGTCGACATCAGGCCGGGCATTTCGGTCTCGGCGATCACGAGTTCCTTGCGGCCGTAGTCGGCCAGCGAGATGTCCGCCACCTTGAAATCGTCGAACGCCATCACCGCACTCCTGCTCAGATCTTTTTGGGAGGCCTCTCGCCTCCGGGCGGGAGCCCTATAGCAGCGCGCGGCGTGTCCGGCAAATCATATAAAGATATCTTTATATGATTCTTCCACCCCGATTTTTCGGACGGACTTCCGTGATTCCCGCCACAGGCTCGCCATATCGGCTGTGTCTGGTAGTTGCGATTGCTGTTGCGCGTGCGCAACAGTGCGGGCCGGCGTCCCCAGGGACGCAAATCTAGAGGGCGAACGGAATGAAACGCGCGGTTCTGGCTGTCTTTCTGGGGGGATCTCTTGCTCTGGCGGCCGCTGCGGCCCTGCCAGCCTCCGCTCAGGAAGGCGCCCCCCAGACCCAGACGCCAACACCCAGCCCGCCCGTTCCGGACCCCACGCCCACGACGCCAGGCACCATCGTCCAGACGGGCGATGTCGAGCAGGTCGCCCCTATCGATGAAGTGGATCGTGTCGTCGGCCTCCAGCGCGGCCCGGGCTTCCGCGCCCCCGAAGGCGTCCGCGTCGTGCGCCCCGGCGCGCTCCTGTTCGCCAGCTTCGACAAGAATTTCGACGGCAAGATCGGCCCGGCCGAGATCGACGCCGGCGCCGCCGGCGCCTTCGCCGTGGCCGACCGCAATGGCGACGGCATGATCTCCGGCTTCGAGCAGAACGACTGGGCCGCAAGCATGGGCGGCGGCGCTGACATCCTCTCGAACCCGATGACCTTCGACGTCGACCTCGACCGCTCGGTCAGCAAGGCCGAGTTCGCCATCGGCATCAAACGCATGGCCAGCCAGGTCTCGACCGGCGACATCGCCTTCTCGGATCTGATGAAGCCGCTTAGCTCGCAGGAACAGCGCGCCGAAAGCGGCGGGCAGGGCGTGCTGGTCGGACGCGCGCCCGGCGGCGGCCGCGGCCCCAACGCGTCTGCGCGCAACTAGGCGCGTCTCCCAGGAACTCCTGACACGACGATCCTGGGGCGAGGCCACATGAAACCGCGGGAGTTGATCGCGACGGCCAAGGCGCCCGGTGGAGTCGACCTTCGCCTCATCCGGCACGACAACGACTATGTGATCATGCTCGACGCCAACGAGCTCATGAACAGCCGGCTGGGCGGATCGGAGGAAGCGCTCGCGGTGATGACCTGCGAGCGCCTGCGCAAGGGCGCTAGCCCCCATCTTCTCATCGGCGGTTACGGAATGGGGTTCACCCTGCGCGCGGCGCTGGCCGTTCTCGGGCAAAGCGCGCGGGTCACAGTGGCCGAGCTTGTCCCGGAAATCATCGACTGGGCGCGCGGCCCCATGGCGGCGCTGACGGCCGGCTGTCTCGACGATCCGCGCGTCCATCTGGTTGCAGGAGACGTCGCGGCGGAGATCGGTTCCGGGGTCAGGCGCTATGATGCGATCCTGCTCGATGTCGACAACGGCCCTTCCGGGCTGGTGCGAGCCGCCAATGACGGGCTCTATTCGATGAAAGGCCTTGCGTTGGCGAAGGCCGCGCTCAGGCCGGGCGGCATATTGGCGATCTGGTCGGCGGCGCCGGACGCTGCATTTTCGCGCCGCCTGAAAGACGCGGGCTTCAAGGTCGACGAGGTCACCGTGCGCGCGCGAAGCAACGGCAAGGGCCCACGCCACATCATCTGGTTCGCAGGCGTTTGACGAAACGTCAGCCGCGCCGTGCGGCCTCGATCGCGGCGACGTCGATCTTCTGCATGGTCATCATCGCATCGAACGCTCGCTTGGCCTCCGCGCCGCCGGCCGCCATCGCTTCGGTCAGCACGCGCGGCGTGATTTGCCAGTTGAGGCCCCATCTGTCCTTGCACCAGCCGCACGCGCTTTCCTTGCCGCCATTGCCAACGATGGCGTTCCAGTAGCGGTCGGTCTCTTCCTGATCTTCGGTCGCGATCTGGAAGGAGAAGGCTTCGGTCTGCTTGAACGCCGGCCCGCCATTGAGGCCGATGCAGGGTATGCCCACGACCGTGAAATCGACTGTCAGCACATCGCCCTTCTTGCCGGACGGAAAGTCGCTGGGCGCGCGGTGCACGGCGCCCACGGAGGTGTCGGGGAAGACTGTGGCGTAGAAACGGGCGGCGGCCTCGGCGTCCTTGTCGTACCAGATGCAGATCGTGTTCTTGTTCATGGCTGCTCCTTTTTTTCCCCGGTTGTGGCGCCACCGTAGACATAGTCGCCGGCGCTTCTGGAGCAACACAAGACATGCCCTGGCCAAATCAACCGCCACAGGCTGGACTTGTGACACACGCCCCTAGTCTTCTTCGTCGAACTTTCGCGCCACCAGCGCGTCGATCAGCGTCTGCGACAGCCACGCCTCGTAGCGATCCGGCGCCCATCCGCCTTCCTGTACAAGCATGCGATAGACGTCGCGACTGGTGTACATCCACATCAGCCGCCGCGCCTCCTCGAAGGCCAGGCCTTTCTTTGCGTGTCCCTCGGCATAGAGTTTCTTCAGTCGCTCCTCCTGCAGCGCATAGCGCATGTCCTCGAAGGTCTGCTCCATCCTGCGCAGCGCCGGCGAGAAGGCCGATGCGCCCCGCATCAGGCCGAGCTCGGCGCTCTCGCCATCATAGACCGCGCGCGAGATCGATGAGGTGTTCGCGATCCGCTTAACCGGATCCGTCACACCGTCGAGCCGCTTCACGGCTAATCGGTAAGCGTCGCCGAACATCGCTCCCTCCATCAGGGCGAGCAGCACGCCTTCCTTCGACTTGAACAGCGCATAGACGGTCGAGGCCGAAACACGCGCCTTCTCGGCCAACTCGGCAATCGTCACGGCGTCGATGCCTCGGCGGGTGAACAGCGCCTTGGCGCTTGCCAACACGCGCCCGCGCGTGACAGCGGCGGCTTCCTCGCGCTGCCTCGAGTCATAGCTGCGCTTGGTTGTGCGCTTTGACTTGTTTGACATATTGGATATAGTTCTCTACATTTAATTTAGATCAAGCCTGCCGACGCACGCCTACATCGGAGAAAACGCTCCATGACTTCTGTATCCGCCTCTTCGATATCGCAACTTGCCGCTCGGGCCGCAGCCGCCTTCGCGATACTGGCAATCTTCCTCCTGGCTGCGCTGCATGTTGCCCAGCCGGGCCTCGGCGCGGGCGACAGCATGATCAGCCAGTATGCGGTCGGCGAGCCGCTGGGCTGGCTGATGAATCTCAGCTTTGCCTCCTTCGCCCTTGCTAGCGTCTGCCTGTTCGTTGCGCTGGCAGGGCAGGTGAAGTCGATCCTTGGGCGCATCGGGTTGTTCTTCCTGCTTGCGGCGGTTTTCGGGCTCGCCTGCGGCGCCCTCTTCAACATGGACCCCGCGACGACGCAGCAATCGGAGATGTCGTTCTCGGGCCAGATGCATGGGCTTGCCTTCATGATCGGCGTGCCGGGCGAGCTTCTCACCGTTCTTCTGCTGTCGCTCGCCCTGCGCGGGGCTGCGCCGTGGAAGGGCATGCCTCTGCTCATCGTCGCGGCCATCGTCTGGATCAGTCTCGTCGTCATGGCCGTCAACCTGATTGGCTGGATGCAGGCCGGCGCAAACGGCCCCGCTTACTTCGGCTGGCCCAACCGCGCCTTCATGATCGCCTACGCTGTGTGGGCGATCGTCGCGGCCTGGCCTTTGGCGCAGGGCGAACGGGCAGCGATCGCCGCCTAGTCCTTCTCGTCGAACTTCCGCGCAATCAGTTCGCACACGGCGTCCAGCGCCTCGCGTGCCTCCGGCCCGTCAGCGTCGATCTCGATCGACTGCCCAAACCGCGCGCCCAGCATCAGCAGGTCCATGATCGATGCAGCGCTCGCGCTCATCCCATCATACTGCACAGTGATCCGCGCATTGTACTTCGAAGCCTCTCGCGCGAACGCCGCCGAGGCCCGCGCGTGCAAGCCGCGCTGGTTCACCAGTTCTGCGCTGCGGGACCACCGCTCGTTCATTCGGCCCTTTGCAGAAGGGCGGAGGCGACGGAGATGTATTTGCGGCCGGCTTCCTGCGCGGCGAGGGCGGCGTCGGCCAGAGGCATCTTCCCGCGCACCTCGGCCAGCTTGATCAGCATCGGCAGGTTGCAGCCGGCGATCACTTCGATCTTCGCTCCGCCCATCACCGAGATGGCGAGGTTCGACGGCGTGCCGCCGAACATGTCCGTCAGGATGACGACGCCTGAACCATCGTCGCACGCCTTCGCGGCCGCGATGATCTCCTTGCGGCGTACTTCCATGTCATCTTCAGGCCCGATGGAAACAGCGCGTACGGCTTCGAGTCTTCCCACCACGTGTTCCGCGGCGGAGATGAACTCCTCGGCCAGACGGCCGTGCGTAACCACGACCAAACCGATCATTCCGAAAGCTCCCGCGTTTTCCAGCTCATGGTGAGGACTCGTTTGCCCGTGGGTCAATAGTGCTTAGATTTCGACAGGGGCCGGCGGCGCTGGCGGCAGGTCGACGATAAAGCGCGCCCCGGCGATTTTTCCGTCCACAATCCGGTTCTCCGCCCAGACCTGACCGCGGTGGGTCTCGACGATCTGACGGACGATAGAAAGCCCCAATCCTGAATTATTTCCGAACTTCGCGCCTGCCGGCCGGTCCGTGTAGAAGCGCTGGAAGATTTTCTCCAGTTTGTCAGGGGGAATTCCCGGTCCCCGGTCTTCCACGGCAACGCGGATGAAGGTTCCACGCGGGCCGGATGTGCGCGCCAGGCTCACCTTCACTTCGCCTCCTGGCGGCGAGAACGACCTCGCGTTCTCGACCAGATTGCGGATCACCTGACCCAGCGGCCCCTCGCGGCCCATCACAATGGCGCGAAAATCGCCCGCTGCCTCCAGTGTCACCCGCGCTTCACCTTCGCGCGAGGTGTCGCGCCAAATCGAGGTGAGGTCCTCCAGCAGCCGGTGGATGTCCACTCGAACCAGCTTCTCGCGAACGATTTCCGCTTCCAGCCGCGACAGGTTGGAGATGTCGCTGATCAGCCGGTCCAGCCGCACCACGTCGCGCGCAATCACATCGCGCATCTTCTCGCGTACCGCCGGGTCCTGCACCGCCTGCGATGTCTCCACCGCCGAGCGGATCGAGGTGAGGGGGTTCTTCAGCTCGTGCGCCACGTCCGCCGCGAAGCGCTCATTCTCCTGGATACGGTCGTAGAGCGAGACCGTCATCGCCTCCATCGCGCGCGCGAGGTCGCCGATCTCGTCCTTCCGGTTATGCATCTTGCCGAGGTTCAGCTTCTCCGTCGCGCCCGTGCGCACCCGGTCCGACGCCTGCGCCAGCTTGTAGACCGGCCGCGCGATGCCGACCGTCAGTAGAGTCGAGGTGATGATGGCGACGATGACCGCGAATATGATGAGCGGCACCAATGCCGAGCGCTCGGCCGCGATGATCTGCGCCACGTCGCTGGTCTCGATAGTGAGCGCGCCCACCACGGTCGCCACTTTCCGGATCGGCACCGTCAGCGACAGCACGCGCTCGGCATTGTCGCCGAAGCGCTCGGAATAGAGCGTCTCGCCCTGCAGCGCCCGCGCGACTTCCTCGTCAAGCGTCCGCGCTTCGGCAATGCCGCGCACCGCACCGACGCTGGTCTCGAAGAAACGGTTGGCGCCGCGCACGAAGTCCAGCCAGCTCTGTTCCAGCCCGCTGGGCTCGCGGATCGGCGGCAGGTCCTTGCGATCGATCTCGTCCTTCAGCAGCGCCGTGTCCGCGATCGTCTCGGCCATGGGGTTGAAGATGCGGATCCGCGTCGCGCCGGTGATAGGCATGCGTTTCAGCAGTTTGTTGGCGGCCGGCACGTCCAGCATCGAATAGGGTTCGTCGATCGTGGCGCTGTCGGTCAGGAAGGACGAGATGATCTGGCTCGTCTCGGACAGGCTGCCCTTGCGGGCGTTCACCAGGCTCGACCGGATCTCGTTAAGCACCAGCGCGCCGGTGATAAGGATAACGAGGCCGGCGAGGTTCGACGCCAGGATCAGCCGCGCGATCGGCGACCACAGCAAAGGACGGGGCTTCAGCGGAGCGGCATGCTTGCCGCTCTTCGCCGTTGTATCCCTTCCCCTCCCGCGCGCCGGTATCTCGAGTGCCGGCATCTTCAGGTCCCCAACTTTGTTGGGGTCAGGTGTGTCAGGCTTCTTTATAGCGGTACCCCACGCCGTACAGCGTCTCGATCCCGTCGAAGTTGTCGTCGAGATCGCGGAACTTCTTCCTCAGGCGCTTGATGTGGCTGTCGATGGTGCGGTCGTCGACATAGACCTGATCGTCGTAGGCGGCATCCATCAGCTGGTCGCGGCTCTTCACATAGCCGGGCCGCTGGGCCAGCGCCTGGAGGATCAGAAACTCGGTAACCGTGAGACGCACCACCTGGTTGTCCCACTGGCAGGCATGCCGGTTCGGGTCGAGCGTGAGGCGTCCGCGCACGATCGGCTTCTTGTCGCCGTCCTCGGGCGTCGCCGACGCCCCGCGCGAGCGGCGAAGGATCGCCTTCACGCGTTCGGCGAGCAGGCGCGTTGAGCATGGTTTACGGATGAAGTCGTCCGCCCCGATGTTGAAGCCGACCACTTCGTCGATCTCGTCGTCCTTCGAGGTGAGGAAGATCGCGGGCAGGTTGGAGGTCTGGCGCAGCTTCCGCAGCAGCTCCATGCCGTCCATCTTCGGCATCTTTACGTCGAGGATGGCGATGTCGGGCGGGGTCTCGCTTAACCCTGCCAGGGCGGACGCCCCATCATGATACGCGCGGACCTGATAGCCCTCAGCCTCGAAAAAGGCCTTCAGGGCCTCCACGATGTTCTCGTCGTCGTCCACGAGAGCGATTGTAGCCATTAGGGTAAATCTCCTGGCGAGCGTGCCGCCGCGCTGCACTCCGCCATAATCGAGAACCGCAACGATTAGGGCAAGGGCTGACAACTGCTTGTCATTACTGGGGGAATCTGCCGTCCGGGTTCGTCTGGCACGCGAATTGAAGCAGGTCCGGGGCGGGAAGACCGGCACGGAGCCGGTTGGTTACCGGTCTGGCCGGTTCCGCCGCGTGATGGAGTGCTCCATGCAAGTTGTGACGATCAGCGGGTTCAAGGGCGGCACGGGCAAGACGACCGTGGCCTCGCTCCTCGGTGTCGCCGCCGTAAAGAACGGCATGCGGGTCGCGGGTCTCGACCTCGACCGCAATACGCGAAACCTGTCCAGTTTTCTTACACTCCGCCGCGCGGCGAAGCTGCAGGCCCCCGACCACATCATGCTGATGGACCTGGACACCGACACGAAATCCAAGCCGAAGCATTCCGGCCGCCTCGAGCCCCTGATCCGCATGGCGCGGATGGACGGCTACGATCTCCTCGTCATCGACACCTCGTCGGGTAACCTTTCTGACGTCTACGAAGCCCACCTTCTCGCCGACGTGATCCTCACGCCGATGAACGAAAGCCCGGCCGACATGCATGGTCTCTTTGCTCCCACGGGCTCCCTTGCCGCGCCGAAGATCAACTATCGCGAGATGATCGACACCGTCCGCTTCGATCGCCGCCGCGCCGGCCTGCCGATGCAGCGCTGGCACGTCGTGATGAACCGCATCTCCGCTCTGCCGTCCAAGATCGGCAGCACCATCTCCGACCGCGTCGTGGCGATGAGCCGCGAAGCCGGTTTCGAGACCATGTGGCGCCTGCGTGACCGCGTCGCTCACCGTGCTCTCGCCCTCGAAGGCCGCACCGTGTTCGACGAACCCGTCGACGGCAGGCTCACCATGAGCGAACTCGCCGGCCGCTCGGAAGTACGCTCGCTGCTCGCCATCCTCGACGCCCCCGTCGCCCGCAAGATGGCCGCCTAAAGAATCGTCCTCCCCCGCCGAAGGCGGGGAAGGTGGATCGCGACGAAGTCGCGAGACGGAAGTGGCCGGATGCAGCCCATCGATTCCTGAACTTCTTCAGCATTGACCTATGTACCATAGAGTGGTACATAGGTGCATCGTATTGGGGAGCGATGCTTGATTGTCGGTTTCCGATACACGTGGCTGAAGGACTTCTTTGTCGACGACGTTCGCGGCAAGCAGATCAGTGCGAGCATCGAAGACCAGCTGTTTCGCAAGCTGCAGATGATCGACGACGCGGCGACCGATCAGGACTTGCGGGTTCCGCCCAGCAACCATTTCGAGAAACTGTCCGGCAATCTCAAGAGCTACCATTCCATCCGGGTGAACAGGAAATGGCGGCTGATTTTTACATGGGACGGAACCAAGGGCGAGGCTGACGACCTATATCTCGACAATCACGACTACCGGTGAGGCCAACATGCTGATGACCAAGCGCAAGCCGGCAAGCGTCGGCGAGATTCTGAAAGAGGAATTCATGGCGCCCATGGGCCTTACCCAGGAAGCGCTGGCCGAAGCCATGGGCGTTCCTCGCAAGCATGTGAACGAACTATGCAACAACCGCCGCGTCGTCACCGCGCCGACGGCCCTGATCCTTGCGCGCGCCTTCGGGAACAGCCCCGATTTCTGGATGAACGTGCAGCGCCGTAACGATCTGTGGGAAGCCATGAATGATCCGGTTGAACGCAAGCGCATCCAGCGTGCGCGGCCTGTCGCGGCCTGACCTCCAAAAACGACTCGGAACTGTCATCCTGCCGGACTAGGTTCCCCCGCGACTCGTTCCCGGAGACCGTTCATGATCCGCAATGTGCTGCTGGCGTCCATTGGCGCCCTTGCCCTCGCAAGCTGCGCCACGGGCCCCGGCGGCGTCTCCGCAACAGCCGTCGAACCCGTTCAGTCTCAGGACAGCTACTACGTCGCCGCCCACGCCGCGGTGAACATGCGCGCCGCCGAGCGCGGCGCTCCCAGGGCGAAGAACGTCATCCTCTTCATCGGCGACGGCATGGGCATCGCCACCATCACCGCCGCCCGCATCTACGCGGGGCAGGCGAAAGGGGTGGACGGCGAAAGCTATCGCCTTGCCATGGAACAGCTTCCTTACTCGGCCCTCTCCAAAACCTACACGCACGACAGCCAGGTCGCTGACTCGGCGCCCACGGCCGCTGCGATGACGACCGGCGTAAAATCCTACAACGGCTCTCTTGGCATCACCCAGGCCGCCAACATCCGCGATTGCGCCAGCGCCAAGACCAACTACGCCACCAGCCTTTGGGAGATCGCCGAGGACGCCGGCCTCGCCACCGGCGTCATCTCCACCGCGCGCGTCACGCACGCCACGCCCGCCGCCACTTACGCCCGGACCACCCAGCGCGACTGGGAGGACGACTCCAACGTCTCGCCCGAAGGAAAGGCCGCAGGCTGCCTCGACATAGCGAGCCAGTTCCTCGCCTGGAACCATGGCGACGGCATGGACGTCATCCTCGCCGGCGGTCGCGCGCAATTCCTGCCCAACACTGTGGCCGATCCGGAATACGCCAACCAAAAAGGCGACCGTACCGATGGCCGCAACCTGATGGACGAATGGAAGGCGAAGCGCCCGAACCGCGCCACCGTCGCCGACAAGGCCGGCTTCGATGCGTTCGACTGGAAAGGCTCGGGCCAGATCCTCGGCCTCTTCGAGCCCAGCCACATGCAGTACGACCTCGACCGCAACGCTCGACAAGAACCCTCGCTCGCCGAGATGACGACCAAGGCCATCCAGCGCCTGTCGAAGAACCCCAAGGGCTACGTCCTCATGGTCGAAGGCGGCCGCGTCGACCACGGCCTCCACGCCGGCAACGCCGCCCGCGCGCTGGGCGATGCCACGGCGCTCGACGAAGCCGTCGCCGCCGCCGTCGCCGCGACAAGCAAGTCCGACACGCTCATCATCGTCACCGCCGACCACAGCCACACCCTGGCGATCCAGGGCTATCCCGACCGCGGCAATCCGATCCTCGGCCTAGTGAAGGAGGGTGGCGAACTTACGAAAGCGCGCGACGGCAAGCCCTACACCACGCTCTCTTTAGCCAACGGTCCCGGCTCGGTCTGCAAGGAACAGCCGGACAAGAAATACCTCTGCGACCGCGCCGACCTCACCAATGTCGACACCACCACGAAGGATTTCCTCCAGCAATCGCTGACGCCCCTCGGCTCTGAAACCCACGGCGGCGAAGACGTCGCCATCTTCGCCGGCGGCCCCGGCGCCAACCTCTTCTCCGGCACGGTCGAGCAGAACGAGATCTTCCACGTCATGGCCAAAAGCCTGCGGCTGGTGAAGTAAGCTCGCCCTCGTGGTTCGACGGGCGCCGTCTTCGGCGGCTGCTCACCATGGAGTTCTTTGCGCGGGTGGGCGGATCGTGATTCCCTTGCGATGAGATTCGGCGAGGGAGAGGATCGATGCCGCGCAAGCAGGTTGGTCAGTTGGGGTTCGAGGACGGGCTGGTGGCGAAGCGGCGGGGGCGTCAGCGGGACGATCTCGAGGCGATCCTGGGCCTGATCGACTGGGCGGGGATCGAGGCGGTTTTGTCGCCTGTGATGTCGACCGCGC
>JAUYPV010000074.1 GCA_030697555.1 Hyphomonadaceae bacterium
GAACTTCGCGGCCGGCATCGGCTTGGTGGAATCGTAGAACAGATAGCCGCCCGGCACGATCTCCTTGAGATCATCGTCCCACGTTTGCGGGTTGAGGGGAACGGAAAGATCGACGCCGCCCCGGCGGCCGAGATGGCCCGCGCCGGAGACTCGCACCTCATACCAGGTCGGCAGCCCCTGGATATTCGACGGGAAGATGTTGCGGGCGGCGACCGGCACGCCCATGCGGATGATAGCCTTGGCGAAGAGGCCGTTGGCGCTGGCCGAGCCCGAGCCGTTCACGTTGGCGAACTTCACGACGAAGTCGTTCACCGCCGTCAGCGAAGCGGGTGTCATGCTGCTGGCTTGCGTTACCGTGTCTGCCGGCATGCGGGTCCTGCCTGCGTAATGTCGATGATGTATTTCTGCATGTCCCACGCGCCGGTGGGACAGCGCTCGGCGCACAGCCCGCAGTGCAGGCAGACGTCTTCATCCTTCGCCATGATGCGGCCAGTGGGCAAGCCGTCTGCGACATAGATGTCCTGGCCAAGGTTCATGGCAGGTGCGCTGAGGTGCGTGCGCAGCTCGGCCTCTTCGCCGTTCTCGGTGAAGGTGATGCAGTCCATCGGGCAGATGTCGACGCAGGCATCGCACTCGATGCAGACTTTGGGCGAGAACACCGTCTGCACATCGCAGTTTAGGCAGCGCTGCGCTTCCTTGAAGCTCACCGCCTGGTCATAGCCCAGCTCGACCTCGGTCTTCACGTTCTTGAGGGCGATGGCTTTGTCCTTGTGCGGGACCTTGTAGCGCTTGTCGTTGGCGATGTCGTTGTCATAGCTCCACTCGTGGATCCCCATCTTCTGGCTGATCACCGTGACGCCAGGGGGAGGGCGAACGGCGACATCATCGCCGTTGAGCAGCTTGTCGATCGAGACCGCGGCCGCGTGGCCATGCGCCACTGCCCAGATGATGTTCTTTGGGCCGAAGGCCGCGTCGCCGCCGAAGAAAACATGTGGGATGGTCGACTGCATCGTCTCCTGGCCGACGACAGGCATGCCCCACTTGTCGAAGTCCATGCCGATGTCGCGTTCGATCCAGGGGAAGGAATTTTCCTGGCCGACGGCGACGAGAACATCGTCGCACTCGAAATGCTGGTCGGGCTCGCCGGAAGGGACGAGGCTGCGCTTGCCTTTCGCGTCCTTGATCCAGTTCATCTTCTGGAAGGTGACCCCGGTGAGCTTGCCGTTGGTGTGGGTGAACTCCTTGGGCGCCAGGAAGTTGAGGATCGGAATATCCTCCCCGATTGCGTCTTCCTTCTCCCACGGCGACGCCTTCATCTCGTCAAAGCCGGAGCGGACGATCACCTTTACATCGTCTCCGCCGAGACGGCGCGATGTGCGGCAGCAGTCCATGGCGGTGTTGCCGCCGCCCAGCACGATGACGCGCTTGCCGATCTTGTTGATGTGCTCGAACGAGACGTTGGACAGCCAGTCGATGCCGATGTGGATGTTGGCGGCGGCTTCCTTGCGGCCCGGAATGTCGAGGTCGCGGCCGCGTGGCGCGCCGGTGCCGACGAAGATAGCGTCATAGCCCTTTGTCAGCAGCTCCTTGAGGCTGTCGACCTGCTCGCTGAGATGCATGACCGGGCCGAGCGCGGTGATGTAGCCGACTTCCTCGTCGATTACTTCTTCCGGAAGCCTGAAGCGGGGGATTTGGCTGCGGATCATTCCGCCAGCCTTTTTGTCGCTGTCGTAGACGTGGACCTCATAGCCTAACGGGGCAAGGTCGCGCGCGACCGTCAGCGAGGCAGGCCCGGCACCGACGCAGGCGATCTTCTTGCCATTTTTGGGAGAAACCTCGGGCAGCAGTGCCTGGATGTCGTCCTTGTTGTCGGCGGCCACCCTTTTCAGGCGGCAAATCGCCACCGGCTCCTCTTCCACCCGGCCTCGCCTGCAGGCGGGTTCGCACGGACGATCACATGTGCGTCCCAGGATTCCCGGGAACACGTTGCTCTTCCAGTTGATCATGTAGGCGTCGGTATAGCGCCGGTCGGCAATCAGGCGGATATACTCGGGCACCGGCGTGTGGGCGGGACATGCCCACTGGCAATCGACAACCTTGTGGAAGTAGTCCGGACGGCTGATGTCCGTAGCCTTCAAGGCATTCCCCTCGGCTCTTTTTCGGCTGGTTGCGCCGCTTTTGCCCGAGCCTACTACCTGCTTGTGGCGAAGGTCCACTGCCTGTTCAGCGCCTTCGGGAGTCTGCCGCAGCGCAGCAATATCAGTCTAGCGCGGCAGGTTGGTCGCGCCCATCAGGTATTCATCGACCGCGCGTGCGCACTGCCGGCCTTCGCGGATCGCCCAGACCACCAGCGACTGCCCGCGCCGCATGTCGCCGCAGGCAAAAATGCGCTCGGAGCTGGATTTATAGTCCTTCACATTGGCCGCGACATTACCGCGTGAGTCGAGCGTCGCCTTGGTCTGGTCGATCAGCCCCGGCACGATCGGTCCGGTGAAGCCCATGGCCAGCAGGACGAGATCGGCCTTCAATTCGAACTCGCTGCTGGGGACTTCCTTCATCTCCGTCCGGCCATTCGCGCCTTTCACCCACTCGGTGCGGGCGCAGATAAGCGCCTTCACTTTCCTCACTTCACCGCCAGTCCCGCCGATGGCGCGCTTCGTGATCATCGACCAGTCGCGATCGCAGCCTTCTTCCTGCGAGGAGGACGTGCGCAGTTTCAGCGGCCAGTCCGGCCAAGTGAGCGCCTTGTCTTCCATCACGGGCGGCTTCGGCATGATTTCAAGCTGAGTGATCGATGCCGCGCCCTGCCGGTTGGACGTGCCGATGCAGTCGGAGCCGGTGTCGCCGCCGCCGATCACCACGACGTGCTTGCCTTCGGCGGAGATGGTTCCGCCCGGTGCTGAGGTTTTCTCATCGTCGCCCGCGACGCGTTTGTTCTGTTGCGTCAGGAAATCCATCGCGAAATGCACGCCGTCCAGCTCGCGCCCCGGAATGGTGAGGTCGCGCGGCTGCTCCGCCCCGCCCGCGAGGACGAGAACCTGATAGTCGTCGAGCAGGCGCTGCACCGTCACGTCGATGCCGACATACATGCCCGTCCGGAAGATGACGCCCTCGGCCTCCATCTGCTTCACGCGACGGTCGATATGGCGCTTCTCCATCTTGAAGTCCGGAATGCCATAGCGGAGCTGGCCGCCGATGCGGTCGCTCTTTTCGAATACCGACGGCGCGTGGCCTGCGCGCGCGAGTTGCTGGGCGCAGGCGAGCCCGGCCGGTCCCGAACCGACCACGGCGATACGCTTGCCGGTGCCGCGCGGCGCCTGCTGCGGCTTGATCCAGCCTTCATCCCAGCCGCGATCGACGATTTCGCACTCGATGGTTTTGATCGAGACAGGGTTTTCATCGATGTTCAGCACGCACGACGCCTCGCACGGGGCGGGACAGACGCGGCCGGTGAATTCCGGGAAGTTGTTGGTGGAGTGCAGGTTGTCGAGCGCCGCCTTCCACTGGTCGCGATGGACCAGGTTGTTCCAGTCGGGGATCTGATTGTTGACCGGGCAACCATTGTGACAGAACGGAATCCCGCAATCCATGCAGCGCGCGGCCTGCTCGCGCACTTCGCCTTCCGGCATGCGCTTCAGGAATTCCTTGTAGGTTTTCGTGCGCACTCCCGGCTTCTCGTAGCCGCGATCCTTGCGTTCGAATTCGAGGAAGCCAGTCGGCTTGCCCATGCTTGTCTTCCCAAACTCTATTCTGCTGCGACGACGGCGTGTTTCTCGGTCCTGAGATCGAGAAGCGCGCGGCGGTAGTCGGTCGGCGTGACCTTGACGAACTTCGGCAGCTCGACCGCCCAGTTGTCGAGGAGGTGGCGAGCGCGCGCGCTGCCGGTGTGGAGCAGATGACGCTCGACCAGGATGCGGAGCCGTTCGGCGTCGAAGGCGAGCATGTCGCCCATGCCACTGTCTTCGACCGACAAAGCGCGCTGGCTTGGCGCATCGGCATCATTGCCGCCCTCAGCGGGCTTCACTGCATCGAGCGTGACCATGGACGGATTGCACAAGTCCTTGAACGCCCTGTCCGGATCATAGACGTAGGCGATGCCGCCCGACATGCCGGCCGCGAAGTTGCGGCCTGTCTTGCCGAGCACGACCACAACGCCGCCGGTCATGTATTCGCAGCCATGGTCGCCGCAGCCCTCGACGACGGCGACGGCGCCCGAGTTGCGCACCGCGAACCGCTCGCCCGCCACGCCCTGGAAATAGGCTTCGCCGGCGATGGCGCCGTACAGCACCGTATTGCCGACAATGATGTTCTCTGCGGGGTCACGCTTTAAAACCTCAGTCGGGCGAACGATCACGCGGCCTCCCGACAGGCCCTTGCCGACATAGTCGTTCGCATCGCCGACGAGATCGATCGTGACGCCGCGAGCAAGGAAAGCGCCGAAGCTTTGTCCCGCCGTGCCCGTCAGCGCGATCTGGATCGTCTCATCCGGCAGGCCGGCATGGCCGTATTTCTTGGCAATTTCGCCGGAGAGCATCGCACCCACGGTCCGGTTCACGTTGCGGACCGTCTCGGTGATCTGCACCGGCTTCGGCGCCTTGCCGAGCGCGGCCTTGGCCGCCTTGATCAGCTTGTGATCCAGTGCGGCTTCGAGCCCGTGGTTCTGGGTCTCGCTCAGGCGGATCGCGACGCCGGGCTTGGCCGGCGTCTGGTAAAGCAGTTTCGAGAGGTCGACGCCCTTGGCTTTCCAGTGATCGAGCGCGCTACGCATGTCGAGCCTGTCGACGCGGCCAATCATCTCGTCGAGCGTACGGTAACCGAGCTGGGCCATGATGTGGCGCAGCTCTTCAGCGACGAAGAAGAAGTAGTTGATCACATGCTCCGGCGCGCCGGTGAACCGCGCGCGCAGCACGGGGTCCTGCGTCGCCACGCCGACCGGGCAGGTGTTTAAATGGCACTTGCGCATCATGATGCAGCCGGCCGCGATCAGCGGCGCTGTCGCAAAGCCGAACTCGTCCGCGCCGAGCAGCGCGCCGATGGCCACGTCGCGCCCTGTGCGCAGGCCGCCATCGACCTGCACCGCGATGCGTCCCCGCAGCCCGTTCAGCACTAGCGTCTGCTGCGTCTCTGCGAGGCCAATCTCCCAAGGAGAGCCGGCATGGGTCAGTGAGGTGAGGGGGGAGGCGCCTGTGCCGCCTTCGAAGCCGGAGATCGTCACATGGTCCGCGCGCGCTTTCGAGACGCCCGCAGCAACCGTGCCGACGCCCACTTCCGAGACCAGCTTCACTGAGATCCGGGCGCCAGGGTTCACGTTCTTGAGGTCGTGGATGAGCTGCGCCAGATCCTCGATCGAATAGATGTCGTGGTGTGGCGGCGGCGAGATCAGGCCGACGCCCGGTGTCGAGTGCCGCACCTTGGCGATGTTCTTGTCGACCTTGTGACCCGGAAGCTGGCCGCCTTCGCCGGGCTTCGCGCCCTGCGCCATCTTGATCTGGATGTCGTCGGCGTTGACCAGGTACTCGGTCGTGACGCCGAAGCGGCCTGACGCCACCTGCTTGATGGCGGAGCGCATGCTGTCGCCATTCTTCATGCGCACGAAGCGGTCGGCCTCCTCACCGCCTTCGCCCGTGTTGGAGCGGCCGCCGATACGGTTCATGGCGATGGCAAGCGTCGTATGCGCTTCGCGGCTGATCGAGCCGAAGCTCATTGCGCCTGTCGCAAAGCGCTTCACAATTTCCGGCGCCGGTTCGACCTGGTCAATCGGCAGCGGCTTTTCCGCGAATTTGAACTGCATCAGGCCGCGAATGGTCAGCAGGCGCTCGTTCTGCTCGTTGATAGACTCCGCGAAGGCGGCGTAGTCCGCGGAGATGTTGCCACGCACCGCGTGCTGCAGCCTGGCGACACTGTCTGGCGTCCAGGCGTGATCCTCGCCGCGCAGGCGGAAGGCATAGTCGCCGCCAACGTCCAGCATGTCGCGATAGACCGGGCTGTCACCGAACGCGATGCGATGGCGCCGCACGACTTCTTCTGCGATCTCGGGAAGGCCGGCGCCCTCGATCGTTGTCGCCGTGCCGGTGAAGTATTCCTCGATCAGTTTCGAGGAGAGGCCGACCGCGTCGAAGATCTGGGCGCCGCAATAGGATTGGTAGGTCGAGATGCCCATCTTGGACATCACTTTGAGAATGCCTTTGCCTACGGCCTTGATGTAGTTCTTCTGCACCGCCTTGGTGTCGAGCTTCATACCTTCGGTCTGGCGCACCTGCTCAAGCGTCTCGAACGCGAGATAGGGGTTCACCGCCTCGGCGCCGTAGCCCGCGAGCGTGCAGAAGTGATGCACTTCCCGCGCTTCGCCAGTTTCCACCACAAGGCCGGTCTGCATGCGCAAGCCCTGCTTGATCAGCTTGTGGTGCACGGCCGAAAGAGCCAGCAGCGCTGGGATTGGAATGCGGTCTTCGGAAACAGCTCGGTCCGACAGGATCAGAATGTTCGAGTCCTGCAGCACGTGCTCGGTCGCTTCTATCCGGATGCGATCCAGCGCGGTCCCCAGGCCCGCGGCGCCTTCCTTGGCGTCCCAGGTGATGTCGATGGTCGCGGTGCGGAATGTCCCGTCCACGAGTTCGTGGATCGAGCGGATCTTGGCCAGGTCCGCATTAGTCAGCACGGGCTGCGTCACTTCCAGCCGCTTGTGCGTGCCGGCCGCGAGGCCGAGCAGGTTGGGCCGCGGGCCGATCATCGACACCAGAGACATGACCAGCTCTTCGCGGATCGGATCGATCGGCGGGTTGGTGACCTGTGCGAAGTTCTGTTTGAAATAGTTGTAGAGCAGCTTCGGCTTCTGCGAGAGCACGGCAATCGGCGTATCCGCGCCCATCGAGCCGACGGGGTCGTCGCCCAAGGCAGCCATCGGTTCGAGGAAGAACGAGAGGTCTTCCTGCGTGTAGCCAAACGCTTGCTGGCGATCGAGCAGGCCGACGGAGGCGTTGCTGAGTTGCGCCGCGGTTTCTTCCGGGTCCGGCAGTTCGCCCAGCTTGAACTGCAGTTCGTGCAGCCAGTCAGCGTAGGGATGCTTGCCGGCGAAGCGGTTCTTCACCTCTTCATCCTCGATGATGCGGCCCTCTTCGAGGTCGATCAGCAGCATCTTGCCGGGCTGCAGCCGCCACTTGCGGGCGATGCGGTCTTCGGGGATCGGCAGCACGCCGGCTTCGGAAGCGAGGATCACTTCATCATCGTCCGTCACGATGAAGCGGGCAGGGCGAAGTCCGTTGCGGTCCAGCGTCGCGCCGATCTGGCGGCCGTCGGTGAAGGCTATAGCGGCGGGTCCGTCCCACGGCTCCATCAGTGCGGCGTGGTATTCATAGAAGGCGCGGCGCGTCGGATCCATGTGCGGGTTGCCCGCCCATGCTTCCGGGATCAGCATCATCATCGCGTGCGCAAGCGGGTATCCGCCGGCCACGAGAAGTTCGAGCGCGTTGTCGAGGCAGGCGGTGTCCGACTGCCCGTGCGGGATCAGCGGCCACATCTTGTCGAGGTCGGCGCCGAGCAGGGCGCTCTCCATCGAGCGCCTGCGCGCATACATCCAGTTCACGTTGCCGCGGACAGTGTTGATCTCACCGTTGTGCGCGATGAAGCGGTACGGGTGCGCCAGTTTCCACGACGGGAAGGTGTTGGTCGAGAAGCGCTGGTGAACGAGCGCCAGCGCGCTCTCGCACAGCGGATCGGTCAGGTCCTTGTAGAACGTGCCGACCTGGTGGGCTAGCAGCAGGCCTTTGTAGACAACCGTGCGCGTCGACAGCGACGGCATGTAAAACTCGGCGAGGCCCGGAAGGTTCTTCTTCTTCGCGATTTCAGCCAGCGGGTTTTGCGTCTCCTTGCGGATGGCGAGCAGCTTCCGCTCGAATGCGTCCTGGCTCATCGCGGCCGAGCCCTTGGCGATGATCGCCTGCCTGATCACGGGCATGCCGGCCAGCACGGCGGCGCCCAGGCCCTTGGAGTTGGTCGGGACCTCACGCCAGCCGAGCAGCTTCTGCTTGGATTTCCCGAGATAGTTCTCGAATTGCTTCGTCGCGAAGTTACGCGCCCCCTCGTCACGGGGCAGGAAACACATGGCGACGGCGTAGCTGCCGGGCTGGGGGAGCTCGACATTCTGTTTTTTGGCCCAGTCGCGGATCAGGGCGTCCGGGATCTGGATCAGGATGCCCGCCCCGTCGCCCATCAGCGGATCGGCGCCCACGGCGCCCCGGTGATCGAGGTTCACAAGGATTTCGAGACCCTGCGCAACAATGCGGTTGGATTTGCGGCCTTTGAAATTGACCACAAAGCCCACGCCGCAGGCGTCGTGCTCATTCCGTGGGTCATAGAGACCCTGTGGCGGGGGCAAACCCAGTTCCATTCGGTCGAACCTGTCGAAACTCACCGTATCAAAAATCGCGTAGCAGGACGGCGCCCGGATTCAAAGCATTAGCGTGGCTGAGGTGTCTGGGATCGCGCCGACTCGCCTCGGCGCTTGGCGCCTGTGGCGGGTTGTGGCGTGCGCATCGCCAGCCTGATCTGGAATCTGCTAACGTGCGAGGCGCGCCCCGGCCAAGGCCATGCCTGAAACGCGGCGACAGACGAAAAATTTCACTTGGGCGGACGGCCAGTTCTCCCAAGGTAAATTCCGGCAATGGTAAATGGAGAGCGGCTTGAAGCTTCGCGGTGCAGTGCTTGGCGGGTTTGCGGCTCTCCTTTCCGCGTGCGGCACTGCCGCCATGCCGCCGGCGGGGACCGACCCTGACACGCAAGCGTGGTGGAAGATCACCGGCGAACTGTCGTCCGGCGCCATGGAGGGGCGTGATACCGGCTCGTCCGGTTACGACCGAGCGGCAAAATATGTGGCGGCCCGGTTCGAAAAGGCCGGGCTGAAGCCGGCCGGCGAGCGCGGTACTTGGTTCCAGACACTGCCGATCAACGAGGTGCGGGTCGAAAAGGACGGGACGCGTTTCGAGATCGTTGGCGCCAGTGCCGCGACCGACCTGAAATTCCTCCACCAGATCAGCGTCCGCGCCACCGGCGATCTGCCGGCGGCAATCGACGCCCCTCTCAGTTTTCGCGGCTATTGTTCGGCCGCCGAGATGGGACCGGACATGCGCGGCAAGGTTGCGGTCTGCTTCGGCGGACGGCGACGCGGAGTTCCGGGCGGCGCTGACCGGCTGAGGGCGGCAGCGGATGCCGGAGCGGTCGGCCTGATCGCCGTCGACGATCCCGGTTTCACCATCGAGCCCGCGCGCTGGCCGGACGCCTATGCGCGCTCGCTCAGCCTGCGCGGCGCCGCGCCGATCGCTTCGCCGCAACTCGCGGTGATGCGGCTCAGTCCGGAAGCGTTCGTTACCGTGCTTGCCGGGTCGGGCCACGCCGCGAAGGACATTCTCGACGCGGGCGCTGCGTCGAAGCCGCTCCAGGCTTTCGACATTCCCAATCGCCTCCGCGCTTCGTTTCGGGTGTCACGGCGGGAGCTGGCGTCGGACAATGTCCTCGGCCTCCTGCCGGGAACCGATCCCACATTGTCGCCGGAAGTCGTCGTCGTAGCGGCGCACCTCGACGGCTATGGCTTTGGCGAAGCGGTCGGCGGCGACACGCTCTACAACGGCGCGTTCGACGATGCCGCCTATGTGGCGACGCTGATCCGCCTTGCCGAACAGCGTCAGGGCAAAGGCTTCAGGCGCAGCGTCTTGTTCGCGGCCTTCACCGGCGAGGAAAAAGGCCTGCTCGGCGCGACTTGGTTCACGCAGCATCCGACCGTGCCCAGGGCCAATCTCGCTGCAAACATCAACCTCGATCAGCTGCGCCCGCTGTTCCCGCTGAAGATCCTCACCATGCACGCCATCGACGACTCGACGCTTGGCGCCGCGGCGAAAGGCATCGCGGCCAGCATGGGGATCGAGATCCGGCCCGACCTGGAGCCAGAGCGCAACCTCAACAGCCGAGCGGACCACTATCCGTTCCTACGCATCGGCGTGCCGGCGACCGGCTTCGTCTTCGGCTTCGAGCCTGGCACGGAAGCCGAGCGGCGCTACCGCGAATGGTATCAGGTCCGCTATCATCGTCCGCAGGACGACATGACCCAGCCACTCGACTTCAAGGCCGCCGCCGACATGAACACGTTCTTCTACCGGCTGACGGAAACGGTCGCGAACGCCGACCAGCGCCCGGCGATCCTGCCGGGCAGCCCGTTCAGGCAATGATCTAGCGAACCTTGTTGTAGTCCCACGCAGCGGCCGCGAGGGCGCGGACCACATCGCGCTCCTCTTTTGCCAGCAGTGGATTCCACACGTCGAAGATCAGCACGATGCGCAACTCGTCGCTGTCATTGCGGGCGGTGTGCTCGATCGTGTCGTCGAAGATCAGCAGCTCGCCTTCCGTCCAGGTGCGATGCTCGAAGCCGACGCGGTAGGTGCATTTCTCCGGCACCACCAGAGGCAGGTGCGCCACCAGCCGCGCATTGGTCTCGCCGGTGTGCGGTGGAATTTCCGTGTGCGGCGCCAGCGCCGAGAACATGGCGTTCGGGCACAGTCCGCCGATCTCCGCCATGTCGACCGCCTCAAGCGCCTTGCGCGTTTCGGGGCATTGCGAGAGATGCGCCTCATCCGGCTGGCCGTTGCGCCACAGGGAGTAATGGCTCCATTTGGTCGACCGGTTGAGGTCCGCCCACTGGTCCACCGGCTGCCCCGCGCGCACGTCGATGTAGGGCTTGAACTCCTTGCCTTCCTTCGCCAGCGCCGCTTTCAGCTCGTCCCGGATCACATCGGTCTTCGCTTCCAGATCCGCCGCCCACGGGAACATCGAGCGGTCATAGAACGGGATCGCGGGCAGGCGCGGCACGTAGAGCTGGTTCGCATCCTGCCTATAAGGCGTGGACAGCCCGGACATGATCGACGCCGCCTCGCGCCATCGCCCGGCTGTATCCGGCGGGAGACTCGACAGCATCGGTTTCAGCGCGGCATCCAGCGACGCCCCCATCCCGCGTGCATGCTTTTCGGCATAGGCCTTTGCGTGCTGAAGCTGGGGCCGGAACACCTCAGGCCAATGCGTCTCCGGCGGAGCGATCTTCATCGCATTGCGATAGAACATCGCCGCGGACGCTTCCGCCCCCAGCCGCTCCAGCCTCTGCGCCTTGCCGAGCAATGCAGGCAGGTAATAGGGATCGACCGCCAGCGCCCCCTCCAGCGCTTCGCCTTCACCGGCATCGTCGCCCTTTTCCCGCCGCGCCTTCGACAGCGTCAGCAGGGTGAACAAATCCTGCGGGTTCGCGGCGCGCGCCTCTTCCAGAAAGGCGCAGGCCTCGGCAAAATCCCGGCGCTGCATGGCATGCACGCCAAGGCTGAAAGTCGCACGCGCGTTTTTCGGATCGCGCCGGCGCACCTCGGCCCAGATGGTCTCCGCCTCGCTCCAGCGCCCGGCATTCACCGCCGTCTCGGCCGCCCGTACGAGCTGTTGGATATCGTCAGCCATCCTGCCAGCGTGCCCCGCGCCCGGGCTCCCCGCAACAGGCCGCCCGATAAAGTTGCGGCGGCCTCCCGAAGGAAGCCGCCGCGTCAGTTCAGTCAGTCATCAGTCAGGCTAGAACTTGGCGGAAAGGCCAACGGTGAACACGCGGCCGAGGACGTCATACGTCGACGGATAGGTGTTGCCGCTGTTGTACGGCGTCGAACCGGTTTCGGTCTGCACGAACGGCGCTTCCTCGTCGGTCACGTTGGTGATGCTGAGTTTCAGCTTCGCCCAGTCGGTGATCTGCCAGCTACCCGCCAGATCGATGTAGTTGTAGTCCGGGATCGACGCGGACGCGGCGGCAGTGTCGGCCGCCTGTGTCGGATCGACGGTGGAGCCGCTCAGGTAGCGCCAGATATAGGACACGTCGAAATTGCCGAACGTCCACGTCGTGCGCTGATTGAAGCGGTCTTCCGGCGTCGGTCCACCCGTCGAGCCCGAGACGGTCGAGGGCAGGCCGCACTGTTTGCCGTAGTGGGCGACGCAATCGACGCTGGCTGCACCCGGTCCCGGGATATAGCTGGCGTCGATGACGTGCGTGCCGTCGAGCGCGAACTCGAGGCCGCCCCATTGGTTCAGATCCCAAGCGTAACGTATACCGTAATCGACGCCCTCGGCATGCACCTCACCGATGTTCCGGGTGACTTGCTGGATACCAAAGATCAGGTCGCCCTCGATCGTGCCGTTGGTCGTGTTGCGCGCGATCAGCAGGCAGTCCACGTCGGTCGCGGTCATCGTCGGATTGCGCGCCACATTGTAGCATCCATCGACGATGTCGTAGTTCGGGCGGATCGAGATCGCGTTGTCGACCTGGATGTCGTAGTAGTCGAGCGTCACCCCGAGGCCGGGGATGAAGTCCGGCTGCCACACCACACCGAAGGTCTTGGTGTCGGCTTCCTCAGGCGTGACATTTGGATTGCCGCCGAAGAACGCATTCACCTGGCCGGAGGTCGGCTGGGCCAGCGTGCCGCCGTTTATCGTACCGACTGGAACACCGGTCGCGATACACAGCGCACGAAGTTGGCCGGCTAGCGGAGTGGCCGGCGTTCCGTTGGCGCACGGATCGACAAGCAGATCGCCCGTTCCCGGCGTCACCGGGTTGAACAGCTCCGCAATGTTCGCGGCGCGCACGGCGCGCTGGAACATGCCGCGGAACCGCAAACCGTCAACTACTTCCCAGTCCGCGCCATACTTGAAGCTTTCCGTGACGCCGGAGGTTGAATAGTTCGAGTTCCGGAATCCGAGCTCCAGGTTGATAGCTCTTGCGAACGCTTTGTCCTCAACGAGGGGGATAATGCCCTCGACGAACTGCTCGAACACGTCATAGCGGCCTCTGGTCGGAAGCGTTTGACCAAAGCCCGGCGACTGTCCGGACTGCGAAGCGGCGTCCGGCCTGTAATCGGAAGACTCATCGCGATACTCGACACCGACGGAAACGGCCGCCGGCGTGTTGGCGAATGGGCTCTGGAGGAAGTCCAGGTCCCGGCTGGCGGACGCAGTAGCGTAATCCTGTTGCGTCAGCGACTGCACCTGCAGGTTCAGCGAGACGAACTGGGCGGCTGCGGAAGTGACAGGCACGCTCGGGCTGAAGATGTTGATCGGCGCGCACAGGCCTGAAGGATCTATGCAGGCCGTAGTGCTGGCAGCGAAGAGCGCCTGCTGGAATTTGCCGGCATCCACGTCGTTGTTCTGCTGACGCTGCAGGCTGGTTTCGCCGTGAGCGGCGGCGATATCCCAGTTCCAGCCATAGAGTTCGCCGCGCGCACCGACCAGACCCTGGAAGGTGTCATAGGCAAACCTGTACTGCCGGGGACCGACCGGCACGGCGCGCCAGCGGACGCCGACATCGACGCACTGTCCAGCCGCCGCGACAGAGCACGGCGCAACAGGGTTGTTGGCGGCAAGATAAGTACTGGCTTGCGCGGTGAGGAAGGGGTTGGTCAGCGGCACTTCGAACGAGAAACCGAATGTGCCAGACGAGGCGAGCTGCGGAGCACTGACGGAGTTCGAATAAATAAACCGCGAGTAAAGCTCGACGTCGTCGGTGAGGTCGTACTTGGCCAAAGCGACTGCGTTCCAGCGCGTTTGCGGCGTCTGGTAAAGGTTCTGCGGGTTAAAGTCGAAGCCCTGATAAAATGGAACCAGGTTACCAGCTGCGCTGAACTGAGTGCGCCCGCCCGTGGCCGAGTCGATCGCAGAGGGGACGGTCGTCGAGCTGGCGCCTGGCGTCGCGGCGCCCGCACCTCGCGTCTGGTAGACTGCTTCCTTGTTAGCGTAGCCGAGGCTGAGCACGACGTTGCCGCGTCCATCGTCGAAGCCGGCGCCCATCGTGCCCTGGATGTTCTCCGTCTCGCCATCGCCGTGATCGGTGATCGAATAGGAGGTGTCGAGTTGCGCGCCGCGGAAGTCGTCATTGAGAATGAAGTTCACGACGCCGGCGACGGCGTCAGAACCGTAGACTGCTGAGGCGCCGCCGGTAACGACATCCACGCGCTCCAGGAGAGCGAGCGGAATCGCAGTCACGTCGAACAGGCCATTCGGGTCGAAGCCGACCATTCGCTTGCCGTCGATGAGCGGCAGCGTGCGCGGCGTGGTGAGGCCGCGGAGGTCGAGGGTCGATGTGCCCGACGAGCCGTTGTTAACCTGGCCGCCGTTGCCAGGCTGGAACTGCGGCAGTGCCCGCAGTACTGCCTCGACATCAACAGGCTGCGTGAGCTGCAGCTCTTCGGCAGTGATCGTCGTGATCGGGCTCGAGGAGGCGTAGCCCTCCTGAACGATCCGCGTGCCCGTGATGACAACGATTTCGTTGTCTTCGGCCTGCGGAGGCGCGTTCTGGGCTGCGGCTGGGGCTGCTGCGATAAGCGATGCACTCGCTAGACCGAGCAGGGTTGTGCTGAGAAGCAATTGCTTCAGTGGTGGTTTTTTCACGGTTTACTCCATCCTGATGACTGCCTCTCCTTCTGCTGTGATGACGCCTGAAAGCCTGACCCCACGCCTCACCAGAGAAGTGGCGGGTTCACAGTTCCGCCACACTTCCGGACCCGTCAATCGCGATGCCCCGGCGAAAAACGCCAATTTCGCAAGACAGCGGAACTGTGCAGCAATTTTGCATCAGGGCCGCCCTGGGGCCGATTTTATCCCTCGCTTCGCCTGATGCGCGACCTGTCATGCCCATAACGCGGCAGTCAGGCCTGACGCAGTGGATTCCCTTGCCCTGCCGGACGGTTTGCGGCCCGTTTACCGGCGTCCGCCAGCACAGATCTTGCTTCGTATACGCGTCAGCCGGACCTGGGAGGCGATGCCAATGATGTCGGTCATCTGGATAGTGTTCGCCGGCCTGTTTGCGGCCGCGGCGTTCATCGACGGCCGTACCTACCGCATTCCGAACTGGATACCGATCGCGCTGGCGGTCCTGTTCGCCATCGCCGCTTTCGCCAGTGGCGAGCCGGTTGTGGACTACTGGCAGAACGGCGCTCTGGCGGTGGGCGTGCTCGCGATCGGGTATCTGCTCTATGCCTTGACGGGGATGGGCGCGGGCGACGCCAAGCTCGGCGCCGTCGCGGTGCTCTGGGCCGGCCTGTCGGGCCTGTATGCCTGGACGTTCTGGCTCGCGGTGGCGATGGGTGTTCTGGCGTTCGGCCTGATCGCCGCGCGCAGACTCGCGAAGATGGCGACAGCGGACGGCTTGCCCCGGCAGCGTATCCTGCAACGGGGAGCGCCGGTGCCGCTGGGCATAGCCCTGGCGGCGGCGGCGATCCTCGCTTCCTGGAAATTCGACCCGTCGATCTGGGCGTTCTGATCTGACCCGAAAGAGAAAGCCGCTTACTGCTGCGGCCTTCCTTCGGTGCTTTGCAGGCTCTTCAGGTTGTTGAACGCGAGGGCGTAGAAGGAAGGGTGTTCCTTCACGGCCGCTTCGTAGTAGCGCTTCGCATCCTCGTCGCGGCCCTGCAGCATCGCCACATAGCCGTAGTTGTTGAGCTTGCGGGCGCGGTCGCGCGCGTCGCCGTTGGCGATGTCCAGAACGGCGGGTTCGCCGCTGGCGGCGAGGGCGAGGTCGAGATTGGTCGAAGCGTGCGCCATACTGGAATCAGCAGCCACCGCCGCTCGGAACAAGGCGACCGCTGCGACTGGCTCGCCACGCGCCATCATCGACACTCCGTGATTGTTATAGACCACCGCGTGCTCTTTCGATGCAGCCAGAGCCAGGGCATAGGATTCGTCCGCTTTGCCCCACTGGCGATCGAGATCCTGAATTTGCGCGATGGCCAGCCAAGACTGCCATGCGTCCGGATTGTCGGCGACTACAGCATTGAACTTCTCAAGAGCCGTGGCGCGGTCGCCACGCGAAAGCGCTACACGGCCGAGCCCCTCAACCGCGCGCGCTTTCCATTCGGCAACGTCTACGAGCTGGTAGTAGTCCGCCCAGGCTTCATCGAACTTGCCACTCATTCTTTCCGCTTCGGCAAGGCCATAGCGGGAAGAAAAATCGTCCGACTTGGTCACCAGGGCAGTGCGATAAGCGATCGCCGCCTTGTCGTAGTAGCCGCGCGCCATCAGTATCTCGGGCGTTGCGGTGTGCGTGACCTGTTGCAGCGGGGCGATATCGACCAGCTGGGGCGCCGGCGCACTGGCGCAGGCCCCGAGAAGACTGAAGGCGCTGACCGCAACTGCTGTCCTGATGTTCATCCGTAACTCCTGTTCGCTCAGCCGCCGGAAGCGGCTTTCGCCATCTCGCGAACGATCATGATGATCGAAGGGCCGATGAGAATGATGATTGTCGGTGGAACGGTGAAGAGGATGGCGCCCAGGGCCAGCTTCACCGGCATCATGTTGGCTTTTTCCTCGGCCCGCATGTAGCGCTTGTTGCGCATCTCGCTCGCA
Source organism: Hyphomonadaceae bacterium (assembly GCA_030697555.1). Taxonomy (GTDB): domain Bacteria; phylum Pseudomonadota; class Alphaproteobacteria; order Caulobacterales; family Hyphomonadaceae; genus UBA7672. The sequence continues at coordinate 16,402 of JAUYPV010000074.1, forward strand.
TAGATACGGAGCGTCTCCGCGATCGACACGCCGAACTGATCCGATTGGCGCAGGACGGTGACGAAGGCTTTGATGTCCGGTACGCCGGTCCGCCAGGCAAAGTCGCTGAGAACTTTCTCACGATCGCGGCCCGCTCTCAGTTGCTGGACTGCAAGCGTCATCTCGGTGGAGAGCACTGGCGCCGACTCGGCGAGTTCAATAGCGACCCGGGCGATTGCCTGGTCGAGACCATGGCCGGCTTCAAGGCAGACGAGCAGGAGATCGAGGGAGTCGGGAAACGCCTTTTCGACTGAAAGGCGCCTGTAGACGATCCTGCGTTCCACCCACATGTCGGTCGCGAAGAAGGACATCACGACCACCAGCAGCACCGCTATGATCGGCAGCGTCGGTTTCGTGGGGTCCATGAACGTGGAAAACAGCATGGCGGCGATGAGAAAGCCGCCGATTGCGATGCTCCATTTGACGGCGAAATACGTGCGGACGGCCGAGTCGTTCCGGTATCCCGCGAGCGTCAGCTTCGTCCTGATGCGGGTCGTACGTTCCTCGTTCCCGGGCGTGAGGTATTTTTCGAACGACCGTAGCGCGCCGTCTTCGGCCACGAGCCGCTCGATCTTTTCGTTGGTGAAGGATCCAACGGCCCGGCGGGTGGCGCCAAAGAGGCGCCGCGCCATCCGTTGGCCGCCGACCATCCGATCCTGGACGCTGAACCAGATAAACGCGATGGATGCGAGCCCGAAGGCGAGGGCGGTAAGGGCGGGAATGTACAGGGACATGACTCGCCTAGACCTCGAGCTTCGTCATCATGCGCATCGCGATGACGTTTACGACAAGGAGGAAGACGGTCACGGCAACCAGGTGCGGGAAGAAGGGATAGTCCATCACCTTCTCGTAGTACCGGGGCTGCAATGCGTTCATCGCGAAGATCATGACGACCGGGAAGCCGGACAGGAAATACGCCGAGAAGCGTCCCTCCGCGGTCAGCGCCTTCACCTTCCGAAATAGCTGGAAGCGGGACCGGATGATCTTCGAAAGGCCAGCAAGAATTTCGCCGAGGTTGCCGCCGGCTTCCTGGTGAATCTGAACCGCGACCGAAAAGAAGCGGATGTCTGGCGAGGGTGCGCGCTGGGCGAATGCGTTGACCGCTTCCGCCGGCGTCTTTCCATACACGATCTGCCGGGCGATGATTTCGAATTCCGGTCCGGTGGGCGCGGGCATTTCGTGCGCGATCGTCTGGAGCGAAGTCGCGAGTGGATGTCCAATACGAAGGCTGCGAACGACCAGATCGAGAGAGTCCGGGAACTGGTCGACGAGCTTCACGAGCCGGGCGGTCGCCTGCCCCTTCAGCCGCATGATCGGCAGGACCACCCCGACCACGACGGCTGCCAGGATGCGCAGCGCGATAGGAATGCCAGAGCCCCCGATCAGCAGCAGCACGAACGTTGTCGCCGCAAAGAGACCCATCGACACGTAGACGTGGTCACGCGGCGTGGTGGAGCCGGCTTGCGCCAGGAGCTCATCCAGATAGTCGTTGGGCGAGAACGTGCGCTTGGGGCGTTCGTCGCGCGCGATCTTCTCGATTACTTCCGCCGCTGCGGCAGCCGCTCGGTCCCGCGCTGCAAGGCGCCGCTTGCGGCGAGCATCGCCACGGTCGCCAGAGTTGGCGACGATATATATGAGCCCGTCGATCAGCAGGAAGAAGCCGAGTACGACTGCGCCGCTAAGCAAAAGGACGGTGAACAGGTTCATCTGGCGATGCGCTCCGGTTCGACGCAGAAGAGCGATTCCGGCATCGTGTAGCCGAACTCACGCGCGCGCGTGGAGAAGCGGGGGCGAATGCCCGTTGGCACATGACGACCGATCACCTGCTCGTTCGCATCGACGCCGCGGCGTTCGAACCGGAAGATCTCCTGCATGGCGATGACGTCGTTCTCCATGCCGGTGATTTCCTGGAGACTGACGACCCGGCGGCGGCCATCGGAGAAGCGCTGAAGCTGCACGATCACCTGGATCGCCGAGCCGATCTGGCCGCGTAGCGCGCGAACCGGGATGTCGAAGCCTGACATGGCCGTCATGTGCTCGAGACGGGTCAGCGCGTCGCGCGCCGTGTTGGCGTGAACCGTGGTCATCGAGCCGTCGTGGCCGGTGTTCATTGCCTGCAGCATGTCGAGCACTTCCGTGCCGCGCACCTCGCCCACGACGATGCGGTCAGGCCGCATCCGCAGCGAGTTGCGGAGCAGGTCGCGCTGGGTGACCTCGCCGGCGCCTTCCATGTTGGGCGGACGGGCCTCCATGCGGGCGACGTGTTCCTGCTGCAACTGAAGTTCGGCGGTATCCTCGATCGTGACGATCCGCTCCTTGTTGCCGATCAGGCTCGACATCGCATTGAGGATGGTAGTCTTGCCGGTGCCCGTGCCGCCGGAGATCAGCACGTTGAGGCGCGATTTGACGATGATCTCGAGAATTTCCGCGAGCTGGGCCGTGATCGTTCCGTTCTCGACGAGCCGGTCCATGTTGTACGGCATCTTGGAGAATTTGCGGATCGACAGCAGGGGACCGTCCACCGCGCAGGGAGGCAGGAGCGCGTTGACGCGCGAGCCGTCCTGCAGGCGTGCATCCACCCAGGGCTGGGATTCGTCTACGCGGCGGCCGACGCCAGAAACGATCTTCTGGATGATGCGCGTCAGGTGACGGTCATCCTTGAACTGCACAGCTGTTCTTTCGAGCTTGCCGAAGCGCTCGACGAAGACCTGCTTGTGGGTGTTGACCAGGATATCGGCGACCGTGTTGTCGTTCAGCAAGGGTTCGATCGGACCGAGTCCGAGAACTTCGTCCAGCAGCTCCTCGAGCAGGCGATCGTATTCGGCCCGATTTAGCGCTGTACGGTCTTCCGCGATCATCTTGCTGACGATCGGACTGAGCTGCTCGGCAACCTGTTCGCGGGTCATCTTCTCCAGAGCGGCAAGGTTGATCTTGTCGATCAGGCGCTGGTGAAGGGACACTTTCAGGTCGAGCGAAACCGACGGCATGTCGCCGGGGCGAACCGTCCGCTCGACAGCTTCGGGGGCGGTAGAAATCTTGGTCGCTGAGGTGAAACGCTCGAACACTATTTTCTCCCAAGTCGGGCAAGTGACGCGACGAAGCTACCGCGGCCTTTGGCGGGGCGTTGCGCCCCGATCACGGTGTCGAGGATCTCGGCGATCGCCTGGCTCAGTTTCGATTGCGGTCTGAGCGTTGAGACGGGAACGCCCTGGTCGAGGCTCTCCATCACGAGGCGGTAGTCATTCGGCATCACGACGTTGATTTCCCGGTCGAGTGCGCGCGCGGCCTGTTGGATCGGAAGGCGGTTGAACTCGACCTTGCTGCTGTAGCGGTTCGCGATAACCGTGATCGGCGCGCGGGTAACCCGCTCGTCGCGGATTGTTTCGAGAAGACGGCGCGCCGCCCGGATGGCAGGCACGTTGACTTCCGTCACCAGGAAAATGTGGTCCGCCTTATGGAGCGTCGTCTCCGTCCAGCGCGCCAAGGCCGCGGGCATGTCGACCACAACGTACCGGTAACGCCGGCGCGCGAGCGACAGGATACGTTCGATGGTTTCTTGCGACAGCGCATCCAGCGGCAACGGTGTCTCGGGCGTGGTCAGCACCTTGAGCCCGTTGGGTGCGCTGATCATCAGATCGTCTAGCATGCGGCGATCGAGCCGCTCCGGCGCCTTGAGAACGTCGAGGAGCCTTGAATGGTGGGAGAGATCGAGATGAAGGTGAACGTCCCCGAACTGCAGGTCGAGATCGATCAGGCAGGCGCCGCCTCGGCCATCCTTGATCCGTGACTGGAGCTGCACCGCAGTGTTGACCGCCAGCGTCGTTGCGCCCTGGCCGCCGGCTGCGTGGATGAAGACGATGAGGCGAGTGTCGAGGTCTTCCGGGCTTTCCGATCCGCGCGAAGCCAGAAACTCCTTGGTGACGGCCTTGGCGCGAACCAGCGTGCGCGTGATCTCCATGCTGTCCGGCCGCGTCGACATGACGTCGTCTGCGCCCGCCTGAAGCAGCTCGATGGTGGCTGTCTTGGTCGGTGAAGGCATGAGCACGACCAGATGGCGGTAGTAGCCGCCCGGCGCCGCCCGGATAGCCTGGATCCAGTTCGCGGCCTGGTCCTGGTCACGCGCTTCGAAGAAGAATGCGTCGGGCGCCCTCTCATGGGACTTCAGCGCCGCCACTGGGATCATGCCAAAAGGCGCGAACTCGACGACGATGCCATCGATCTCGTTCAGGGCGGTGGACAGCGCAGCCTGGGTCTCTCGTTCGGCGACTGTAGCGAATACGTTCACGCCTTCCAGGTGAGCTGTATCGAATTGGGCCGGGGGCTGGCCGGTTTCGAGCCGCACGATGGTATCGCTCATGGGGCTAGATCCTCTCCCGTCATTCCGGCTGATCTTGCGGGTAAAGTGGCGATCCCGCTGGGACCCTGCAGAACCAGCTCCAAAATGCCCGCCTGAAAAGGCACTCCGGACACCGTGACAGTAACCATCGGCGCCACAGGTCCACCGGCAAATCCAATGCCAGCGTCGCTGTAGGTGACCGTGACGTCCTCAGCCTGGATCTGGCCGTTGAAGCGTCTCATGTGCTGAAGAATTCGATCGAAGTCGCCGGCTGTGCAGCCGGTGGCGCCTGTGCAGCTCGTGGTCGGAAAGGGCGCGCACGGCGCGCTTACGTGGCTGCACTTATAGCCGAATATCTGGGTGGGATCGCCCGGATCCTCTTTGGCGATCACCAGCGGAACGCCCGGCGCCACCGGGCTGGAAACGACGGCGGCCCGTACACCGGCCTCAGAAGCCTTCTCCAGCGACGCCATGAAGAACATGTACAGCGTCACCTCGACGACGAAGAAGACGATGCCCATGAACACGACGAAGATGATCACGAACTCGATCGTGGTCGACCCGGCCGTGTCTTTCAGCAAATCGGGGAGGGACCGGCGGCGAGCCATCAGCTCCCCACAAATCTGAGATCTTCGACGACCACGAAGGGGATCGTCGCCCGGTTGTCGCCAGCAAGGCTGAAGATGGAGAGAGGGTAGTCCACCCGCGTCCTGACCTCGAAGACGTCTCCTGACTGCACCGACGCTGCTGCGGGCATGCTCACCGTCGCATTGATGGACGTCAGGTAGTTGGGCGTCGTGCCGCCGGCGAGCCGGCCGTTCCGCACCATGTTGGTGGCCTTGGTGATGTCGGAAGCCGACATGTCGGACCGCGATAGATAGCGCGACGCTGCGCGCACATTGTTCACCGTGGCCTGGTGCGCGACGAAGATATTGCCGAACTCGAAGGCAAAGGCGAGCGCGGCCAGGAACAGGGGCAGGGTGACCACGAACTCGATCGTGACCGCGCCGCTGTCCTGCGCGCCGAAGTCCACTGTGCGACGCTGCCTGCTCATCGCGGCCTCACCGGTAGAGCACTGGATATTCCTTCAGCACGGACTGCTGAAGGTTGGGCCGGACGATGCCGATGATTTCGAGGAAAACGTCGTCGTTGTTTGCGTTCCACCAGTCGGTGTTGCCGACCGGCTCGGTCAGGAAGGCCTCGGCATAAGCTTCGACGGGTACATCGTTGGCGCTGCCGTTAAGCAGCGCAGCGTTCTGGATGCAGTTGATCACGGCAATCGGGATCACACGGCGATCGCGTGTGGCATCCGAGATCGGCGTGGAGTTCGAGCAGCTTGGCGCGCCATCCTCCTGGGACGTGTCGACCATTTCCGGATGCTCGATCTCGTATCGGTAGACTTGATAGCGGCTCATCGAGCTATAGCCTGGCGGCTGCGGTCGACCGGCGTGGTTGCTCGACCAGTAGTCGTCGCGGTTCCAGTTGCCGTCGCCGCCGCGGCCCACTCCGCCGTAGTTGACGCAGCCCGTCCCTGCGCCGCTCGCAATACCGTTCGGCCATGCGCCGCTCGGCATGAAGCAGTTGTCGCGCGGCATAGGTGTCGAGGAATTCGATTTGTTGCCGTTGCAATTGTTGCGAAGGCCCTTCGTGACGTTGGCCGCCGGAGCGTAGTTGGCGTCGTTGCGGTCGCCGTTCATCGGGCCGTCATACATGTCGAAGCGGACGTTCATGCCCTGGCTGACAGGCCCGGTGCTCTGGCCTGGCTTCACGTCCACGGTACCTTTGGTGCAGAACGTGTTCGGCGTCACGCGAGCCATGTACTCCCGGACAGCCGAAGCGCCGTGGCCATTCGGGGCATCGAGAATTCCAAAGACGCCTGGTCCCCAGCCAGCGCCGGCGCCTTGCATCTTGGAACGGATCATCTGTCCCGGCGTCGGGTTGAACGGCGCGCCCGAACCCTGCGTCGCTTCGTTGAGATTGCACATCATCAGCGGCGGCGCGTTGCAGACCTGGCGCTCGAATCCGGCAATCGCTTGCGGCGCCACCGTGGCGCTTGTCTCCATGCCGGGCGCCAAGGCGCCCAGCAATGGGAAGAACAGGTAGTTCTCTGTTTCGTCCGTCGTGTCGACGAGGACGAACCCGGTCTCCCTGTCAGCCACGACATCCGTCATGCCTGCGGCGTAGACAAGGCCGCCCACCGGCGTCCATGTAGCGGTGATCACGTCGCCGGCCACGGGCGAGCGCGTGTAGGGATTTTCCGGATCCGGCCCCAGGCTCGACATGAAGGTGAGCTTGGCCACGCCGACCGTGCTGTCGCCTGACAGGGTGATGCGGAAGCCCGCCTGCACTTCCGAGGGTCCGCCTTGCGCCGCCGTCACGCCGCGCGTGAGTGCATTGGGCCGGTTGTCGAGTTCGGTCGCGACCGCCAGGGCAACGCGGTCAGCGTAGGAGCTGGCCTGGCTGTGGACGTTCATCACGCGGCCCACATCCATGATGAGGCCGATGAGGACGATGAGCATCGAAAACGCGATGACCGCGAAAATGGTCACGCCACCATTCTCGCTGGATGTAAATCCCGGCGCCCGAAGTTGCGGGAACCGGGAGCGACTGGGCGTTGGCCACTTCACTGCCGGCTCCCTGCTTCTTCGTTACTTGGCGGCGGGTTGGCCGCCGCCTTGCGAACCGACGGACGTCGTTCCGGCCGAACCCGGCTTCTCGACCTTGTCGGCGGTGTAGGCCTGGATCGCCTTGGAGACGCGGGCGCCGCTGGCGGTCACATCCGCGCTCGAGCCTGCCGGGTTGACCGTTTGCGCGGCGATGTTCTGCCGCACGGCGTCGCCATGCTGCTCGTTAGCGGCCGACAGGCTGCCCGTGTGATAGCCGATCTCGCTGGCGCAGGCGCCGAGGGCGAGAAGGGCGAGGAAAGCGCTGGTTGTCTTAATCATGGCTGCACATACCCATAGGTTCCATCGATACCGCCCGAAGCGCCGGCAGGCCGGACGGCTTCAGGTTTGCCGAACATGAAGAAAGCGACTTCGCTCGGCGGAAGGATCGTGTCGGTCGGGGCGGCGAGTTGCTTGCCCGAGACAGGTTTCACCAGACGCGCCGTGATCAACACGACCAGTTCCGTCTGGCGGCGCTCGAACTCTTCCGAGCGCGCCAGTGCACCGAGGATCGGCACGCTGCCGAGGCCGGGGATCGCGCGGATCTGGTTGGTCAGGTCGTCCTGGATCAGACCGGCAATCGCAAAGCTCTGGCCGTCGCGCAGTTCCACCGTCGTGTTGGTGCGGCGGACCTTGAGGCCGGGGATGCTGATATTGCCCAGCGTGGTGCTGACGGTCGGGTCGATCGAGGAGACCTCGGCCGAAAGTTCGAGGTTGATCGAGTCCTTGCCCGTCACGGTCGGAGTGAAGGCGAGGCCGACGCCGAATTCCTTGAACTCGACGGTGATCGCGGTGCCTACCCCCGATGCGCCCGACCCGGAGGATTGAGCGACCGGGATCGGGAACTCACCGCCGGCGAGGAACTTGGCCGTATCGCCCGAAAGCGCGACCATGTTCGGCTCGGCAAGCGTGCGGACCAGGCCCTTCTGCTCCAGCATGTCGAAGGCGAAGTCGAGCCTGAAGTCGCCAGCCTCAACAAGCGAGAAAGCGCCGGCGACGTAGTTGAGCGGGTTGAGGCCATCCAGCGTGATGGCTCCAAACTCGCCTGCGTCGAGGTCCGTCAGCTCGAGCTGCGTGCCGATGTCTTTCAGCGCGGAGCGCTGCACTTCGGCGAACTTTACTTCCAGCATCACCTGCTGGCTGCCCGTGACGCCGATCATGTTGGTGATCTTGCCGGGAGCATAGCGCTCGGCAAGCGAAGCGATCGAGGCGGCGTGGCCAGCGTCGGCGACAGTGCCGGACAGAACGATGGAGTCGTTCGCGGCGCGAACCTCTACAGCGTCGTTCGGGTTGACCTCGAAGATCTTCCGCTTGAGGCCGTCCACATCATAGCCGATCGCTACGTCGTAGATACCGATGACCGAGCCTTCGCGATCGCTGACGATCACGTTGGTCGATCCCACCGACTTGCCCAGGATGTAGAACTGGGTGCGCGAAAGCGCGACCACGTCCGCGACGGCGCTATTGCCGACCGAAAGCTCCGTGAACGGCCGGTCGGCCGTCACGATGCGCGACTTATTTAGCGCCAGCTGGATCTCAGCGGCGCTGTTCACCGGCGGCGTTTGCGCGCTGGTGGTCCCGGTCAGCGAGCCAGCCATTGCAAGGCTGGCGGCGCAGACCAGGAGCGATCTTTTCAGTGTAAACCGTCCCACGTACTACTCCCTACTCACACAACTCTGCTCTGGCCGGCGAACCCGGTTCAGCGCGTCACTTTTTCCTGCTCGACTTCCGTACCCTTGCGGACCCGGACGTAGAGCGAGTTATCCCTGGCCGGGGCGGGCGCGCTTCTGGGCGCCGGCGCCGAGGCTTTCTTCTCGCCGAGGTCGCTGGCGGCGATCTGCGAGGTTTTTTCTTCCGTCAGCGCCGCGTAGTTGCGCAGCGAGAGGCTGAGGGTTCCGACCTGCGCGGCCAGGGCCAGCTTCTGCGCCTGCTCGGGCGTGACTTCGAAGGTGGCGGATTTACCGAGCACCGGCGCTTCCGTATTTTCGTTGGAGAGCTGGTCGATGCCGAGGACGGAGACGTTCTGAAGAATGACGTCCGTCGCGAGGTTGTCGCGGCCGCTATTGTTGAGCTGACGCGTCAGCAGGATATCGACCCGATCGCCGGGAAGGATGAAGCCGCCGACGCCTGAGACGTCGTTGATGCGGACTGTGAAGGCGCGCATGCCTTCCGCAAGTTTCCTCGACAGGATCGGCCGTTCGCCGAAACCCGAAACCTTGGACTTGAGATAGGGTTCGCCGGCCGTCATCGGGCGCAGGGCGATGCGAGGCGCTTCGGGGCCTTCGAGCAGGTCGGCGCGTGTGAGGATGGCGTCTTTCGGAACGGACGCTTCCGGCCAGTCGACCATGCGGACGTAGTCGGGAACGATCTTGTCGCCGTACGCGATGTCCTTGGCGGCCACCATGACCTTGGTGGTTGCGATGACCGGAACATCGGCGTTCGCCGCTTCGGTCTGCGGACGATTGGTGAAGAGTAGAAAGAGAGCCACGCCGGCGAAAACCACACCGATGATCAGGCTGTAGATTGACCTACGCATGTTTCGACCGCCAAAAAAATCTCTAGACCGTCACATAAAGTGCAAGTCGCGCGCCGCGCCTGATTTCAGGGGGTTACGCTGTCTGCCGCGGTGCTCATCTGAGTGGCGACCGCACCGCCAAGTTGGTCAGCGCTCTGCAGGACCATGTTGGATATGCCTAGCGCAGCGAGCATCACGACCGCGCACAGCACCACCCACTCGATGGTAGTGAGGCCGTCGTCTTTCTCGAAAAATCGAAGCAACTTTTGCATTCGTCCGCCCTCGACCTGAAAAGAAAAGCGGCCGCCCGTTTTCGGGCGGCCGTTTGTCGACGTTACAGGCCGTCGCCGAACGTGCCGGGGCCGCTCGGAGTGGCGGCGTCCGTGGCAACGACGTTCAGGCCGTCCTTGACGCTTTTGCCGGCGACGTCAGCGCCTTGCATCACGAAACCGGTGATCGCGATCGCAGCGAGCACCATCACAGCCGCGATGCCGACCCACTCGATCGTCACCAGGCCGTCTTCACTGTGAACAAACTTCTTCATGTCAGTCCTCGTCCCTTGCTACTTTGAGCCTGCGCCAAAGCGCCCGTGCCCCTTGAAATGAGTCTGCGCCAGCCGCTCAGACCGTTTGAGGGTATGCAAACGCAGCGCCGAAGCACTTCGATTCATCCCGGGCGATTCTTGCGAGCAGCGAGGGATGCACGCGGCGCGCGAACATTTTCGAGCGGCGCCCAAGCAGCGCGCGAATTTATGAAGCGGATGGAGTGCTTTTTTTGCTGTCGGGAGATTTGCGGAAGGATCAGGATTCCTCCGCGCCGCCGGGCTACATTTCCGTTCCGCAAGATGAGTGGAAGGCGCAGAAGAGCGAACAACCCCGCATATTCTCGTGCGCTGCGCCGGGCAGGTTAACCATTCTCTCGCGGCGCGAGCGGATTGTGGCGTTTCGCAGGATATCAGTGGCTTACGCGAGGCGGTGGCTTGGTTTGCCGTGCAATTCCGAACACTTCAGTGTCCGGTTTCAGCACATGGGGTGACCGCCCTGCCAGCTCTGCCATAGGCTGTCGCTGGATATGGTATTCGAGGAAAACATGGCCACGCCGCTTCGCATCGATTTCGTTTCCGACGTTGCGTGCCCGTGGTGCGTTATCGGCCTCAGGTCCCTGCTGACGGCCATCGAAAGCGTTGGCGATGATGTCGATGTCGAGATCCGTTTCCAGCCGTTTGAATTGAACCCAGACATGCCGCCCGAAGGCGAGAACACGTTCGAGCATGTGCAGAAGAAGTATGGCTCGAACGAGGAAAGATCGGCGGCGTCGCGCAAGGCGCTGAAGGACAGCGGCGAGGCGCTGGGGTTCACGTTCAATTACGGTCCGAAGAGCCGAATCTGGAACACGTTCGATGCGCATCGGCTCCTGCATTGGGCGGCGCAGGAAGGCAAGCAGCTCGAGCTGAAGGAGGCGCTGTTCAAGGCCAACTTCACCGACCAGCTTTCGACATCGGATCACGAAGTGCTGGTGCGGGCGGCGACCGAGGCGGGGCTCGATGCACGGAAAGCGCGGGCGGTCCTCACTAACGGGGATTTCGCCGGCGAGGTTCGCAAGGATGAAGAGCTCTGGCGCAATCGCGGCATCAACGCGGTGCCGTCGGTGATCTTCAACCAGCGCTGGATGATCCAGGGTGGACAGCCGCCGGAAGTGTTCGAGAACGCCATCCGCCAGATCATCGCCGGCACGGCGACCGAAGCGCGAGCCTAGGGGCCAAACAAAAAAGGCCGGCTCCTGAGAGCCGGCCTTTGTCGTTCGCTGTCCGGCTTCTTTCAGCCGCCTTCGGCCATCTTCTTCATGTTGGCGAGGGCGCCTTCGAACATCTTGCGGCGGGTGCTGACGTCGGCGTCCTTGGCGGCCTGGTCGGGCTTGTCGGAGACATCGAGCATCAGCGTGTAGACGAGCTTGGACGACTTGACGTCGACCGGCTTGGCTTCGAGGAAGCCGTGATAGAGGTTGTACCACTTACCTTCGACGGCGGGCTGAGTGTAGCCATAGCTGAGGTCTGTCTTGGCGGTGAGGACTTCGGTTACGCTATTGGCGATCTTGCGCACCGAGCCAACGCCGCCATTGCCCGAGGTGACCACGCAGGGAATTTCGGCGCCAGCGCGCAGCCATTTTCCAAGATCACAGTAGCCGCCGACCTTGGCCCAGACTTCGGCTGCCGGCTTGTTGACGGTGATCTCCATCGGGATCGCGACGTATTCCGGCGCTTTCGCGGTCGCGGTCGCGGTCGCGGCCGGGGCGGCTGCACCCTGCTGCGCGGAGGCTGTTCCGACGAGGCCGATGCCGACCGCGGCGGCGGCCAGCGTTGTGATGAACTTCATGATGTCTCTCCCTTGCGCCGCCCGTGCGGCTGGTCCCGCATTCGCGGTTGAGGGGAAATTGCGCTGTCGGGCAGGGAAAGCGCCAGCGGTTTTTTCAGCAATGGCAGTCACGAACGCGCCAATAACGCGGGTGCGAACTGTAGAAAACGCTGGGGAAGTCGCGTCCTGGCCGGAACTCAGGCCGCTTCGGCCTGCGCCTTGGACGCGCGGTTCGATGCGAGCTGGCCGGCGGAAAGGCTACGGACGCGGGTGATCTCGGTGATCAGGTCGCGTTCGGCGATCGGCTTGGCGAGATAGCCGTCCATGCCCATGCCCAGGTAGCGCTCCTTGTCGCCGCTCATGGCGTCGGCGGTAAGGGCGACGACGGGGATATCGGCGAAGGGTTCGGCGGAGGCGCGGATCGTCGCGATGGTCTCGACGCCATCCATCACCGGCATATGCACATCGAGCAGCACGAGGTCGAAATGTTCGCGGCGCAGAGCTTCGAGCGCTTCCTTGCCGTTGGTGGCTTCGACCACGCGCATGTTGAACGGGCGCAGGAAGAGCGAGGCGACCTGGCGATTGATCGGGTGATCATCGACCAGCAGCAGGCGCAGGTTCTGGGTCTTCAGGGTCGAGCGGGATTCATCTTCCGACATCGAGACGCCTTCGTGGACGACGCGGTGCTGGGGCGCGGCTTCGCCGGCGAGGAAGGTCAGGGTGAATTCCGAGCCGCGGCCGATTTCGGATTTGACCGAGGCTTCGCCGCCCATGAGTTCGGCGAGGCGGCGGCAGATCGAGAGGCCGAGGCCGGTGCCGCCGTAACGGCGCGATGTCGAGTCATCCGCCTGGACGAATGGGCTGAAGAGGCGGTCCATCGTCTCCTGGTCCATGCCGACGCCGGTGTCTGAGACGCGGACGCGCACGAGATACTGTCCGTCGGGGTGCTTCTTCGCGGTGACGAACACCTCGACGCGGCCCCTGTGGGTGAACTTGATGGCGTTGGAGACGAGGTTCGAGACGCACTGGCGCACGCGCACGGCGTCGAAGTTGAGGACCTGCGGCAGGTCGGCGTCGAGAGAGAGATAGAATTCGAGGCCGCTCTCCTCGGCTTTCGGTTTCCACAGGCGATAGAGGCGGCGCAGCGTGTGGGTGAGGTCGGTGTCGGCGCCGATGATGGCGATCTTGCCAGCTTCGATCTTGGAGAGATCGAGCACGTCGTTGAGCAGCGACATCAGGTTGCGGCCCGAGTCGAGAATGGTGGCGACCTGCTCGCGCTGGTCGTCGCTGAGCGCCGACATCTCGAGAACCTGCGCCATGCCGAGAATGCCGTTCAGCGGTGTGCGGATCTCGTGGCTCATGTTGGCGAGGAAAGCGGACTTGGCGTTCGAGGCCTGGACGGCGGCGGCCTGCGCCTTCTTGAGGTCCTTCTCGCGCTGGCGGAGTTCGGTGACGTCGACCGAGATCGCGACCTTCCGGCCATCGGCCATCGGGCGGTAGGTGATCTGGACAAGGCCGCCGTCGGGCGTCTTTACCTCATAGGTCTCGCCAGTCTCGGTGTAGGAACGGAACTTGTCGACCTGCCGTTCGACCTGTTCGTCGGTGTAGTCGGGGCGGGCCTGGCGCACGGAATGGCGCATCGCCTCGTCGTAGGTTTTGGCGCCGGCCGCGAAGGCGGCGTAGAGGTGGGGGAAGCGCTTCTCCGACATATGGTTGTGAAGGATCGGACGGCCGTCCGTGTCGAAGATCGAAATGCCGTCGGGCAGGTTCTCGATAGCCTCGAGAAATATCGGATCAATATCGAGTTCGGTGGGCGCCATTTACGTCGTGCCTCTTCGTTCCCCCGGTCCGGCATTCCGCCGGGCGTGGATCAGGCCTGTTCGCCGGGTTTCCCATTCCTTCGCGGGAAGGGAGCAACCGGTCGCGGCCACGATTCCCGCGTGGACAATGAGTCATTATCCCTAAGAAAGACTGACCACTGGGCTTAATCGAAAGGGCTTCCAAATTTACCTATGACTTGGAAATGCCGGGTTCGTCGCCGCGCGGAGCGGGTCTCGCCGGGATTCGGACTAGCCCTTGATGGCCCGGTTGCGGCCCGGGCAGGCTGGAGCGGGTAGAGGGAATCGAACCCTCGTATTCAGCTTGGAAGGCTGCTGCTCTACCATTGAGCTATACCCGCGAGCGGGGGTGCAGGTACGCGAAATCGCCTGCGAAGTCGAGACGGGCGGGTCTTGCAGAATTGCATAGAATATGTTATCTAGTGCAAATCTGCACAGGAGGTCAGCGTGGCTGATCTTAGAGATGGCGAAGCGGCTTCCTTTCAACCGCGCATTGTGGCCGGCAAGGTCGACCCGCGCGATGCGCTGACCGGCTTTTTCGGCATCATGGAGCGCTGGGACATCGATAACGAAACGGCGCGCGTCCTTCTGGGCGCCCCGGCGGAGCGGACGTTCTTCGAATGGAAGAAGGGCAAGGCGGCGCGGGTGTCGGACGATACGCTGCGGCGCATCGGCTATGTCGCGGGCATCTTCAAGGGGCTGCAGATCGCCTATTCGGACGCGGCGCTGGCGGATGGCTGGCTGAGGCGGCCGAATGACTTCTTCGGCGGGCAGCCGCCGCTGGAACGCATGAAGGCGGGAGACATCGTCGATCTCGCGGCTGTCCGGGAGTATGTGGATGCCGCCCGCGCACCCTGGTCCTAGACAGCGGGCGCCGAAGCTCCGGCGGGTGCGATGGAAGCAGGCCTGGCGCATCATCGCCTCGCGCTATCCGCCGATCGATGTGTTCGAGCGCGCCTCGAAGGACCCCGCGGCGCAGCAGGCGCTGATCGCGCTGGAGCAGATGACCAATCCGAGGCTGAGGAACGAGGCCGGCCAGATCGCGCTGGTGCCGCCCGGCCGCGCCGTGTTCGGCGCTGGGGCGAGCTATGTGATGGCGTCGTTCACCCACCTCAACCGGAAAGGCTCGCGTTTCAGCGACGGCGCCTATGGACTCTACTACTGCGCCGAAAGCATGGAGACGGCGATCGCGGAGACGGTGCACCATTTCCAGCGGTTCGCGCGCGATAGCCACGATCCGGAACGCTATGAGGACATGCGCGTGCTGGTTGGCGCGATCGACCACGAGTTCCACGACGTGGGAAGCGTTTCAAAGCAGCGGCTGGCGAGCATCATGGACTCGGACTCCTATGTCGACAGCCAGCCGTTCGGAGCGGGCCTCCGGGCAGATGGCAGCGATGGCGTCGTCTATCCCAGCGCGCGGCGCGCGGAGGGAGAGTGCGTCGGCGCGTTCTGGCCAGATGCCGTGGGCCTACCGGCGCAGGAGAAGCATCTCAAATATCATTGGGATGGCGAGCGGGTGGCGAAGTATTTCGATTATTCGAAAGAACAGTGGGTTGGGCTCTAGCCCGCGTTGATGTCCCTTCTGGGTCGCTGCGGTCAGCCTTCGTGATCGGCCGGGTAGGGGAAGAAGAGTTCATTCCCGTCCGGATCTGCGATGATCATCGTCTTATAGCCCCAATAGCCGTCGCGGATGGCGATGCCTTTGGCTTCGTAGTCGCGGCGGGTGGCTTCAAGCACGTCCAGATCGAGCGAGATGAAGATTCGGCCGGCGCCGGCCTTCATGCGATCCTGGCAGCTGAAGATGAGTTCGCAGCCGAGGCGTTCCACCTGCACGATCTGCGTGGCGCCGCCCTCGTCGTAGCGCCAGCTTTCGTCAAACCCGAGCTGGCCGATGTAGAAGTCGAGCGTGCGCTTCAGGTTCGCCGCGTAGAGTATCGGACGTGAATACCAGTTGTCTCCCATGTCTCCTCCCTGGGCGCGCGTCAGCCGTCGAGATCTTTCCGCGCCGCGGCGAAAACCGAATGGAACATCTCCTCGGTCAGCCGGCCGGTGTTCGTGTTGTAGCGGCTGCAGTGGTAGCTGTCGTGGAGCACCAGCGGACCGCGCGGACTGCTCAAGACGTGGCGGCGGTTGTGGCCGAAAACTGCGACGGTAGGTTTGGCGCCGAGGGCACGCACGGTTGAATCGTGGGCGATGCGGCCGAGGGCGATCAGTACTTTCAGGTCAGGCAGGGCGTTGATGCGCGAGACCAGGAACTGTCGGCAGTTCAGGATTTCCGCGCCGGTTGGCTTGTTCTCGGGTGGCACGCAGCGGACGGCGTTGGAGATCAGCGCGTCTTTGAGCTGGAGGCCGTCGTCGGGCCTTGCCTGGTAGGTCCCCGTCGAGAAGCCGAACTTCTTCAGCGTCGAATAGAGAAGGTCGCCGGCATAATCGCCGGTGAAGGGGCGGCCAGTGCGGTTGGCGCCCTGCAGGCCGGGGGCGAGGCCGACGATCAGCAAACGGCCGGAGGTGTCGCCGAACGAGGCGACGGGCGCGTTGAACCAGTCCGGATGCGCCTTGGCGTTGGTGGTACGGAAATCAAACAGGCGGGGGCAGAGAGGGCAGTCGAGGGGGGCTTCCGGCGGCGCTTTTGCCTGCGCTGCTTTGATCCCCGTCGGCATCAGTCTTCCTCTTCGTCGTCCTCGTCGTTGGCGGCTCCGGCATGCGCCGAGGCCATCTGCATCTGCGGCTGGCGTGGCGGACGCCCCACGAGTTCGGCGAGGTCCGCCAGCTCGATAAAGGTGTCGGCCGCCCGCCGCAACTCGTCCGCGATCATCGGCGGCGACGTCTTCACCGTGGACACCACCGACACCCGGACGCCCCTTTCCTGTACTGCCTGCACCAGCCGGGTCAAATCCCCGTCGCCTGAGAACAGGACGACATGGTCGACGTGGGCGGAGAGGTTGAGCATGTCGACCGTGATCTCGACGTCCATGTCGCCCTTCACCCGGCGGCGGCCGGAAGCGTCGGTGAACTCCTTGGCCGGTTTGGTCACCACCTTGAAGCCATTGTACTGGAGCCAGTCGACCAGTGGGCGGATAGGCGAATAGTCCTCGTTCTCGATGAGCGCGGTGTAATAATAGGCCCGGACGAGCTGTCCCCGCCTGCGGAACTCCTCGAGCAGCTTGCGATAATCGACCTCGACCCCAAGGTTTTTGCCTGCGGAATAAAGGTTCGCGCCGTCGATGAAGAGGGCAAGGCGCTCGGTCTTGTAGAAAGCCATGGTTTAACCCTGCGGGAGCAGCCCTCCGCCGGCTCGGGCAGGCCCGTCCGGTCGATCCTGTCTTGGCGATATTGGCCGGTATCGGAGGTCGGCAATGGGGTGTTCATGCGGGCCTGAACGCCGCGTCCGGGCCTGATTTGGCCGGGTTCGGGGCTGAAATCAGTGTTCCGCAGGCTTATGTTGCGATAGCGAACCTGTTCCTGTAAGAACCACGGTCCCCAAAGGAGACTCGAATGGCGCGTGTGACGGTTGAAGACTGCGTGGAAAAGGTGCCGAACCGGTTCCAGCTCGTGCTTCTGGCGTCGCATCGTGCGCGCGTCATCCGGCAGGGCGCTCCGATCACCATCGACCGTGACAACGACAAGGACCCGGTTGTGGCCCTTCGCGAGATCGCCGACGAAACGGTGGACCTGGAAACGATCCGCGACAGCCTGGTGGCGGAACTGCAGGAAGTCCGCCCGAACGAAGAAGCCGAACGCGAAGCAGACAAGCGCGCTCTGACCGCGGCGCCTGCTTCTTCGGAAGAGGAAGTTCTCAAGGCTTACCAGGTCGAGCTGGAGTCGGCGCGCGAAGAGCGCTTCTGACGCGCCCTAGCTTAAGGGCTTGAACCATGGGCCAGCCGTCGAACGTGGCCCCCTTCAAGAAGACAGAGAAGGCTGCGGCCGTCGCGAAGCCGCGCGCGCGCTTTCTGCGTCAGTACGAACTCGTCGAGAAGGTAAAAGCCTACCAGCCTGACGCCGACGAAGAGGCGCTGGGCGCCGCTTACGTGTTCGCGGTCATGAAGCATGGCGAGCAGAAGCGCCATTCGGGCGACCCGTACTTCGCGCACCCGGTGGCGGTGGCCGGCCTGCTGACCGACCTCAAGCTCGACCAGGCGACGATCATGGCCGGGTTGCTGCACGACGTGGTCGAAGACTGCGACGTGAAGATCCCCGAGATCAAGAAACTGTTCGGCAAGGAAGTGGCCGAGCTGGTCGACGGCGTCACCAAGCTGCCGAAGATGAAAGAGGACGAGGGCGTGACGCGCGCCCAGCAGCAGGCGGAAAACTTCCAGAAGTTCATCCTCGCCACCACCAAAGACATCCGCGTGCTTCTCGTGAAGCTGGCTGACCGGCTGCACAACATGCGGACGATCGAGTTCATGCCGACGGACGAATCGCGCCTGCGTGTCTCTCGCGAGACGCTGGAGATCTATGCGCCGCTGGCGCGGCGGGTGGGCCTCTCGCTGTTCGCGGGCGAACTCGAGGATCTGGCGTTCAAGCAGGTGAACCCGGAAGCGTTCAGCGCGATCGTCAAGCGGCTTGAGGAGCTGGTGTCCGACGACACATCGGTGCTCGACCGCATCCGTTCGGACATCGAGACGGTGATGTCGGCGCGTGGCGTGAAGGGCGAGCTCGAAGGCCGGATGAAGCGGCCTTACTCGATCTGGCGGAAGCTTGAGACCAAGTCGATCTCGTTCAAGGATCTGGGCGATGTGTTCGCCTACCGGTTCATCGTGCCGACGGCGGAGGAATGCTATCGCGCGATGGGCGCGGCGCACCAGCAATGGGCGGCCCTGTCTGAACGGTTCAAGGACTATATCTCCGTGCCGAAGCCGAACGGCTATCGGTCGCTGCACACCACCTTCCTCGGGCCAGGCAACAGGCGCGTCGAACTGCAGATCCGCACGGCGGAGATGGAAGCCATCGCCGAACGCGGCGTGGCGGCGCACTGGAAATACAAGAACTCGCTATACGGATTCGACGCCGAAGCCGCGCGCGAGGCCGGCCTCGACGCCGAGGCGGAGCTGACCGCCTTCTCCGAAATGCTGAAGCATGGCGCGGAGCCCGAGGAGTTCCTCGAGCACGCCAAGCTGCAGATGTATCAGAACAGCGTGTTCGTGTTCACGCCGAAGGGCCAGCTTGTGCGCCTGCCAGCGGGATCGACCCCGCTGGACTTTGCCTATGCGGTCCACACGGAGATCGGCGACACGACCATCGGCGCACGCATCAACGGACAGGAGCGTCCGCTGCGCACCGCGCTGGAGAATGGCGACCGCGTCGAGATCCTGCGCGGCAAGAAGCCTGCAGCGCAGCCGCACTGGGAGAGCCTTGCGGTGACAGGCCGCGCGCGGTCGGCGATCCGCCGGCTGACACGGTCGGCGGAGCGCGGTGAGTTCATCGCCATCGGCCAACGGTTGATCGAGCACGCGCTGCGCCGCATCGGGCTGGAGCCGAGCGAAGTCGACCAGCAGGAAATGACCGAGCGGACTGGCTTCGAGAGGGCGGACATGCTGGCCGAAGCGATCGGCCGCGGGCGCTTGTCGACGGCGGACATGTTGGAGAAGGCGTTCCCGGGCCTGGAAGATCCTGGCCGCTCCGCCGAGCACAATCCCGATGTCGACGCGCCGAGCCTGATCGCCGGTGGCGAGATGACGGCGGGTGTGACCATGCACCTGGCCGAATGCTGCTCGCCGCTCCCGGGCGACCGCATCGTCGGCGTGCTGATCCCGGAGAAGGGGATCGAGGTGCATGTGATCGACTGCGCGCGCCTTGCCGAATACGAAGGCGTCGCCGACCGCTGGATCGACCTGCGCTGGAAGCCGAAGGCTGACAGCGAGGTGAAGGCGGTGGGCCGCATCCACGTCACCACGGCGAACCGCCGCGGGGCTCTGGCGCTGCTGGCCAAGACGGTGTCGGACGCGCAGGGCAATATCATCAACGTGAAGACGTTGAAGCGCTCGCCAGACTTCTTCGATTTCGAGTTCGACGTGGAGGTCGAGAGCAACCGGCGGCTGACGCAGATCGTAGCGGCGCTGAGGGCGCTGGCCGTGGTGGATTCGGCGGAGCGTATTAAAGGATGATACAGGCGGCGGAAATCGAGGAAGGCGTGGGGTGCTGGACTTCGATATCTGCGAAAGACGCGCTGAAACTGCCGCGCAATACATTTCTCCGGTGTCCGCTGTGTGGGGAGCGCGTTTCCGTGCACAAGGCCGGTCGCGATGGCTCCGCACCGGATCACTTCGAGCACTGGCCGAATAGTGGCGGGTGCGGGGTCACCGATTGAGCCCGCGCCTCAGAGGCGCTACAGCGAGCGCATGAACACGCAAGACGTACTCGATGAGTTCCGCAAAGTCGGCGCCCTGCTGGAGGGGCATTTCATCCTGTCCTCGGGGCGGCGGAGCCCGGTGTTCTTGCAGAAGGCGCTGGTGTTTTCGCATCCACAGACGACGGAGCGGTTGTGCGCAGCTCTGGCGCGGAAGCTGGAGGGCGTGTTCGGCAAGATCGACGTGGTGGTCGGCCCCGCCGTCGGCGGTCTGATCCCGGGATATGAGACGGCGCGGGCGCTGGGCTGCCGCTCGATCTACACCGAGCGCGAAGGCGGCGTGATGAGCCTGCGGCGCGGATTCACGGTTGATCCCAAGGAGCGCGTGGTGATCGTCGAGGATATCGTGACGACGGGCATTTCGATGCGCGAGACTCTGGAAGCGTTGAAGGGTGCAGGGGCCAATGTGATCGGCGCGGCTTGCATCGTCGATCGCGCGAACGGCAAGGCGGATGTGGGCGGGCTGAAGCTGGTATCGCTCGCGGCGGTGGATTTCCCGGACTATGACGCTAACGATCTGCCGCCGGAGCTGGCGAAGCTTCCTGCGGTGAAGCCGGGTTCTCGGGGGCTGAAATAATGGAACGTGCTCGGCTTGGCGTAAACATCGACCACGTCGCGACCATACGCAACGCGCGGGGCGGCTCGCATCCCGAGCCGGCGAAGGCGGCGGCGATTGCACAGGCGGCGGGCGCGGACGGCATCACCATCCACCTGCGCGAGGACCGGCGGCATATCCGCGACAACGATCTTGAGGCGGTGCGCAAGACGGTGAAGCTGCCGATCAACCTCGAGATGGCGACGACGGACGAGATGCTCTCCATCGCGCTGGCGTTCAAGCCGCACGCGGCGTGCCTGGTGCCGGAGAAGCGCGAGGAGCGGACAACCGAAGGTGGGCTCGACGTCGCGCGCCTGCACGATCAGGTGGAGCCGTATGTAAAAAAGCTGCGCGACGCCAAGATCCGCGTCTCGCTGTTCATCGAACCGAGCAAGGTGCAGGTCGCGGTGGCCGAGGCGATCGGCGCGCCGGTGGTGGAGCTGCATACGGGCAAGTATGTTGAGCTGGTGTTTGCCGGCGACAAGTCGGGCGCGGCGGAGGAGCTGAAACGGCTACGCGAGGCGGCGGAGCATGGCGCGGCGCGTGGGATCGAGATCCATGCGGGGCACGGGCTCACCTACGACACGGTGCGGCCGGTGGCGGCGATCGCGCAGGTGAAGGAGCTGAACATCGGACACTTCATCATGGGCGAAGCGCTGTTCGTCGGGCTGGAAGCCGCGGTGAAGCGGATGCGCCAGGAGATCGATGCGGCGCGTGGGGCCGCATGATCATCGGGCTCGGCCAGGACATGTGCGATATCCGGCGGATCGAAAAGTCGCTGGAGCGGTTCGGCGAACGGTTCACCAATCGCGTGTTCACCGAGGTCGAGCGGCGGACGGCTGACCGACGCAAGCAGCGCGCGGCGACCTATGCAAAGCGCTTCGCGGCGAAGGAAGCCTGCGCTAAGGCGCTGGGTACGGGCGTGCCGAGGCGTGGCGTTCATTGGCAGCATATGGGCGTCGTCAACCTGCCGAGCGGCAAGCCGACATTCGCGCTGACGGGCGGCGCGGCGGAGCGTCTGGCGAAGCTGACGCCACCGGGCATGACGTGCGTGATCCACCTAACCATCACGGACGAGTATCCTTACGCGCAAGCGCAGGTGATCATCGAGGCGCTGCCCTCCGCGGTGGGCGCGTGACCAAGCCGAATTCCAGCCACACAGGGAAGCGCAGGCGCAACCGCGCGCGGGGCGAGCCAGCGCCGTCGCTGACCAAAGAGCTGCGCGCTGCTTGCGAGGAAGCGGTCGGCCACAAGTTCAAGGAGCCGATCCTGCTCGATCGGGCCATGACCCACCGCAGCGCGGCACAAGGCAAGGCGGCCGAGTGGAGCAACGAACGGCTCGAATTCCTGGGTGATCGCGTGCTGGGCCTCGTGATCGTCGAGGCGCTGATGGAGCGATTTCCGACGTCGCGCGAGGGCGAGCTGGCGCCGCGCCTCAATGCGCTGGTGAGCCGCGAGACGTGCGCTGTGATCGGAGCAGAGATCGGGCTGGGCAAGTTCCTGATCGTGGACCGGTCGGAACGGTCGACGGGCGGAGCGAACAAGCCGTCGCTGCTGGCGAACGCGGCGGAGGCGGTGATCGGGGCGGTCTATATGGACGCGGGGCTGCCAGCTGCGCGAAAATTCATCCTGAAGCACTGGGCGGATATGCTGAAGGCGGCGGCGGAGAAGCCGCGCGATCCCAAATCCACGCTGCAGGAATGGGTGCAGGCCAAGGGCCTGCCGACACCGAGCTATCGCCATGACTCGCGCGAAGGCCCCGATCATGCGCCTGTGTTCACCGCGACGGTGCATGTACAGGACAGATCTCCCGCCACGGGAACCGGTCCATCGAAACAGGATGCTGAGCGCGAGGCGGCAAAGGCCATGCTCGCCGCCATCGGAGGGCAGTCATGATCATCGAGACGCGCGCGGGCTTCGCCGCGATCATTGGAGCGCCCAACGCCGGGAAATCCACGCTGGTGAACCGGCTGGTCGGATCGAAGGTTTCGATCGTCACCCATAAGGTGCAGACGACGCGCTTTCCGGTGCGGGGCGTGATGATGCGCCACCAGGCGCAGGTCATACTGGTCGATACGCCCGGTATCTTCGCGCCGAAGCGGCGGCTGGATCGCGCCATGGTGCAGTCGGCCTGGGAGGGAGCGACCGATGCGGATGCGGTGGTACACCTGATCGACGCGCGCCACTGGACCGGCGCGGCGACCAAACCGGAGGGCCCGGACGAATATGAAGGACCGGACGAGGACGAGGCGATCATCTCCCGGCTGAAGCAGCTTGGGACAAAAGCGATCCTCGCGCTCAACAAGATCGACCTGGTGGAGCGCCCGGCGCTTCTGGCGGCGGCGAAGACGCTGTTCGACATGGGCGTCTATTCCGACGTGCTGATGATCTC
The DNA here is from genome assembly GCA_030697555.1 of Hyphomonadaceae bacterium. Taxonomy (GTDB): domain Bacteria; phylum Pseudomonadota; class Alphaproteobacteria; order Caulobacterales; family Hyphomonadaceae; genus UBA7672. The sequence continues at coordinate 39,480 of JAUYPV010000074.1, forward strand.
GGGCCTCAATGGCGACGGCATCGACCAGCTGGCCGACATGCTGGCGTCGAAAATGCCGCTCGGGCCGTATCTTTTCCCCGAAGACCAGGCGGCGGACATCCCGGTGCGGCTGCTGGCGGCGGAGGTCACGCGCGAGAAGCTGATGCTGCGGCTTCACCAGGAACTCCCGTACCAGCTCACGGTCGAGACCGAGACGTGGGAAGCGCACAAGAACGGCGCGGTGAAGATCGAGCAGATGATCCACGTCTCGCGCGAGGGTCATCGCAGTATCGTGCTGGGCAAGGGCGGTCAGACGATCAAGGAGATCGGCATGGCGTCGCGCAAGGAGCTGGCGAGCATCCTTGGCCGGCCGGTCCACCTGTTCCTGCGCGTTAAGGTCTCGGAGCGCTGGCAGGAGAGCCGCGAGCGCTTTTCAGCGCTGGGGCTCGACTTCGACGCCTAGCCAAAAGCTAACGGCCGCATGCGATTTGCCCAGGTCTGGGTGAACACCGTTTTCATGATTTGCCGGTAATCTTTGTTGGTTAAGGCTTCGGGGAACAGCCATGTCTGGCGGCAGCAAACAGATGGGCGTGAAGGACCTACGCGCCCAGTTCGGGACGTCGGGTGGAAAGCCCATGCGCGTTCCGGCCGAGATCAAGGCGCCGCCGCTGCGTCCGAAACAGAAGGACAGATCGGACGAGCAAGCCGAGAAGGCCGAGAAGATGGCGCAGATCCATCACCAGACGTCGCTGTTGTCGCGCAATCCGAAGAACGACCGCTCGAAGCCGTTCAAGGAAAAGAAGAAGACGGGCATCCTGCTCCAGCTTCTCGTCGTCGTGCTGCTGGCAGGCGGCGGCGCCTATCTCGTTGATCCGAGCATTGCGTCGAACATCGACCTGCAGCCGGCGAAAGACTGGATCGACCAGCAGATCGCGTCGTTCGACTAACGCGGCCCGTAGCCGAGCAGTTCGCGCAGGCCTGGCGCGGCGTAGTTCACCAGCCGCTTCTGTACATCGGGAAGTTCGTCGGGCAGCTCGAGAGCATCCGCCTGCAGGTTTTCGCGGGCAGTGGCGCTCTGCTTGCGGTCCGAGCCGACGCGGACGCGCTCACGCCAGTCGGCGGGGACGTCAATTCCGCAGGCATGGAAGAGGCGGGCGAAATAGAGTTCGGATTCCTTCGAGTCCAGCTTCTTCAGATGCGCGACCATTTCCTCGTAGCGGATGAGAAAGGTCGTCGTGCCGAGCCAGGCGGCGGCATTGAAGCGGAAAATCTCTTCCATGTTCGGCGCTTTGCCGTGAATGCCGAAGATCATCATGTTGAGGATGTCGTTGACGTCGGCGCCGCCCCTCTTGAGGTTCTCGGTCATGCCGTCGAAGTTTTCCGAAAGGAAGAAGCGCGCGCGGGCAAGCACCCAATCATAGGGGTCTCGCACCATCAGGATGTGGCGCGTGCGACGCGTCAGGATGGCGCTGTCGTCGCTGAAAAGCAGGTGGCCCCAGCTCAGCATCGGCTTGTCGGGAGAAAGGGCGTGCCCGTGCTGGCGCAGCAGCGGGATCTGGATGAAGGCGGTGTGATACTGCTGGGGGACAGGCACGAACATCCGCATTACGTTGCGGACGAGGTGCGTGCCGCATTTCGGCACCGAGTTCAAGAAAATCGGATGCTTCAGGGGCGCCTGGGCGAACTCGGCGTTGCGCTCGTTGAGATTGTCGGCGCGCATCGTGATGCGGGGCAAGGGCGGTCTCCGGATGGCTTCCTGCCAGTCTAGCCGTTGATTTCCTTGCCCGCAAAAGAAAGAGGCGGCGGATCGCTCCGCCGCCCCTCGAAGGCCTCTCCCTCTCGAAATGCTAGAAAGTGTACCCCGCGCGGATGAAGAACGTCCGTCCGCGGAGGTCGTACTGGGTCGCCGCGAGAGCGTAGTTCTGCAGCCGCTGGCCGCCGTTGAGGGAGATCACCGGCGGTTGGGCGTCGAAGATGTTGGACACGCCGCCCGTCACCGTGAGGTTGTCGCCCTGCCAGCGGACGGAGACGTCGTGCGACAGCCACTCGTCGGTGCTGTTGATGATGCGGCCCGTACGGCCGAAATAGGCCAGCGTGTCGGGGAAGAAGACTTCGTTGTCCGTCTCGCCGATATAGTCGACGAACCAGGAATAGGTGTAGTCGCCCCGACGCAACTGGACGGTCGCATCGCCTACCCATTCAGGATCGCCGATCGTGCCGTTGAAGTCGTTCGTGGCGAAGCCCGAGGAGAGGTTCGGGTCGAACAGGTTGAGCACGTCCTCGAGCGTCCTGGTCGCCGACAGGTCGACGGACAGGTCACCGAAGTCGAACTCGTGCTCGTACCGAACCGTGATGTCGACCCCGCGCGTCGATTGGCTGTTCACGTTGATGTAGCTGTCGTTGACCGTCGCGATGTGGAACGCGCTGGTCGGCGCGTTGCCAGGGTTTCGCGTGAACAGGTTGCAGAACTCGTTCGGGAACACCGGAGCGCCGTAACAGCCGCCGAGGATGGCGCCTGGCCCGAGCTGGGCGACCTGATCGTCGACGGTGATGTCGAAATAATCGATCGCCACGCTTAGGTCGAGGAAGGACGGCGTCCAGATCACGCCGAGCGTCTTCGCCTCGGATGTTTCCGCTTCCAGAATGCCGGCCCCGCCGCCCGAGACGATGAGCGCCGAGTCGCCGCCAAGGCCGTTGTAGTTGGAGGGAATGCCGACCGCCGCACAGTTGGCCTGGATGTTTGGGTTGGAAGAGTTGCCCCAGTCGATGCAGGGATCGATCAGCGTCTGGTCCTGGAAGCCGGTCAGGTTTCCCAGAAACAGCTCGTAGAGTGCGGGTGCGCGATAGGACGTGCCGGTCGTGCCGCGAATGCGGACACTGGGAATGACCTGCCAGTTGAGGCCGGCCTTCCATACGCTATCCGAGCCGTAGCTATCGTATTCAAATGCACGGGCGGAGCCATCGAGAGTGAGTTCCTCGAAGAACGGCTGGCCCTTCAGGAGCGGAATGTTCACCTCGGCGAACACTTCGGACACCGTATCCTCGCCGCGCGTGATCTTCGCCGAGCTGGTGTTCCAGAACTCGTCGTTCTGTTCGCGGATGTCGGGCGTGTCGTCGATCTCGAAGTTGCGCCACTCGGCGCCGACGGCGAGGCCGACCGGGCCGGCCGGCAGTTCGAACAGGTCGCCCGCAAGGACGCCCTGCACGATCGTCTGCTCGTAGGTCGTTGTGCCCACCGGGTACGCGCTCAGCAGATCGTAGACCGCCTGGGAATAGTTGCCCGACAGGAAGGCGGGATCGAACGGGTTGTATTCCGGACCGTGATAGAGCCCGTCCGACGGGCTGACGTAGCGCCAGTCGCCGGCCTTTTCCTTCGTGATTTCGTTGCCGGTGTATTCGGCGTCGGACAGCGAATAGGAAGCGTTCAGCGACCACGTCCACCCGGGCAGGAGGAAGTCTCCCTTCAGGCCGGAGTTCGCGTAGTAATAATCCACCGTCGCCTGCTGGTCCGCCGGCCAGATCGTGATCGGTTGGGTGAGCTGCAGCGGACCAAAAGGCGATGCGACGGCGGTGAATCCGTTCGCCGTAAATGGACCTGGGACGTTGTAGCCGTTGGCGCTGGCGATCTGAGGGAAGAACTGGCGCCAGGCTTTGTGTTCGAATTCGCGGCGCGTGAGCAGCACTTCGGTCGACCAGTCCACTCCGCCGAAGAGCGTGAAGTCGGCCTTGCCGTAGAGGCTGGTGCGCTCGAGCGCCGAGATGGCGTAGCCCTCGCCGAACTTCGGCGAGTTGAGAACGTCCTCGTAGTACGCGAAGCCGGTGGGCGAGTTCAGGAAAGTCCGGTTCGCTCTCGGCCGATAGCCCGCAATGGGGCCGACCGTGACGCCGTTGGGCGAGGGCACGTAACGCTGGCCGCCGAACGCGTCGATGACCGTGTTGTGATAAATGTTGGTGCAGTCCCCGAGAGACGTTCCACGCAGAATCGAGAAGTCGCGGCGATCAATGCGCTGGCCAGTCGTGGCGTCGTAGGTGAGGTCGTTGGAGCAGGCGAGGTTCTTGCGGTCCTTCCATTTGAGGGGATCGCGGTCTTCGTATTCGGCCGCCAGCATGATGTTGCCGCCGAAGAGGTCGAAGCCGATCGCGCCGTTGACCTGCAGCGTGTTGCCGCCGCCGTCTTCAGTGGCGTTGTACTGGATGTTGAGCTCCGGCTTGTCGACCGAGGTGCGGGTGATGATGTTCACGACACCGGCGACGGCGTCCGAGCCGTAGATCGACGAGGCGCCGTCCTTCAGGATCTCTGCGCGTGCGATGATCGAGTCGGGAATGACGTTGAGGTCGAAGGCGCCGACCTGGCCGCGGGCGCCGGCAGGGCCCGGGCGCTGGCCGTTGAGCAGCACGAGCGAGCGCTGGGCGCCGAGGCCGCGCAGCGAGACCGAGTTGATGCCGGGGCCGCCCTCGATGACGAAGTTGCCGAAGGTGTTGTTGAACTGCACCGAGCCTTGGGCGATCGACGAGCCCTGCAGGATCTCCGCGGTGTCGACCAGGCCTTCGAGCGTGGCGGCTTCCGCCGTGATCACCTGGATCGGCGCGGTCGAGGTGAAGGTGTCGCGCGGGATGCGCGAACCGGTGATGACTACCCGTTCGCCTTCCTCCTGATCATTCTGTTCGGCAGGCTGGACGGTATCGACCGCGGGTGGCGGGGTCTGCGGGGGATTTTGGGGGGCGTTCTGGGCGAAGGCTGGCGCGCAGCTAGTTGCGAGTAGCGCGCCTATTGCCGCGGACCGGCGGAGCCGGACGGCCAGGGAACCGCTTTGCATTGGGTCTCTCCAGGAGAATGTGCATGTGGATTGACCCCTTGCTGCTCATTCGCCCCGGGATAGACGCCGAATGCCATCAGCGCCGCCGTGGTGGGACGTAGATTCCTGAATATTCAACAATCGGACGAAGTCCAACCTCCTTTTTTCGATTTTCGATAAGATGTGACCTGCGGGTCACGGCTGCCGCGCAATCCGGCGCCGCGAGTCCGGGAAAGCTCCAAGCGCAGCAAACAAAGGGCGGCGGATCGCTCCGCCGCCCTTCAACTATGTTTCTCGGACAGTCTTAGAACGTCTTGGCGACATTCAGGAACACGGTGCGTCCGAAGAAGTCGTAGTTCGACACCACCGGCACGTTGCCGATCGTCGAGTTGAACTCACCGCTGAGTTCGGTCACGAACGGCGGCTTCTCGTCGAGCACGTTTGAGACGCCGAGACGGACGGTAAGGCCCTCGTCGGGCTCAACCGCGACCGAGATGTTGTGGTAGACGAACGAGTCCGTTCCCAGCACATAGCGAACCGGCTGAAGCTGATAGGTCTGCGGCTGCGTGCCGAACCTTTCCGCGTTCGAGGTCTCGCCGACATAGCGCGCGCTGTAGAAGAACTCGAACGGACCGGTCTCAAGCGTGGCGTCGAAATTGCCCACCCATTCCGGATCGCCGATGAGGCCGTTGTTGTCCAGCGGATCACTGCTCGGCAGCAACTTCACCTCGTCTTCAAGCTGGTAAGCAGCTTGGCCACGGAGGGTCAGCTCGCCGAATCCGAACTTGTGTTTGTAGATCGCGTCGAGGTCGATGCCGCGGTTCTGTTGGGTCGAGATGTTTAGGTAGTTGTCCGTCACTTCCTCGACCAGGAACTGCGTGGCTGATCCGCCGGGGCTGCGCGTGAACAGATTGCAGAGCGGCTCACTTGCGAAATTCAGCGAGTCGTAACAGCCAAACATGATGTTCGTTGCGCCCAGCAGCGTGACCTCGTTCTCGACTTCGATATCGAAATAGTCGATCGATACAGACAGATCGATGAACTCGGGCGACCAGATGAAACCGAAGCTTTTCGATGTGGATGTCTCCGCATCGAGCGTGCCGAAGCCGCCCGATGTGATGGTCGTTGCGTCATCGCCCGAGCCGTTGTGGTTGTTGGGGATGCCGTCTGCGGCGCAGTTGTCGGCGATCCGCTGGCTGATGCCGCCGCTCGCAAGGTTGGCGCCCCAATTGATGCAGGGGTCGATAACCCGCTGGCCGACGAAGGCCGTCTGTGCCTGCAGGAACAGTTCGAACAGGGCGGGCGAGCGGAACGATGTTCCCTGCGATGCGCGAACGCGGAAGGTTGGCGTAACCGCCCAGTTCAGGCCGACCTTGTAGGTCGACTCCGCGCCGTAGGAGTCGACGTCGTTGTAACGGCCGGAAGCCGTTAAAGTCAGTTCTTCGACGAACGGAAGGCCCTTGAACAGCGGCACGCCAACCTCAGTGTAGACTGCGGTTGTCGTGTCTTCGCCGCGCGTGATCTGCGCGCTGGAGCTGCCCCACGCCTGTCCGTCTTGGACTTCCTGGGCGGGCACGTCGTCGATCGAGTCTTCCTGATAGAGGGCCCCGAACACCACGCCGATCGGTCCGGCCGGAAGCTGGAACAGGTCGCCGGTGACGTAACCTTCGAGCGAGGTCTGTTCGTAGACCGTGTTGCCCGTGACAGTGCCGAACAGGAAGGCTTCCTGTTGCGGCGTGAAAACGCCGTTCAGGAAGTTCGGGTCGTACCACGGAATGTCCACGCACGGCGCGCCGCGATAGACGGTGACTTCGCCAGCGCAGAGATCGTTGCGGAATTCCTCGGCGCTGATCGCATCATCCCAGACGATGTCGGACTTGTAGTCGCCATCCGAGCGCGAGAACTGGGCGGAGACGTCCCATGTCCAGGTATTGAAGGGCAGGTCGCCACGCGCGCCGCCGACGAAGCGCATATAGTCGACGGTGATCGTGTCGTTGGCGTGGTCCGTGATCGACAGCGGGCTGAGGCCGATATTGACGCCCGTAAAGCCGGCGGCGATTGCCTGCTGGTCGCCGACGAAGCCTCCGGCGCCGTCCTCTGCGACATACTGATAGGTCCAGAACTGGCGGTATCCGTACGATCTGGTCGTGCGGCGGTTGAGGAGCGCCTCGCCGTAAAGCTTCATGCCGTCGTTGATGTCGTATTCGCCGCTGCCCATGATGGTCATGCGCTCGACTTCAGGCGAGAGCGACACGAGGTCCTGATACGGGTGCTTGTAGTCGATCAGCGCTTCGGAGATCCTCGCCGAGGGTTGATAGAATGGATCCGGCGTGGCGGTGGGGCGGTTCAGTTCGCCATAGCCGACGGGGAACCAGTTGGCGCCAAAGGTCGCCGGGTTCGTGGTCGGGCCGAAGCCGGGCAGGTATTGCTGCAGCTTGTTGCCGTAGTTGTACTGGATGAACTGCGGCCGCGCCTGCCACGGGCGGGTGATCGCGCCGGGCTCCTCATAGTCGTAGTACCAGATCTGGCCCCAGGGCAGGTCACCGCTACAGATGTAGCTGCCGGTGCGCGGATCGACGAGATCGGCGCGCGAGCCATCGGCGCGGAACACGTAAGGCTGCGAGCAGGAGAAGAAGTCACGATCGCCACGGCGGAGGGCTTCCTGCTTGAAGTAGTCGGCAGTGACGCGCACGCGCAGGTTCTCGCCGAACGTCTCGCCCCACGAGCCGTTGATGCGGAATTGCTCGCCGCCGCCGTCCAGCGGCGCGGAGCCGAAGATATCGATATCGGCGCCATCGCCTTTCTTGGTGATGATGTTGACGACGCCGGCCACGGCGTCCGAGCCGTAGATCGATGAGGCGCCATCCTTCAGGATCTCGACACGCTCGATGGCCGAGAGGGGGATGACGTTCAGGTCGAAGGCGCCGACGGCGCCGCGAGTGCCGGCCGGACCGGCGCGCCGGCCGTCGAGCAGCACGAGGGTGCGGTTGGCACCGAGGCCGCGTAGCGAGATCGATTCAGAGCCGATGCCGCCGTTCTGCACGAAGGCTGTCGAGGTGATCGCGGTGATCTGCGGCGAGCCGGCCGCAACCGTGGTCGACCTCAGGAGCGATGCGACGTCGGTGATGCCCTGAGACTCGGCTTCTTCCGCGGTGACGATGTCCATCGGCGCCGAGCTGGAAAACTGGTTGGCCAGGCGCGAACCGGTGATGACGACGCGGTCGCCTGTCTGCTCATCCTGCGGCTCGGCAGGCTGTACGGTATCGACCGTCTGCGTAGATGGCGTTTGCTGCGCATAGGCATGATAGCTGGTTGCGGCAAGCAAAGCGCCAATCGCCGCTGACCGGCAAAGCCGGGCGGCCAGAGTACCGGATTTCATGTAGTCGTCCCTCCACCGAAAGCTGACACCGACCGTCGCTTCCAGCTCACCGCGAAATGCCATTCACGGAGGCGAGATGTGAGTACGACGGTCCAATGACGAACCAATTCCGCTCCGGCGGAGACGTCAACACAGGTTAGGGGTAATTCGCCTCGAATATTTTTCGAGTGGGCAGGAACCGGCCACAAAGCGAAGCGTATTGGGCCAGATCTGGCCCAAACGGGTCGAGACGACGGATTGCCTTGGCGGCAAGCCGGCTCACATCGGCTTGGTCAGCACGAACTGGCCGACGTCGATTCGACCGGTGCGGAAGCCCGCCTGGCAATACGCCAGATAGTAGAGCCAGAGGCGGCGGAAGCTTTCGTCGAACTTGCCGCCCCTGATCCGGTCCCAGCTCATTTCGAAGCGTTTCGCCCATTCCCCCAGGGTGCGGTCATAGGATTGACCGAACATCGCATCGACCTCGAAGCCGAGCCCGACGGCGTCGGCCTCTTCGCGCAGCCGGCGCTCGGAGGGCAGCATCCCGCCCGGGAAGATGTATCGCTGGATGAAGTCGGCGCGCCGGCGATAGCCGTCGAAATATTTGTCCTGGATCGTGATGATCTGCAGGGCTGCGCGTCCGCCGGGTTTCAGGACCTCGGCAATCTTGCTGAAATAGCTGGGCCAATAGGTCTCGCCCACCGCTTCGAACATTTCGATGGAAGCGACAGCGTCGAACTTTCCTTCGACATCGCGATAGTCGCGCATGACGATCTCGACCTGATCCGAAAGGCCAGCATCCGCGATGCGCCTGGTTGCGTAGGCGTGCTGCGCGTCCGAGATGGTGATCGAGGTGACCTTGGCGCCGTATTCCTTCGCCGCGACTTCCGCGAACCCGCCCCAGCCCGAGCCGATCTCGAGCACATGGTCTCCCGGCTTCAGCTTCAGGTTGCGGGCAATGGAGCGATACTTGGCAAGCTGCGCATCCTCGAGGCTCTGATCCTTCGAGGAGAAGATCGCCGACGAATACGTCATCGTCGGGTCGAGCCAGCTCGAATAGAAATCATTGCCGAGGTCGTAGTGCGCCAGGATGTTGCGCTTCGAGCCCTTTTTGGTGTTGGCGCGGAGCATATGGCCCAGCTTCGTGAAGAAGCGGGCGATCGCGCCCCCGATGGCGAGCTGGCCTGCGTCTTCCCAGTTGTCGTTGAAGTACTGCAGCACGGCGGCGAGATCCGGCGTGTCGAACTTCTGGTCCATGAAGGACTCGGCAAAGCCGATGTCGCCCTTTGACAGGACCGGCCGGGTGAAAGCCAGGTCACGTGCAATGATTTCGCCATGCGGACCAGGTTCGGTTCCCTGGAACCGCAGCGTTCGTCCGTCAGGCAAGGTGATATCGAGACGGCCCTTCTTGAGCCTTGAGATAAGCAGGGCTGCGATGCGCAGGCTCGCAGGCATCCTGTCCAGCTTGTGGAGGTCGGTTGAGCCTACCTCCTGGACCATTCTGTCCAGACGGGTCATGCACGTTTCCTCAGATCTTCTCGCGCGGCCGGATTTTCTTCCGGTCTGGCGAGGGTCGAACGCCTCGTCCGCCGTTGAGGCTTAGCACGATACTGCGCCCCTTTCAGCCAGAGTCTCAAGGCCTGCCAGTGAATCGCGAGCATCACTCCAATCCCGGAGAACGGCATCCCGATCAGCCAGCGCAGGATCGCGCGGTCCGTTAATACATGAGGTTGGACGTTGAGGCTTGCAACGTGGCTGCGGCCGTCGGCGCTGAGGTTTTCAACGATCAGGGCCATGTTCTCCCCCGGCTGCCGCAAGGTGAAGCGATACTCTCCGGTCACATCGAAAAACGGGGAGACGTAGAACTCCTTGTACGCCTTCGCGCGCACGTCGGTATTGAACGCGCTGACATAGGAATGGGTTTCACCGAAAGTGTTGTGAATCTCGTAGATAACGCCGCGCAACTCGCCCGCGGGGCTATAGCCGAACCACAGCGATATCGGGGAGAACCCGTAGCCAAGCACGCGCGGGAAGGCGAACAGGCGGATCGCCCCCTTGTCCAGGTAGATGCCGGCTTCGGCGAAGCGAGCTTCAGCCCACAGGCGAAGCGGCACGGACGCCTGCCTTGCGCCATGGTCGGCCTGGCGGAAAGAAATGGCGGCGCGGCGATCGACTTTGAAGAGCGAGGCGAGGGCGCCGGCTTCATCGAGCCGATCGACGTCGACTTCGAGCATCGCAATGCGGTGCGTGAAGCTGCGGCGGAAAGGCGTGAGGCGCGTGTGGCTGGTACGCCCCAGCCAGAGACATGCGGGCGCACTCATCCGCCAGCCGCCATCGATAGCGGCGCGATCGAATGAGGCGCCTGGCTGAACAGCGAATGGGAGAGCGTGTGCGTATGCTGCGTGGTCGCCTCCCACGGGACCGACCCGCCAAGCGCGAACGCTGCTTCGAGACCGGTGCGCAGGCCGGCTTCATGGAAGCCATCGCCCAGCCACGAGCCGGCGAAGAACAGGCCGTCGCGGCCCTGGATACGCTGAACCGAACGGCGCGCGGCGGCTGAAGGCGCATCGTACATCGGGTGGTCGAACTCATAGACGCCGAACGTCTTGTCCTTCGCGGGCGGCCGCGTCGGGTTCAGCGTCACGAACACCGGTTTGTCGTTGGGGAGCTTCTGCAGCCGGTTCATCCAGTATGTGATGCAGACCTTGTTGTCCTCGCCCTTGAGAACGTTCCACGAAGCCCACGCGGCGCGGCGCTCCGGCATGAGTGACGCATCGCGGTGGAGATAGGCGGTGTTGGACGAGAAGCGCACCGAACCCAGCGCGAGGCGCTGGTCTTTATAGCAGCCGTCCAGCATGCGCTTCGACTGGTCTGCGTGGCAGGACAGGATGACAGCATCGAACGCCTGCGACGGCTTTCCGCGTTCGACGATCTGGATACGGCCGGGACCGGCGGGGCGGATGGTCTCAATGTGCGCGGCCGGTCGTAGCGATGGCGATAGATCGTGCAGCATCTTGCCGACATAGGCGCGGCTGCCGCCTGCGACGGTCCGCCAGATCGGACGCAGTGTATGCATCAGACGATGGTTGTCGAAGAAGGTAAGGAAGCTGCCGACCGGATAATCGAGCATCAGCTTTTCCGGCGTCGACCAGATCGCGGCGCTCATCGGCAGCAGGTAGGCGATGCGGAAAATTTCCGAGAAGCCGTGCGCGTCCAACCAGTCGCCCAGCGTCTGCTCCGGGATGTCGCCTGCGATCAGTTCGCGGCGCGCAATGTTGTTGAAGATGAGGATCTCGTTGAGCAGGCCCCGGAACTTTGCGTCCAGCATGTTGCGCTTCCACGCGAACACGCCCCAAGGATCGGACGACCATTCATAGCCCTTGGGGTCCGACACGGAGAAGCTCATGTCGGTCCAGACCGTCTTCACATCGAGGTGCTGCAGCAGGTTGGTGAAGTTGGGATAGTTCGGCCGGTTGAAGCAGATAAATCCGATGTCCACCGGCATCGGCGCGCCGTCATAGTCGATGTCGACCGTCCACGCATGGCCGCCGAACCGCGGCGCACGGTCATAGAGCGTCACATCCGCGTTCTGGCGCAGGGCCCACGCGGCCCCAAGGCCCGCGACCCCTCCGCCAACAACCGCTACGCGCCTGCGACGAGAGATCATGGACAAGGTTCCCGACAATTGCTGTCGGGGTTCCTACGCGCCGGAGTGGCCGGTGGATCAGATTGGCTTAGCTGCGTGCTTTTGCGGCGGCGTAAGCCTGTGTTCCGCGATGGAGAACACCATCGTCGGGCAGCACGGCCTCGGGCCGGAAGCTGATATCGTCAGCCAGCCGCTCATAGAGCGGCGCGAAGTCGGTATCGACCGTCGCCCGGAACAGCTCGTCATAGGAGCGGATGATGAAATAGGTTTGCTGGAAGTCGTCGATCCGGTAGTCGGTGCGCATCACGCGCTCGAGGTTGAAGCGCAGCCGGTTGGGTGAGGGGTCTTCCAGCGCGAAGATCGATTCGTCCTTCGAGGAGGAGATGCCGGCGCCGTAAATGCGCAGGCCCTTCGGCGTCTCGATCAGGCCGAACTCGACCGTGTACCAGTAAAGCGCCGAGAGGTTCTTCAGCCGGCCGAACTTCATCGCCCGCAGGCCGCCCTTGCCATAAGCCTCCATGTAGTCTGCAAACACAGGATTGGTCAGCAGCGGCACGTGGCCGAAGACATCGTGGAAGATGTCCGGCTCCTGCAGGTAGTCCAGCTGGTGACGGCCCCGGATGAACTGGCCTGCCGGGAAGCGGCGGTTGGCGAGGTGGGTGAAGAACACCTCGTCCGGCACGAGACCTGGCACGGCGACCACGGTGAACCCTGTGCGCCGTTTCAGCTCTTCGTTCAGCACCGCAAAGTTCGGAATGCCACCGCGGTTGAGGTCCAGCGCCTGGAGCCCGTCGAGCATCGCGGGATCGGCGCGGTCAGCCAGGATGTCTCGTTGCCGGCGATACAGGAAATCCCAGACGGCGTGCTCATCGGCCGTATAGCCCGCCCAGTTCTGGTCGATGACGTAATCGTCGTCGCGGACTGTGACGTGCGTGGTCATGCCTTGAATGTAGGGTGTGTCGCGCCCGTCGTCACGGCGTGTCAGTGCGCCGACGTCGTCCGGATCTTGTAAAGCCCGTGATCGTCGATCTCGAACATTTCCGGAATCTGCGGGTGATTGACGGGCTCCGGCCCGTCATCCGGCAGCAGGTTCTGTTCCGAGACGTACGCGACGTAATAGGAGGAATCGTTCTCGGCCAGCAGGTGATAAAAAGGCTGCGTTTTCACCGGCCTTATCTCCGCTGGGATCGAGGTCCACCATTCGTCGGTATTGGCGAATTCCGGGTCAACATCGAAAATGATTCCCCGGAACGGAAAAAAGCGATGCCGGACTTGCTGTCCGATCGCGAACTTGGCCGATCTGTTGACGTCCATGGTCACCGGCGCCCCTGCCTGATTACCCAGAAAGACTTGCCCCGCCGTGGGCAATGATTCGTCGGCGGCCCCAATAGGCGCGCCGCAATCCAGCCCGCGACAACCTCATTTGACCCAATACTTTGGGCCCCGCAACCGAGCGATACAGTAAAGACGCAGCGAGGCGTGCCAATGGCTGCAAGTCGGGCTATGGTTGCTGCAACAAGATCACGGATCGCTCCATGGCGAAGCCTACCCGCACGCGCCGCGGCAATTCGCGCGGTGTGCGGTCCGGCGGCGCATCCAAGCTCTATGCGGCGCTGGACCTAGGAACGAACAACTGCAGGCTTTTGATAGCCGAGCGCTCGCCGTCAGGCGGGCTGCGCATTGTCGACTCATTCTCCCAGATCGTGAGACTTGGCGAAGGACTCGCCCGTACGGGGCAATTGTCAGACAAGGCGATGGGGCGGGCGATCGACGCCCTGCGGCGTTGTGTCGACAAGGTGAAGAAGCACCAGCCGGTCGAGGCGCGCTACATTGCGACACAGGCGTGCCGCGCCGCCGGTAACGGCAAGTCGTTCCTCAACAATGTGCATCGCACGCTGGGCCTGCGCATGGAGACGATCACGCCGAAGGAAGAAGCCAAGTATGCGCTGCTCGGATCGCTCGACCTGGTCGACAGCGGTCACGACTTCGCGCTGGTGATCGACATCGGCGGCGGATCGACGGAGCTGTGCTGGATCGACGCCAAGGCAGCAGCCGCGCGCGGGGTCGAAGGCTGCGCCGTGCGTCCGCCTATCCTGGGATGGGCGTCATTCCCGGTCGGCGTGGTGACGCTCGCTGAAAGCTTCGAGGACAGGGAACAGGGCTGGTATCCACGCATGGTCGAGCATGTGCGCCAGCTCCTGCTCGCCAATGACGCCGCGACGCGCTTCGGACCGCTGTTCGCCGCGGGGCGCGGGCAGTTGATCGGAAATTCGGGAACAGTCACCTCGCTTGCAGGCGTGCATCTCCGGCTCGACCGCTACCTGCGCGCGGCGGTGGACGGTATCTGGTTGTCGCGCGAGGGCGCGGAGGAAGCGCGCCAGCGTCTGCACGACCTGACGCCGGAGGAGCGCGCGGCGGAACCCTGCATCGGACCCGAGCGCGCCGATCTCGTTCTCGCGGGCTGTGCGATCCTCGATGCCGTGTGGTCGGTGTGGCCGGCGGCGCGCTTGCGTGTCGGCGACCGCGGGCTGCGCGAAGGCATACTCTTGTCGATGATGCATGGAAGCGGCGGAGGCCGGCAGAAACGCAGGCGTCGCGGACGCCGCGGCGCACCGCAGGCTGGCGCGGCGCCCGCGCAGGGAGCGTCGACATGACCGTTGAGGAAGACAGCAAGGGCCGCCGCCGCTGGAAGGCGCCCAAGGACGCCCGCGCGCCTATCGACGGCCGCACGATGGGCAAGAAGGAAAAGGTGCGGAAGAAGACGCTGGGCAAGTCGTCGCGCAACTGGGTCGACCGTCAGCTACGCGATCCCTACGTGCGCCGCGCGCAGGAGGCGGGCTATCGCGCACGGGCCGCGTACAAGCTGATCGAGATCGACGAGAAATTTCACGTTCTGAAGAAAGGCGCGCGGATCATCGACCTTGGCTGCGCCCCGGGCGGCTGGCTGCAGGTGGCGTTCGAGAAGGGTGCGGCGCGCATTGCCGGCGTTGACCTGCTGCCGGTCGATCCGGTCGGCGAGGCCCGGATCTTCCTGGGCGACATCACCGAGAAGGGCATGGAGCAGAAGCTGATAGCGGCGCTCGGCGACAGCCCGACGCTTGTCTTGTCCGACATGGCGGCCAACACATCCGGCCACAAGCAGACCGATCACATCCGTACCGTTGGTCTGGCCGAGATCGCCGCCCAGTTCGCAATCGACAACCTGGCGAAGGGCGGGACGTTCGTCGCCAAGGTCTTTCAGGGCGGGGCACAGGGAACGCTGCTCGAGACGCTGAAGGCGAACTTCGCGGATGTCCGGCACTGGAAGCCTCCGGCCAGCCGTCCGGAGAGCCCAGAAACTTTTGTTATCGCAACCGGCTTCAAAGGCCGCTGAATTCCTTCCCGAAATAGGCTAGAACCTGCCGCAACAGGACGATTCACGTCCGGCATTCAGGTCCTGGGAGGGAATACCCGATGAGAACTGCACTTATCATCGCCTTGGCCGCGACGGCCTTGGCCGCCACCGCCTGCGACAGCGGAACGACGACAACCGCCCCGGCGGAAACGGCCCCCGCTGCTGCGCCACCCCCGCCGCCTCCGCCTCCCGCGCCGGCATCGACTGGCATGCCTGGCCTGTCGGAGCCTTACGCCACCGAGGCCGACTGGGTCGCCGGCTGCACCACCGACGGCAAGATCGACAAGACGGTCTGCGAATGCGCCGGCAAGGCCATCACCGCCGATCAGGGCCAGAAGGCCTACTTCCAGTGGGCGTGGGAGGGCTACATCACCCGCTCCGGAATGGGCGCGGTCCGAGCCAAGAAATGGTTCACCGACAACGGCATGGACACCAAGGCCGAGCAGAAATTCGCCAATGCGCTCGGCAAGTGCTTCGTGACTCAATAGGTCCGCGGTTACCGAACTGAACGGCGCCGCAGCGGTCCATAACCGTTGCGGCGCTGTCGTTTTCTGACCACTTCCCAAGGCCCGGGAGAATCGATAGACGGGTCTATGGAACAGCACCCCCCTTCAATCCGGATTCGCCAGGCCATCACGTTCGACGACGTGCTGCTTGAGCCGGGCCCGTCCGAGGTCATCCCGGGCGAGGTCGATATCCGGACGCGGCTCACCCGCGACATCGCCCTCAATGCCCCCATTATCTCGGCCGCCATGGATACGGTGACCGAAACCGCGCTCGCCATCGCCATGGCCCAGTTCGGCGGCATCGGCGTCATCCACCGCAATCTCTCGATCGAGGAACAGGCAGAACAGGTCCGCCAGGTGAAGCGGTTCGAGAGCGGCATGGTGGTTAACCCCGTCACGGTGACCCCCGACGTCACGCTTCGCCAGCTCAAGGTGCTCAAGGAGCGTCACCGCATCTCGGGCATTCCCGTGGTCGAGCCGTCAGGCTCCGGCCCCGGCAAGCTGATCGGCATCATCACCAACCGCGACGTCCGCTTCGCCGAGAACGAGAACCAGCCCATCGTCGAGCTGATGACCAAGAAAGTCATCACCGTGCGCGTAGGCGTCGATCCCGCCGAGGCGCGCAAGCTGCTGCACAAGCACCGCATCGAGCGGCTGATCGTGGTGGACGAGAACGGCCATATTGTCGGCCTCATCACCGTCAAGGACATGGACAAGCGCCAGGCCAACCCGAACGCCTGCAAGGACGAGCAGGGCCGCCTGCGCGTCGCCGCTGCCTCTACCGTGGGCGATGCTGGCTTCGAACGCTCGCAGGCGCTCATTGATGCAGGCGTCGATGCTCTGGTGATCGACACGGCGCATGGCCACTCCAAGATGGTCCTCATGGCGGTCGAGCGCGTGAAGAAACTGTCCAACCGCGTGCAGGTCATCGCCGGCAATGTGGCGACTGCAGACGGCTGCAGGGCCCTGATCGATGCAGGCGCCGACGCCGTGAAGGTCGGCATCGGCCCTGGCTCGATCTGCACCACGCGCATCGTCGCGGGCGTAGGCGTGCCGCAGCTCACGGCCATCGCCGACTGCGCCAACGCCGCGCAGAAATCGAATACGCCGATCATCGCTGACGGCGGCATCAAGTTCTCCGGCGACTTCGCCAAGGCGCTCGCCGGCGGCGCATCCTCCGCCATGATGGGCTCGATGCTCGCGGGCACCGAAGAAGCCCCCGGCGAGGTGTTCCTCTATGAGGGCCGCGCCTACAAGGACTATCGCGGCATGGGCTCGCTCGGCGCGATGGGCCGCGGCTCAGCCGACCGCTACTTCCAGAAAGACGTGCAACAGCAGAAGCTCGTCCCCGAAGGCATCGAAGGCCAGGTTCCGTTCAAGGGCCCGGTCGGACCGATCCTCCACCAGATGGCCGGCGGCCTCCGTGCCGCGATGGGCTATGTCGGCGCGAAGACGGTCGAGGAACTGCACAAGAAAGCGAAGTTCATCCAGATCACCGGCGCCGGCCTGCGCGAAAGCCATGTCCACGACGTGAAGATGACGCGCGAAGCGCCGAACTACTCGTTGCCGACCGGGTAAGGCGGCGACTGAACGAAATCGGGGCAGTCGGGGTGAGGTAAGTCAGATGTTCGTTTTCATCGCCCATGCCGAGGCCGACCAGACGGCTGCGGACGATCTGAAGGCTTTCCTGAAGTCGCGCGGGCTGGTGGTCGAAACCGAGACGGGCGCCAAGGGCTTTCGCCACCTGCAGCCATCCGACGTCGTGGTCGCGCTGTGGTCGCAGAAGAGCGTCTTCGCCGCGCATCGCATGCAGATTGAGCGGCGCATGCTGGAGGCGTGGGAGGACGAGCGGCTCGTTCTCGTCAAGCTGGATCATGCGTTCCTGCCGGTCGGGCTCCGCGACTTGCCGGCGGTCGATGCGAGTTTCGAGACGGGGCGCCAGCTCAGCGTATGGCCGCAGGTGGAGCGCGCGGCGCGCGAGGCGATGAACCGGGCGCTGGTATCGAGGCAAAGCCAGTCCGGCGCTCAGTCTTCGGGGTCGGGCGCCCCGCCTGCGCTTGGTGAAAAGATACTGCCCGCACCGTCCGTGGCCGACCGGCCTTCGCCGGGGGGGTTCAACGGCGGAGTTTCGCGGGAAAGGACTGCGCCCGCGCCAGCTGCAGCGAAACGCGGATCGATCCTGCCGACCCTGTTCCTGATCATCGCGGCCGGCGCGCTTGGCTGGGCCGGATGGGAAGTCTTTCTGCGTCCGGAGTCGACGCTGCTGCTCACCAACCTGGCGTATGGCGTGGCAGGGCTCGGCGTTATCCTGCTGCTCTGGATCTTCGCCCAGGCGCTTCGCCCCGCGCCCAAGCCGAAAGGCGCCGCAAAGCGGGCGGAGGCAGCAGCGCCACCGCCGCCCGCCGCCGCCCCGGCGCCACAGCCGCTCGCAACCGCCGTGTTCATCTCCTACGCCCACGCGGACTCCGGCGCTGTCGAGCCGGTCGTGAAGATCGTCGAGCAGAGCGGACGCGAGGTCTGGATCGACAAGGGCGGCATCCAGGCCGGCGAGGGCTGGGCCGGGGAAATCGTCCGCGCGATCAAGGGCGCCAAGAGCGTCGTCGTGATGTGCTCCTCGCACGCCTTCGAAAGCGACCACATCAAGCGCGAAGTCTATCTGGCGGACCGCTACAAGAAGCCGATGTTTCCCGTCTTCCTCGAAGCCGCGAAGATGCCGGAGGATTTCGAATACTTCTTCGCCGGCGTGCAATGGCTTGAGCTGTTTCGCCTGTCAGAGGCCGACCGGCCGGGCGCCATCACCAAGGCGCTGGCGACAGCCTGACCGCCGCGCTAAGAGGGCGCCATGAAAGACCAACTTTTTATCCTCAAGGCCCCGTTCACCGACGGGCCGTTCGACTGGTACTGCAATGACTGCGCGACCATGGAAGGCGCGCTGCTCGCCAATCCGCACTGGAATGACAGGATCGACGTGCGCCGGATCGGCTTCCCGCGTCCGCGCCAAGAAGTGATCGAGCTGGTGGGCGAGGAGAACCAGGGCCTGCCCATGCTGATCATGGATATCGAAGGCGCCCCCGGCGATGCTGTGCGCATCGGCAAGTATGCCGTGCTGAAGGACATACGCGCCATCGGCCGCGCGCTGGCGCATCGTCACGGCGGCGTAGGTCCACACCCGTGATCGAGCTTTCAGATATCCAGCGCCAGATCGTGGTCGCCATGCTGGCGCAGGCCGCGCTGGCGGGCGTGTTGCTCTTGATGATGCCCGCGCCACGCATCGCCGCGCTCCGTGCCGGCAAGGTGAAGCGCGACGATCACGGCCGTCCGATCTTCCCGAAATGGACGACACAAATTTCCGACGCCTTCAACAACCAGTTCCAGGTCCCGACGCTATTCTACATGCTGTGTCTGCTCATCCTGTGGCTGCACGCCGAATCGCCGTTGCTGGCCGGCATGGCGTGGGTATTCGTAGCGTTGCGCTGGGTGCATGCAGCAGTGTTCGTCACCCTCAACGTCGTGCCGATACGCTTTGCCGTGTTCCTGGCGTCGGGCCTGGTGCTCCTGTCGATGCTGGTGAACGTGACGCGGCGCGTGCTGGGCGTCTGAGAGCATGCGTGATGGCGGCAAGATAGCGGCGGCCATCGAAGTCCTTCGCGACGTGCTCGAACGGCGCACCCCTGTGAAGGACGCCGTGCGCGACTGGGGGAAGCGCTCGCGCTTCGCCGGCGCGCGTGATCGCGCGTGGATTTCCGGCCTGGTGCTGGATGCGCTGCGCAAGAAGAATTCGATCGAACACGCGATGGGCGCAACGGGTCCACGTCCGTTGGCGATCGGCGCGCTGAAGCACGCCTGGGGCTGGGACGTGCGCAAGATCGAGGAAGCGTTCAAGGACGAGCACGCACCAGCCGCCATGTCGGCGCAGGAGCGCGAAGGCGTGCTGCTCGCGCCGGATCCATCCGCGCCGCCGCACGTGCAGGGAGACTATCCCGAATGGCTGGCGCCGAGCCTGAAACGGGCATTCGGCGAGGAAGCCGTGATCGAGGCGATGGCGATGGCCTCCCGTGCGCCGGTCGACCTGCGGGTCAACACGCTGAAATCGGATGCGGACAAGGCAGGCCGGGCGCTGGAAAGCGTCAAGGCAAAGCAGATGCCTGAGCTGAAATACGGCTTCCGCATTCCCGCGCCCGATGCGGTTGACCGCGGCGAAAGCGTCGAGGCGATCCCCGCTTACTCCAAAGGCTGGGTCGAAGTGCAGGACATGGGCAGCCAGATCGCTGCGGCCGCGAGCTGCGCGAAACCCGGCGAACAGGTGCTGGACTACTGCGCCGGCGGTGGCGGCAAGACCATCGCTATGGCGGCGATGATGGAAAACAAAGGCCAGATCTTCGCGCACGACGTCGATGGCCGTCGCCTCTCGGCCCTGATCCCGCGCATGGACCGTGCGGGCATCCGCAACGTGCAGCTCCGCCATCCGAAAGAAAACGCCTCGCTCGACGATCTGGAAGGCAAGCTTGACCTGGTGATCATCGACGCGCCTTGCACGGGCGTCGGCACATGGCGGCGCAAGCCGGATTCAAAATGGCGCGTCAGCGAAGGCGCGCTGAAGAAGCGGATGGAGGATCAGGCAACGATCCTGCGCACCGCCTGCACCTACGTGAGGCCCGGCGGCCGGCTGGTCTATGTGACGTGCTCCTTCCTGATGGAGGAGAACGAGGATCAGGTCGCGAGCTTCCTGATCGACCGCGACGACTTCAAACAGGAAGACGCGGCCGATGCCGCGATCCGCTCCGGCCTGCTGACCGACGCCGGCGCCAGGCTGGTGAAGAAATGCAAGCGACCCGACGGCTCGCTGCGGCTCACGCCGCGCTCGGCCGGCAGCGATGGCTTCTTCGTCGCCACTATGCGGAGAGCTGGGTGAGCGAGGCGCTGCCCGATGAGGTGGTGCTGAAGGTCAGCCCCAAGATCCTGATCGGCGCGGCCGTCTGTTTTGCGGCAACCGGGGCCTTCATCTGGTTCGCCAGCGTAACCGGCCCCGCGCCATGGGCCGCGGCAGCGATAGCAGCCGCGGCGGTCGCTTTCGCGCTCGGCGCCATTCGCCTGATGATGCTGGGCGGCATGTGGGGCGGGCTGCGATTGCGGCGGGACGGGTTCGACTACCGCTATCTGTTCTTCCGCGAGCGCCGGACATGGGACGAGTGCTCAGAGTTCAAGGCGGAGGTGCGTCCTGTGGTTGTCAGCAGCGCCAGCGACAGAAAGCGCATCGCCATCCCGGACTTCTATTCGCTCGACCGCGACGAGCTGGCGGTCCTGATGAATCGCTTTCGCATGCGGGCTCGTGGCGCCGCCACCTAACCGCACCCATCCGCAAGGGCAGGCGCCTTCACGACGCTCACAATCCGGCCGCGATGCTCCGTTTGAGGGCAGGATTCCTGCGGAAAGAATGCGTGATCCCACAAGCTCTGGACGCCCCGTCGGCGGAAGCGCTGGTCGCCCCGGATTGCGCCACGTCGGAGGGGCCATGACTGCAAGCGAGCCGAGCCCGGTTTCAGACGGATCGGCGGAGCTGCCCGTCCCGCCGCTAATGCCGTCAGCGCCGCTCGATGAAACGAAGGCGCTCACCCGCGTCTGCTTCGGCTCCTGCTATGCGCCGCAGTTCAAGCAGTCGCACGTCTGGCAGCATATCCTCGCGCTGAAGCCCGACGCCTTCCTCTACCTGGGCGACAATGTCTATCAGCGCGACGAAAACGGCCGGCCCGAACTCCTCGAACTCCGCGAAGCCTATAGTCTCCTCGCCGCCGAAGCGGACTTCGCCGCCCTGAGAGCCGCAACGCCTGTCCTTCCCGTTTGGGACGACCACGACTACGGCATGAACAACGCAGGCGCCGATTTCCCGGCCCGTCTCCAGACTGAAGCGCTGTTCAAGCAAGTCTGGGCCGTGCCACTCGACGATCCGCGCAGGCACCGCGAAGGCGTCTACTATTCGCGGACCGTGGGTCCCACCGGGAAGCGTACCCAGCTCATCCTGCTCGACCTGCACTACTTCCTCACCAAAAAATCTCTCCTTGGCGAGATCCAGTGGCGCTGGCTCGAACAGACGTTCGCGGAGTCTGCCGACCTCCGCATCTTCGCCTCTCCCATTCCAGTCCTGTGCGATGCCGATCGCCTCGATGGCTGGCACAAATATCCAGCGGAACGCGAACGGCTCTTCAAACTGATCGACCAGACGAACGGCGTCGTCATCGTCTCAGGCGACAGCCATGTCGGCGCGCACTATCGGCGAAGTGAGGGCGTGGCGTATCCGCTGCTCGAACTCACCGCGAGCTCGCTCAACTTCCCATGGCGGGAGGATCTGCACATCCCGCCAGGGCCGCCTGACTCTGCGCGCATCGGTCCCGTATTCTGGGAGTCCAACTTCGGAGCGGTCGACATCGACTGGGACAAGGGCGAGATCAGCCTCGCGCTCTACGACGACATTGGCCGCCTCGTGCACAAAGAACGCATCGCGCTTGCGGCGTTGCAAGGACGCTAGCGATTGGGGAGCGCCGGGCGCCTGCCCGGCCAAGCTTTGCCGCGAGTTCGGTGGCTACTGATCCGTCTTGCCGGGCAGGCGCCCGGCGCTCCCCATTTGTGGATTCCGTGGCCGCCCGATTGACGGGGCGCCCGAACTTCTTCATCTGACGCCATGGCGAGTCTCACATCCCAAAATTCTTCCGGCGCCCCCCAGCATGAGCGGGTCCTGATTGTCGATTTCGGTAGTCAGGTGACGCAGCTCATCGCACGCCGGCTCAGGGAAATGGGCGTCTACTGCGAAGTTCATCCCTACAACCGCGCTGATGCGGTCCTCGCCGCCGGCTTCAATCCGAAAGCGGTGATCTTCTCCGGTGGGCCCGCCAGCGTCACCACGAAGAATTCCCCTCGCGCCCCCAAGGCCGCGTTCGACCTGGGCGTGCCGATCCTCGCCATCTGCTACGGCCAGCAGACCATGGCCGTGCAGCTCGGCGGTGAAGTCGAGGGCGGACACGCCGCGGAATTCGGCCGCGCTGATGTCGAGATCAGGGAAGCCAGCCCGCTGTTCGACGGCTTCTGGAAAGTCGGCGGCAAATATCCGGTCTGGATGAGCCACGGCGACCGCGTCACGCAGCTTCCCGAAGGCTTCAAGGTGATCGGCACGTCCGAGAACGCGCCCTTCGCCATCGCTGTGGACGAGAAGCGCCGCTACTACACCACCATGTTCCATCCCGAAGTCGTCCACACGCCGGATGGCTCAAAACTGCTCGAGAATTTCGTCAAGAAAGTCGCCGGCCTCAAGGGCGATTGGACGATGGCCGCCCTGCGCGCCGAACAGATACAGAAGATCCGCGCCCAGGTCGGCAAGGGCAGGGTGATCTGCGGCCTCTCCGGCGGCGTCGATTCATCCGTCGCCGCCGTGCTGATCCACGAAGCCATCGGCGACCAGCTCACCTGCGTCTTCGTCGACACAGGCTTGATGCGCGCCAACGAGGCCGACGAGGTCGTCTCGCTGTTCCGCAATCACTACAACATCCCGCTCGTCCATGTGGACGCCGGCGCCGACTTCCTCGGCGGCCTCAAGGGCGTCGATGACCCGGAGAAGAAACGCAAATTCATCGGCGCCAAGTTCATCGAGATCTTCGAGCGCGAAGCCAAGAGGATCGGCGGCGCCGGCTTCCTGGCGCAGGGCACTCTCTATCCCGACGTGATCGAGAGCGTCTCATTCGACGGCGGCCCCTCGGTGACGATCAAGTCGCACCACAATGTCGGCGGCCTGCCCGAGCGCATGAACATGAAGCTCGTCGAACCGCTGCGCGAACTCTTCAAGGACGAGGTTAGGGCACTCGGAAAGGAATTGGGCCTGCCGCCCGCCTTCATCGGCCGTCATCCTTTCCCGGGCCCCGGCCTCGCCATCCGCATCCCCGGCGAAGTCACCGCCGAACGCGTCGCTGTGCTCCAGAAAGCCGACGCCATCTATCTCGACGAAATTCGCAAGGCTGGTCTCTACGACAAGATCTGGCAGGCCTTCGCCGTCCTGCTGCCCGTGCGCTCCGTAGGCGTCATGGGCGACGGCCGCACCTACGATAACGTCCTCGCCCTCCGCGCCGTCACGAGCACCGACGGCATGACCGCCGATTTCTACCAGTTTCCCATGGACTTTCTCGGCCGCACCGCCACGCGCATCATCAACGAAGTAAAAGGCGTCAACCGCGTCGTCTACGACATCACCTCGAAGCCGCCCGGCACGATCGAGTGGGAATGATTCAGTGCCTTTCCGGGCGGTTCGAAATCTATCGGCGAACTGTCTCAACGCCCTGAAACTCCATTAGAAATCCAATCGATATCTATCGCCACCGCTCGCTGAGCAGCGTGACGGTCTGGCGGTACGCGCGACGGTATCTCGACATCGGTGCTCGCCGATTGATCCCATACCGTCATGCACCTTTCCCGCCGTTTCCGCACGTCTGAGCTGAAATAGACTGCAAAACCAAGCGGATAGGCGAGTTCTGACGGTATTTTGGCTGACGGTATTTCAGCCCTGCTTTCGCGCCTCTCTGCATCCAACAGGAGCGGAAAAATGTTGACCGACACAGCACTCAAAAACCTGAAATCAAAGGACAAAACTTACAAAGTCGCAGACCGTGACGGTATGTACGCCCAGGTCAAACCCACGGGCACGATCGTCTTCCGATTTGACTACCGGCTACATGGAAGACGGGAGACGCTGACCCTTGGCCAATACGGTCGCGATGGGATCACACTGTCTGAGGCACGCGAGCGATGCATCGATGCCCGCAAAGCCGTAAAGGCCGGCCAATCGCCAGCCCAGGAAAAGCAGCGCGAGAAACGTCGGCTTTCAACCGCGCGGACCTTAGGGGAATGGGGCGAGCACTACTTCAAGGAGGCCAAAATTGCGCAGTCCACGAAGGAGATGCGTCGGCACATTTACGACCGCGATATTGCGCCGACCTGGAAGAACCGCCTCCTGTCCGAGGTCGCGCCCGACGACCTGAGAGCGCTATGCAGCAAGGTCAAAGAACGCGGAGCGCCGGCAACGGCGATCCACGTGCGGGATATCGTCAAACAAATATTCGTTTTTGCCATCCTGCACGGCGATAAAGTCCTTAATCCGGCGGACTCCGTTGCTCCGTCTTCCATCGCGACATTCGAGATCCGAGACAGGGCTTTGTCGCCCAGCGAAATCAGGATTGCGTTCAGACTCATTGAGCGGGTAGCGACCATGCCGACAATCCGCCTTGGTTTGAAACTCATTCTGCTCACCATGGTTCGCAAGAGCGAACTGCTTGAAGCGACGTGGAATGAATTTGATTTCGAAAATCGAGTTTGGTCCATTGCGAAGGAGCGGATGAAGAAGTCCAAGCCTCACAACGTCTACCTATCTGATCAATCGATCGACATTCTCATCGCCTTAAAAACCTGCGCGGGCAATTCGCGGTATCTGCTGCCGTCGCGGTACGACACCGATGAGCCGATGTGCCGAGTCGTTTTCAATCGCGTCACCGCTGCTATCGCGAAGATTGCGACGACCGATGAGCTTCCGCTTGCGCCATTCACGGTGCATGACCTGCGGCGCACCGCTTCTACGTTGCTGAACGAGGTCGGCTTCAACAGTGACTGGATCGAGAAATGTTTGGCGCACGAACACGGGCGTACTGTTCGAGGGGTATACAACAAGGCTGAATACGAACCTCAACGGCGCCACATGTTGCAGGAATGGGCCAACATGGTTGACGCCTGGATCAAGGGCGAGAAGTACACTGCCGCGTTCATGCCGCCGGCTATCGAGCTGGTTGCCCACGATCCGCAGGCTTAGACCCGCACTGGCCGCGCTCTTCGCCGCCGCACGTCTGGGTGCGGCGGCGAGACAGGGCTGACGGCCGCGCGTCGTGCAGCGAGCCAATGATTGATTTCTCCGAGATCCCAGGCCGGGCAACGGGGTGTCAGGTAGAAGCGCTTCGGGAAGTCCCCCCGCTGCTCCATCTCATAAATCGTGGTGTCGGCCAGCGGCACGAGTTCGCGAAGCTGCTGGCGACGCACGGCGGGCCTGGCTTCGACAATTTCAACTGGCAGGGCGGCAAGCATGATCAATCTCCTTGGTACAGAAGATGATGTTTGGCGCCGTAAGACGAACGGGAATCGAGTCGGAAATGACCGGAAAGGGTCGGAAAGGCCGTGCTCGCGCAATCGAAGAGCGAAGTCGCAACACTCTCCTCAGAGCACCCGACGGATGCTCCCGATGCTATGATGGACTGGAGCGATAGCTCAATCTTTTCAGATGCTTACGAGCCCGCGGACACACTGTGGACACACTGAATTCGAGCGAGCGGCTCGGAAACATGCGGCAACACGGAGCAACTGGAGGTGACGTCGAGCTGCTTGGCGAGCGTGGCTGAAAAGAGATTTGCGCCGTCGCGACGTCCGCTCGCAATCACGCCGCCGACCGTCCCTGCATCTTCGCCCAACTTGAATTGAGTCCAGCGAAAAACATCAGACTCGTTGGCGTCGTGATCCGATCTTCGTTCTGCCGGCAGCTGGATCGCTGTACCATTGTGGAAGACCTTGGCGCGTGGCCGCTGGCGACGAATGGCTCTATCGCGGTTACGTCATCGAGCAGCTTGAAAAGCTGACCGGCAGCGCTTGGCTAGCGGGCGGCATTTCGCTCCTCGTCTTCACGATTGTCCACTGGCCCATCTTGGGGGCGGACCTGCGCTCACAACCCTCGTTTCAGGCGGCATCCTGACCGCGCTTTACCTCTGGCGACGCGATGCGCTCAAGCTGATGCTCGCTCATGTCGCCACCGATCTCTACGGCTTGCTGTCGATGGCGCCCGGTGCCTGACTGATCTCATGCTTATGATGGACATGAGGCTGAGCGGTGGCGTGATGGACGCCGTTAGAGGGCCAAGAACCGGCGCAGCATGCGTCGCCTCAGCGGTGTTTCGCATGATACAGCCCTGATCGACACGCGGACCATTGAGGCGCGCATCGCGGTGCTGGAGCTATTCCAGATTCTGCGCGGCGACCATGATGTCCATGCCAGATCTATCCGTTTTATTCGGTCCACCGGCCGTCGCGCCACTTCCCGGAGAGAGCCGGAGCGGACGTCTGCAAACCCCGCAGCACGGGACCAAGGAAAGTGCGCAGCGCTGCGAGTAGCTCGGCAAAGGGTGGCGGCGTCAGTGTCGGCGCGGTCCGCCTGATGAAGGCGTTCCACTGTTTGATGTTTGCTTCATCCGCACCAAAGGCTGCGGTCAGGCTTGCAGGCCAATCGGTTGGCGTGGCGCGATCACGGTTGGCGAGCGTCTGGCGCACAGCCTCGGTAAGCGTCTGCACGTCGAATTCAAACGTCTTGGATATCGCCCAGACGTCGTAATGATCCTTGAGACGCGTGGCCTGGTCGCCGAAGCGCACCATGGCATCGAATTTCTCGGCCACGACCGTCGCAGGCGGATAGGCGCGGATATGGGGTGAGGGGAAATCAGCCAAGAGGCAAGGATAGTCGATATCGAGGGCCGCCGGATGGATGACATCGCCAAAACCGACATCGATCAGGATCGGGATGCGGATGTTTTTTAGCCTGGCGTCGAACCGTATATGCAGGCCTTGGTAGTCTTCACCTTCGCGCGTCCGTTCGACGACGATCGTCTCGGTCTGGAAGATCAGTCCATCATCGATGTTCGGCTTGAAATCGCACAAGCTGGCGAAAGCGGATTTTGCTGTATCGACGGCGGGATCGCCGAAGGCGAGGAGGTCGATGTCGCCCGTGGCGCGGAAGGGCGCATCCGCCCAGGCCACGAACAGCATTGCGCCCTTGAGCACAAAGCGATCGCGAATCCCCGACTGCGCGAGCCGGTAGAGCAGGCGCTCGATGCCGTAGCGCACCAGCACGCGCTGGAAGTCCTGGCCCGTCGTGCGGGCATGGTTTCGCAGCCGGTCGCGGACCGAGGCTGCGAGGTCTTTCCTGGGTTGGTCTGTCATGACAGCGTTTCAAGATGCGGGCGCATGACGTTCTGTACGCGGCAGATCCTGGCGTAGCGCTGAATATCGGCGCGCGTCGCCTTGCGCTGTTTCAGACCATCGCGGAGCGCTTCAATCGCGACATCGAGGCCGACGCGGCTGCGGTACTTGAAACAATCGGCGATGGTTTTGGCGGGTGAGGTAATGGGGACCGACGCGCCGTCGATCGAATGGCGCTGGATACCGGCTTTCAGCGCCTCCTCTCCGGCGCGCAGGATGCGCAGCCGGACCGGCGGTGAGGTGGGCACCCAGGCCTTCGACGGCATCAGCATCCATACCTCATGCGGCAGTTGTGTCGTGAGGCCATGGAACTGCAGGGCCGAGAGAAGGGCGACCACACCTTTGGGCGCGGCGGCTGACGCTTCGGCAAGGCTGTGGGTGGCGGAGACGTCAGCGCCCGCCAGCTGATAGAAGCCGCGCGACGGCCGCAACAGCACGCCGTCGTCAACCAGGCGCATCAGTACGGTGCGCGGTACTCCGACGGCATCGAAATCGCGGGCGCGCGCCACCGTCTTCCGGCGGGCGAGGGCAATGGCGGCAGAGCGCTGGGTGGAGACGGTCATGGCGCATGTTACAATTCCTAGGTATAAATTGGCAAGTACCTAGGAATTGTAACTTAAGCGGAACTAGACCTGTTGGCTTCTGCCCTTCCTAATCAGGCGCGATTGACCTGACAAAAACGACATTTTGTGAGGCGAGGGCAGCTATCGCCGATGTGGGGTTATGGCGATGCCTGCGCGGCGGCTGTGGCGGCGAAAGAAAAGATGAAGACCGACAGAGCGCGCGAGCGGATCATGGCTTTGCGCCTTTCGTTTGGGTGACGACCGCTCGCCGATCGCCTTCCCGCGCGCCCTTCAGAATGTTGACGAGGGCGTAGTTGCCTTCGTGACAGGCGAACTCGAACATTCGCTCGCTTGAACGGTGCATCGGGTATTCCGCGCTCCAGGTGGCGGAATAGACCGCCGGATCCTCGACGGTGAACTGGTAGAGAATTTCGTCCGGGGCCGTCAGGGTGAAGCGCTCGACGACGCGGGAGCCAGTGCCGACGACCAGCCGCGATCCAGCGATCGCATGGACGGCGCGCACGGGCCGCTGGGAGCTGAAGGCCGCCGTCTCCACCAAGAGCGTGTCGCCCTCCCATCGCCCCACGGACTGGCCCATCTCCGAGGGCAATGCGCCGGTGCGGCGCGGCCGGTCGATGCCGACGATGCGGGTGTCGCCGAACTGCTCGGAATGAATCATCAGAAGGTCTGGCGTCTGGACGAAGCGGCGCAGATTGTTCTCCGTGGCCACGAGCAGCGGCGTGAGACTCACGCCGCCGATGCAGCGCTCCGGCCATGGCCGCTGGTCGTGGCTGTCTGTGCCGGTTGCAAGCGAGGCGGCAAGGCTTGCTCTGGCGGCAGGCGTATAGGGCAGGCGGCCCGTTTCCGGCTGCGTGACCTGGGAGGAGCGAAACTCGCCGCGAACCTTCGCCAGAAACGATGGATCGGGCAGGCCATAGTTCAGGCTCATGTCCGGTCGCGCCTTCAGGCCCTCGTCGAAGAGCCGCTGGGCTTCCTCGCGACTGACGAGGAGACTGGTGGCGTTCGGCGGGCGCTCCAGCGTGGTGCGGAACTCATTCGCCCACACGCCGCCGAAATCAGGGTGACCGTCGGGCGTGCGGGGGATGCTTGTCGATGACTGCGCGGAAGCATTCGAAGCCAGTGCAAAAATAAACGCGGCGAACGCAAATCTCCTCATGGTTTCGCCTTGGCCGCCGCGCGGCTTTCCGTTATTCGCGCGCCTCCCAGTATGTTGGCCATGCTGTAATTGCCTTCGTGGCAGGCGAACTCGAACAGCCGCTCGGAGGAGCGAGCAAACACCGACTCCCCCGTCCAGACCTGGGAATAGAGAACCGGGTCATCGATGCTGAAGCGATAGAGCACCTCGTCCGGACCTGTCCGGGTGAATCTTTCCGTGATCAGCGTTCGGGGCGTGATGGGAAACGTCGTGCCTCCGGAAGCGTTGCGCAACCGGTCGCCCTCCGAAAATCCGCGCGTCTCGACCACCAGCGTGTCGCCCTCCCAGCGGCCCGCCGAAGACCCGCCCCACGCCAGCACGGGGCCGGAAGTTCCATCGAGCGGTATGATCCGCAGCTGGTTGTAGCTCTCCGTGAAGATGACAACATGGTCGCGCGTCTGCACGATCTGCCGGTTATTGTTCGCGGGCTGCGACAGGAAAGGCGCGTGGCCGTTTCCCGAAATCAGGCAGCGCTCCGTGCCGTTCCGCCGTTCCGGCCCTTCATCGCCTTCGGTTCCGTTGGCCCCGATCCGGCTGCGCCGCGCCCGGCCTTCGGCGGTGTAAGGGATCAACCCGTCGGGCGGGTCCACGATCAGCGACGACCTCGCCTGCCCGCGCACGACAACCGGCCCGGTGAGATCGCGCGCCCGCACGCCCAGCGGGTTGGCTGCATCCAGCCGCGCCAGAAACGCGCTGTGCAGCGCCTCGCCCTCCGCCTCTGAAATGTTGAGCGGCCCAGGCGCCATACGCTCGAGCGGCGTCGTCCACCGGTTGGTCCAGACGCCATGGAAGTCGGGATGGCCATCGGTTGTGCGCAGCGGAGAGTCGGTCTGCTGCGCCGACGCGGCATCGCAGAGCATGATGGCCAGAAAGCTCAGGATGGCGATGCGCATCGTTGGCACGTCCCGCTCCCGGTGACTATCGCAAAGACATCCAGAAGCTCATCGCGAGTTCCTTCCAGCCTGGGTCGTTCGCATAGTAGGTGATGACGCCGTGCATGGCGACGATCAGTCCTGCGCCGATCAGCGTAGCTGGATGGATACGCCGGAGCGTTACGATGTCAAAGACAAAGAGCGGGAGCATGAGGACGTAGAGCCGCACGCCGTAATGCCAGAACATCGGCAATCCTTCGTTGGGAAGCCAGTTCATCCGGTCGACCGCTGCCTGGAGCAGCGTCAGCGTCGCGAATGTCATCAGCCGTTTGTGCCAGCTCGACTCCCGGCGCGCCAGCACTCCCCAGGTCAAGAAGATCGGAAACGCCACCATCAGCCCGAGTTGGATCAGCAGCGGCTTGATCAGGAATCCGTATTGCGCGGGATCGTACCGTACGAGCGCCGCGATCGACACAACGCCCATGGAAATCCACAGCGCGGCGGCCAGCGTCAGGGATGCAAACCCGACCTGCCGATGGCGGATCAGCTTGCCGCTCGCGGCGAAGCCGGCTTGCGTCGTAAACAGCACAACCCATCCCAGCATGAGCACCGCATGCACGTGCACGACCGGTGGGTAGGACACTTCGCCTATAAAGTATTTGTAGACGCTCGGCGCGAAACCAACGATGGCGACGATAGTATAGAGGACGCCGAGCCCGACGAAGAAATAGCGCGACAAGCCTCGCCGTTGCGCAGCGGGAGGCTCCCGGCGCAACGTGCCCGCCAGCTTCATCGCCGCAACATCATCGGTCATGTGCGCCGAGCCCTTTTCTGACAGTCGAAGGATCAGGTCGATACCGGATCAAAGGACAAAGTCGCGGAAGAACACCCGCAGCGGAACCATGGCCGCCATGAAGATGCCGCCCCATAGCAGGGCTGGATGTACACTCCGCCGAGTCACGAGATCGTAGACGAGGGGCGGGGCCAGAAAGAACAGTCCACCGACGTTTGGACCGACAGAGTCGTGCGGCAGAAAAGGCAAATGCAGCCGGGCGATGGCCGGCGGCAAGAGGCTCACGGTGGCCAGCAGCATGAGGCGCTTGTGTGCGCCTGGCTGGCGGCGTGTGATCCATCCGGCCGTCACGAAGATCACGAACATCAGGATGGCCCCGGCGGGGAAGATCAGCTGGTCGGTAAGGCCCCGGTCGACGATCGCCACCCAGGTCGCAAAGACCGTCACCGCCATCGCCAGCACAATCCCGCCCACGCCGAGGCTGCGGTGAAGATCGGCGCGGCGGATTGAAATAAGCGCAGTCTGTACGACGAACAGCAATATCCAAGCGGTCAGCGTGAGCCCATGCACCTGGAGCAGAAGCGTCAGCGGCTTGGCGCCCGGCGGTCTCAGATAGTAGGTCGCGGCGAAGCCGGCGAAGACGGTGAGGAGCATCGCGAGCCCCATGCCGCCGAAGAAGATCCGGTCGGCTGGCCCGCTGGCATGCAGCCTGCTTGCAACGGAGGCGCCTCCGATCATGCATCACGTCCCGGCTGGAAGTTTGGGATTGATCCTGCTCAAGATTTCGATTGGCCGCGTCCACCGAACGGTGGAGGTTGTGCTTGGCGCGAGCAGCGGCACCGCTTATTCACGGCAAGGGGCCTATCTGTGGTGCAGGCGTGAGCAACCTCATTTCCACCGAAGCGCTGTCGGACCTGATCGGGTCGATCTATGATTGCGCGATCGATCCGAAGCGGTGGCCCAACACGCTTGCCCTCATCCGGAAGGAGCTTGGGTTCCACAATGCGGTGCTCGGGTTGCATGCCTTGCCATCAGGCAAGGAGTTGCTGAATATCACCAGCGGGATCGAACCGCTCTGGGTGGAACGAATGCCGCACTACGGCGCGGCTGTCCTCGAGGATTGGGGCGGGGAGGCGGTCTATCGTAATGTTCCGATGGAAGAGCCGGCTGTCCGCTCGCGCGTCAGCTCTTACGCGCCTGCTGGCGCCCGCGAGAGTCGTTTTCGGCTTGAGTGGGCGCTGCCGCAGGGCTTGATCGACAGCATCGCGATCATCATCGCGCGCGATGGGGACTCCATCGGATCGGTCACCCTTGGCCGGCACGAGAGCGCCGGGCCGATCGGCGAGCGGGAGATTGCACTGGCGCGCCTGCTGATTCCGCATTTGCAGCGCGCGACCACTATTACCCAGTTGCTTGATTGCAAGACGGTGGAAGCCGCCACGTTCGAAGCCGTGATCGACCAGCTTCTCGCGCCCGTGTTCCTGGTGGGCACGGGCCTCCGGATTGTCCACGCCAATCGGGCGGCGCGGATGCTTCTGGAGGCTGGCGATGTGGTGCATGCAACAGAAGAGGTTCTGTCGTCGCGGTCAAAAGGCGTCGAAGCGGCTTTAGAGGCTGCGATCGGACAGGCGAGCCGGGACGAGAGCGAACTGGGACGAAAGGGGTTTGGCATTCCGGCCCGGACCTCAACAGGTGAGGCTCGCGTG
Organism: Hyphomonadaceae bacterium; assembly: GCA_030697555.1. Classification (GTDB taxonomy): domain Bacteria; phylum Pseudomonadota; class Alphaproteobacteria; order Caulobacterales; family Hyphomonadaceae; genus UBA7672. The sequence goes on from JAUYPV010000074.1 coordinate 72,350, forward strand.
CTTCACGTGCTTCCGCTGCGCTTTGGCGAGTTTCGCCGGGGTCTTTCTCCGAGCGTGATTGCGGCGGTTTTCGTTGCGCCAGTATCTGTTGCCTCCACCGCCAGGGACGTGTTCGCGGAGCTGTTCGGGTTAACGACAGCAGAGGCGCGTGTATTCGAGCACATTGCTGCGGGGTCGACAGCGGCTGAGACCGCCGAGGCACTCGGCGTCGGCCTCAGCACGGTGAAGACGCATCTGCTGCGGCTGTTCGAGAAGACCGGCGTTAACCGCCAAGCCGACCTGATGGCGCTGGCAGGGTCATTCGCACTACCCATCGAAAGCTGAAGGCCCGACAAAAGGCTTCAGATCAGCCCGGCTTGCGCGGAAGGCGATCTCCACCTTTTGGTGGATGCGAAGCGCGCCACGAAACGCTAGCCCGATCTATCGGCCACGATAGGAGGCGCCCAACGCCGCCGCCGCCGGGCAATTCGTCATGAGCCCCAGCTACGATCCGATCGCCGAGAAGATCGAATAATAGCCCTAAATCAAGGAGAGCCGGGATGAGCAAGTTCACCACAGTGATGAAACCCTTCGCCGCCATCGGACTGCTCGGCCTCGTGCTGACTGCGCCGGGCTGCGCTCACTCGATCGGCCACATGGACCAGGCTCAAACGGAAAAGGAACTGGTGGCGCTCCACGACGAGTGGGGTGCAGCGCGCATCAGCGGCGACGTCGCCTTCCTCGAAAAGTTTTACGGTCAGGAGCTCCGCATCCAGGTCACGGACGGCAGCGTCGTGGAGCGGAAGGACGATATCGCTCTGTTCGATCGAGTGGGTAAGGGAAACTTGGAGGTCATCAAGCCCAGCTACATCAAGGAGTCGACATGAAGGTGTCTATCTATGGCGAGACTGCCATCGTGACCGGTGTGGAGAATGTGAAGGGAACGTACAGAGGCGCGTACAGCGAAATGGCGATACGATTTATGAACGTCCTCGTTCGCCGCGATGGACGCTGGCAACTGGTTTTAGGCCAAGGCACGCCGGTGCAGGCAAAATAGCCTCGCGGCAAGGAAGCGGCGGCGCGCTCGGTCGCTTACTGCTGTTCGTCTTCGGTGCTACGGTTTCCGGTCCGCCAATCGCGAAGCGGCCGTCATGCTGCGGGGAACAAGATGGCGCTTGTCGTATCCGCTCTTCGTTCGCTCACTGGCGCCTTCGGACCGATGGCCTGCGCACTCTCGGCTATCGCTTTGTGCGCCCAGTGTCAGGCGATCGATGCCAATGGCGCTCGGGATGCTTGCCGGCCAACGGCGCCAGCGCGTTGGCAAGCGCGGTCTTGGAGTAAGGCTTGTCGAGCACGATCCGGTCTCGATAGGGCTCGATTATGCCGGTTGCCGCGTAACCGGTGCAGAACAGGAAGGGGACGCCGCGAACGGCGAGGGCGTCCGCCACAGGATAGACTTTCTCCCCTCCGATGTTCACATCCAGGATGGCGGCGCCGATGTCCGATCCCATCGTTTCAACCTGCGCGAGCGCACGTGGGACCGTTCCGGCGACACCCACAACTTTGCAGCCAAGTTCCTCAAGCATGACTTCGAGCATGAGCGCGATCAACGCTTCGTCCTCGACGGCGAAGACGCGGAGACCGAAGAGGGAGGGATCCACGCCGCTCATAGCGGGGCCACCTTCGCCGACGCCGGCAGCCGAAGGAGACAGACCAGTCCCTCTGGCTCGAACCGCAACGTGGCGGTTCCATCGAGTTCGCGCTCCAGACCCTGCTCCACGAGCTTGAGGCCAAGCCCTCGCCGTCGTGGCGGGATCACAATAGGTCCGCCGCGCTCGGTCCAGACGAACTCAACCGTCACGGGTGCGCTCGTTCGATCAATCGACCAACGCACGTCCAGTCGGCCCTCAGGCGTCGACAAGGCGCCATACTTGGCGGCGTTGGTTGCGAGTTCATGGAACGCCATGTGCAGCGTGACGGCTGCATTGGGGCTGAGCTGCACGATCGGCCCCCCGATGGCGATGCGCTTTGCTCCTTTGCCCGCTCGGACATAGGGAGCGAGCGTCCGGCTAACGGCATCTGCCAGCGAAGCTCCCTCCCAGGAAGCCAGGGTCAGAAGGTCGTGTGCGCCAGCTAGCGCCCCAAGCCGCGCTTCGAAACGCTCGCTAAACAGCTCTGGCGTCGGCGTATCGAGACGGCTCAGCAGCGCAATCGATTGTACGGTGGCCAGCGTGTTCTTCACACGGTGGTTGAGCTCGGCCAGCAGGAGGTTCTGCTTCTCCTCGACCCATTTGCGTTCCGTGATGTCCATATAGATGACGTTCGCCTCGATAGCGCCGCCGGAAGCATCTCGTATGATCTGGCCGCGTCCCGTCAGCCATTTCGTCGTGCCGTCTGGCCAGACAATCCGGTACTCCGTCTCAAACAAGCCCGCCCCGCTGGCTATGGCCACGTCCCGCTCCTGGATGATCCGCGTGCGATCGTCGGGATGCCAGCACTCTCGGATTTCAGCTAGTGAGAGCCGGCGGTCGGCCGGATAGCCAAGGAGCTTGGCGAAAGCCGGCGTGTGGACCACCTGTTCGGAACGCAGATCGACGGCGACTTCACCCATTCTGGCGGCGTCCATCGCCAGGCGAAACTTGGCTTCCGCTCGCGCAACTTCCAGCTCCGCCGTGCGCTCGCGCACGCTCTGCGCCAGTTCGGCGTTCTCGATGCGCAGTTTGCGCACGGTCAAGGCCCGAGAGAGGACCGGGAGAACGACGCTGAGCTTCAGCGGCTTGAGGATATAGTCGAGCGCCCCAGTCTTCATCGCGTCCACCGCCGTTGCGATGGTTCCCTCACCAGTCATGATCACGCCGACAAGGTCCGGATCGCGCGCTAGCGCCTCTCGCATCAGCTCAACGCCGCCCATGCCGGGCATCATGAGGTCGGCAAGCAGCAGGTCGAAAACGCCGCGCTCAATGGATGCGAGAGCCTCAGCCGGATCGACGAAGCCTTCAGTCTCATAGCCGTGGCGACTCAAAGTGCTCTGAAGCGCGGTGACGTTTGCGACCTCATCGTCGACAATGAGGATTCGCGGTGAGCGTTGGGTGTCCGGCCCCGATAGGTCTGTCATGGGGCTTTCCCGCCAAGCTTGGCCTCGTGGCAGTGGCGGGCCAAGGCCTCGCGGATGTCGCGCAGTTTGGGCGGCTTGCTGAGGAGCTGGTCCACGTGAGGTGGAATGTCCGCATCCGCGATCAGGCCTCGACCCCAACCGGTGAGCAGGATTACAGGCGTTGATGGCGACCTGGCCTTGATCTCGGCAGCGACCTTTCGTCCATCGATATTGGGCATGCCGAGGTCGGTGATCACGGCCGAGAACGGCTCGCGGCCGCCGCTCGCCGCTGCAAATGCGTCAATGCCGGCCTGGCCTCCGTTTGCGATTGTTACGAGATGGCCGTCCAAGCGGAGTGCATCACCCAGCGCCTTGAGCAGGACCGGATCGTCATCAACCAGCAACAGGCGTAGCCGCATCGGCGGCGTAGATCCTGTGTCCGCTTCCTCTACGGTCGGCGCAATGTCGGGCGGCGCTGGAAAGCTCAGGCGCGCCACGGTCCCTTGGCCGAGGACCGATCGG